>JBLHLU010000008.1:0-32951 GCA_047623385.1 Paraglaciecola psychrophila
ATCGCGAGGTTGATAGCGTGTAATATCAAAAGGCGAGGCAGCCAACAAAGACGGTTTGGGCAACCAGTATTTAATCTCTGAGTCGCGGTGGACAATGCACTTACCAGACTTGGCCTTACAGCCTAGGCCCTTTAAAAACTGAGTAACATGCTTGCGCATACCAGGCCCCAACAGATCAATGTCGGAACGATCGTACTTAACATCATCGAATACCGAAATGACTCTTATAGAGTCATGCCACAATAGGTACTCGTCTTCGTTAACGGCCTTGATAAGATTTTTTTCGAATTCGTCGTAAACCATAGTACCCACCTCTATCTTCAGTTTTAGTTCAGCCACGGAATATTGACATAATCATCGTCATAGCTCTGCGCGCCGTTTTTTCGGGTTGATTGGCGCCCTAGGCCTATCGTGAATAATGAAAAGCTTTTTACGGCTTTTCTCAGTTTATTGTGTAGGGCTGGTAGCCTGTCGCGTTAGCTAAACCCACAATAGCTAGCAATGCAATCCCACTTGCAACCCGTTAAGTCGATTGACCGCTGCGCTAATTACCTTAGTTTAATAGCTTATGCTATTGATAGGTCGTATCATTAACGCTAAATCGACACTCACCCAGCGACCTATTAATTAAGCCCTGTTATGTCTATACCTATTGTCAGCAATCCCTCTTATAGCTTTGGCTTTCCGGACAGTCACCGTTTTCCAATGGAGAAATTTGGCCTGCTCGAAAATATTTGTAGAGAGCAAAACTGGTTGACAGGAACAAATTATTTTCGTCCCGGTAGAGCAAAAATGGCTTTATTGGAACTGGCTCATTGCAGCGATTATTTGGCTCGCTTCACCAGCAACCAACAAACAAAACAAGAGCTACGCAGAATGGGCCTACCTTGGAGTGAAGGCCTACTCAAGCGGTCATTGATCGCACCCAACGGTACCTTCTTAACTGCTCAACTGGCACTGAAACACGGCATTGCCTGTCACCTTGCTGGCGGCACCCATCATGCACATTATAATTTTGCCTCGGGCTTTTGTATCCTTAATGATCTAGCTGTCACTGCTAAAGCGTTACTCGCACAAAAAAAGGTAAAAAAAATACTCATTTTTGATTGTGACGTTCATCAAGGTGACGGCACTGCAAGCATACTAGCTGATGAACCACGAGCATTTACCTGCTCAATTCACTGCGAAAAAAACTTTCCCGTTCGCAAAGCGCATAGCGACCTAGATATTGGCCTTCCCATAACTGTTAGCGAGCAAGACTATTTAGAAACTGTTGCCTCAACATTACAAACACTCATTATAAACCAACAACCGGAACTGGTTATTTACGATGCGGGTGTCGATGTTTTTGCTGGCGATCCTCTCGGTCTACTCTCTATCTCAGAGGTTTCTATAAAAGCACGCGAAAAAATAGTACTTAGCTTGTGTAAACAAGCGCATATTCCCGTTGCAACAGTTATCGGCGGCGGTTATGACGACAACCGACTGGCGTTAGCCAAGCGACATGCCTTCATTATAGAGGCAGCCCATTCAATTTTCTGTTAGCACTGGTCGCAGTTCACCGGCTTCGAAATCGACAGCACTCACTCACAATACCCGACTACACCCGACTACACCACCACCGCTGTTCGAGTTCAATAATTCAATTACAGCAACTCGACTACAGCTAAATGTTAGTGTCTATTATCAATGTAACTTTTCTTTTTTAGCTCTGAATATCGTGGTCAACTAACTGCTCGGTGTTATCGGCCAATCGACCATATCGACATGATCAACCCTATCGAAAGTATCACTGGAAGGCATAGCAACTGAATTATCGAGCCACTGCTGACAATAATGGCCTTCCGGGTCATGTGTTTTCGTTTGTTCTACTAGATTAAAATGCCGGCCTCCACGAGGATCAGGCCCTACGCCGGCAATATACTGCCAATTGCCCCAGTTACTTGCAGGGTCATAGTCGAGTAATTGCTGCTCGAAATATGCAGCCCCACAGCGCCAATCAAGACTCAACTCATTTACCAGACAACTCGCCACTAACTGTCGGCCTCGATTAGACAAGTAACCGGTGTGTTTCAATTCGTTCATACAGGCGTTCACGATGGGCCATGGGGTACTGCCATTAACCCACTGCTTGAACCGCTGAGGATAAAAGGCAGTGAGCGGTTTGGTTTTAGAAATTCCCTTAAAGTCAAATAGCCGGTGTTGGAAATGCTCGGCATACCACTGAAAATATTCCCGCCATAATAATTCGAAATAAATCCAATAAGTTGATTCATTAGGCTGATGCTGACTTTCAAACTGTTTTAACGCCTGTAATAAATAACGCACCGATAAAGTGCCGCTGGCTAACCAGGGTGAAAACTTTGTTGATGTAGACCAGCCCATTAGAGCGTTACGGGTTTTTTTATATGAACTAGCTGCGACACCCGAGAAATAGGTTTCTACTTGAGAGAGCCCAGCCAACTCACCACCCGAGAAAATAACCGGGCTCTCATTATCAACATCAGGCCCTTGCTGCAACAGTGACGCCTCTAATCTAAGTGGCAGCGGCGGCGGTAGTTGTGCAGGACAGGCACTAAGGGCAGGTACATCGAACGCTTCCACCTGCTTGCGAAACTGGGTAAAACTAGCGGGGAAGTTGTCCGATTGTGGCAACTGATCGGGCTTGAACAGGGTGAAATTATGTGGCCGATGATAGGATAGCTCGGGATATTGTTGTTGTACCTGTAACCACTGTTGCTGTGCATCACTATTGGCTTGATGTTGGCTAATGACACAATTAACGTCGTAGGTATCTATCACTTCTGCCAGTTTAACCACAGGATCGCCATAGGTTATGTAAAGCTTTTGACCCACTGACTGCAGCTGTTGTGCAAAAATATCTAACGAGGTTTTCAGAAACCGCCAGCGATGCTCACCCATAGAGCGAAGGCCGTAGCGATCGCTTTTAAACCATGCAGAATCTATACAATACCAGCAAATTAGCGGTTGCTGAATGTCTGCTGCAATATGCAACACCTCGTTATCGTGCAAACGAAGATTTTGATTGAACCAAATAAGACTAGCGGCCATAGTACTTTCTACAATTTTTACAGATACACAGATATACGCACTAATACGATGAAATGGATCACTGAAAATCGGCTAGCAAAACCCTCATTGCCCCTAACCCCATAAAGTCACTGTCATATTTGAGACTTCATATATGACCGGTCAAATTTTGAACAGCAGCTTACCCTCAGCGGTTATGTCTAAGGTTGTTAAGCGAAACAAATGTGGTGGCAACTCAAACAATACCTGTAGCCAGAGGTATTTCTAGCTGGGCACAATTAACATGACATTTTCCGGAGTAAGCACTATATCGTTACTCAGCGGGCCTCTGTCTGCCCCATAAACCACTAAAGCTGAGCAACTATACGCAAAAATGTTTCAATAGTGGAAAGTAATAAGGCCTTGCGAAGCCAACTTATTTATTGAGACTGTAGCCAACTATTAATCCTCGGCCGAGTTCCGTAACTATAAGACTATGCGTTTTTTACTTCGGGCTTTCCAAATTTAGGACGCGCATACCGAGAGGGAGGGCCACCGACTTATTCGATTACTCTTTAAATCTGCCACACCCCGGCGACGGGGGCGAAATAGATAGTACGGGTAGGCTATACAGGCACTGCTGTCGGCGGGCACGCTAATGGGAAACTAACGAGGGAAACAGTATTGCGTCGTCTTCGCTGCCTCACCATCGACGTTACCAAGCAAGTATTGCATCATTAAAGCCAGCCATCGTGCTTCTTTTACTTCACTCAGCAGGAGCCCGCAGGTGACCAGAACTAGGCCTGCGTTAGCTGTCACCACCGCGTACTTTTATGCTGGCGACACTCTTATTCTAGCCATTGCTGTAGCGGCTTAAATCGAAAAATTGCTAGGCCTGGGCTGGCTTCACCATAAACTGCCCGGGCCCGCCGCTGATATTACAGCATCAAACTCACTACGCAGCCAGTCATCAAAGTAGCCACATTGCCCAGAAATAGAGCGGTAAAGGTGACCTCAACCACCTCTTTGCGACGCTCAGGCAATAAGGCTACTAAGCCTGCGATAATAATTCCGCAGCTCGCTATATTGGCAAATCCACAGAGGGCATAGGCTATGACGATGGTTTCTTTGGGTGAGAAGCTGGTTACATCTGCCAGCGCCAGATAGCTGACAAATTCGTTGAGCACTATCTTGGTGCCCATTAGCTCTCCAGCCAGTGCCGCTTTTTCCCAGTCGAAACCTACTAGCCACATCACTGGCCGAAGAACGAAACTAAAGATAGCCCCCAGTGAAAAATCCGGGTGCAGCACACTTAAAAAGTCATCCAGTAAATAGATAAAAGCAAAAAGTACAATGATGATCGCCGCAATTGATATGATCATTTTTACTGAATCATCAACAGCATCGAGTGCCACTTCGATCCAAGTCTTTTCAGATCGTGTTATACCACTCACATCGAGTTCACTTGCCGTGGTCGGCAAATAAATATGTGCCAGTGTTAGGGCTGCCGGCACGCTTATAAGAGAAGCCGTGAGTAGATGCTGAAGTGATCCCGGCAGGGTTTGTTCTAACACGCTAGCATAGAGAATGATGACGCTGCCCGCTATGGTAGACATCGAACATACAATTAATGCCAATAGTTCGCCACGAGACAGGCGGTTGAGATAGGGCTTAATTACCAGTGGGGCCTCAATCGTTCCAAAAAATATTGTTGCCGCAGCGCCGAGGCCAAGCGCACCCGATAAGCCAAAAGCTTTTCTTAGCAGCTTCCCTATAGCCTCTACCAAGAGGCTGAGAATACCAAAGTGAAATAACATTGCCGACAACACGGTTACTACCAGTATTAACGGCAGCACCTGAAAAGCTATGATAAATGCATTTTCAGGATTAGTGGTATCAAAGGGTGTCGGCCCACCGGCTACGTAGCCAAACATGTATTGCGCGGCTTGATTAGTCGCGCTTTGCAGTGCCGATACCGCTTTGTTTAGCCCCATTAAGGCGTCTGAAATAATACTCACTTTTAATAACAGCAAGGCGATGGCGACTTGTGAAAAAACGCCAATGGCAACACGTAGCGGCGACACCGCGCCGCGATTCTTTGAAAGCAGAAAGGTAATGCCGAGAAAAACACATAAGCCTAGTAGCGGCTGAAAAATACTCATAGTGGTGCCTTCAGTTCAGATTTTGCGAGTGCAAGCCGAGCTACAATAGTGACCGTTAGGATCACGATCCAAATCCATGCCGTCACCGCAATCGAGCCAGGAAACAGTAGAAATACGGTATAGGCAATACCTGTTTCACCCGCTTCGGCCAACCCAGTTGCCATTTTTAGCCCGCGGCCACTGGAATCGTCAATCCCCCGAGTACCTTCAAAACCGCCGAGTCCCAATGCGCCGCTGATGCAAAGCACATAGCATAACAATATGATCATCCACTGCAGCGCGTATTCGGGAAATTGCCAGTAGAGGCCGATAACAATGGCGCAGTAAGCTAACATATCCAATTGAATATCGAGAAAGGCACCAAAATCAGAGGTTTTGTTATAGGCTCGCGCATAGATCCCATCGAGAGCATCAAATAGCCGGGACAGCCACCACAGGGCTATCGCCCAAACAAAATAGCCACTAGCGACGGCTAACGCAGCGAGTATAGCGATACCCAGCCCAATACATGAGATCTGATTCGGACTTAAACCCAAACCGGCCAGTAGCTCGAGTATCGGCTTCACATATTTTGGCAGCAAAGCTCTGAAGCGGTTATCTATCATAGCGTGAAATTCTAGTCTGTGAGGCGGCACATGGATGGCCATTATGCAGCGCTAAGGATGCTAATAGAAGGCTGTACCAAGGTATAAACATAGCACGCTTCACTGCCGCTGTTATTTTCGATGGCAATTGATGTCGCCGCTTGAGGACAGAGCTAAAACGCACAATAGCAATAACGCCTATAAAAAGAACAAAAGCTGCTCTGTACCTGCCAGCCCAACAAAGAAAGTGCCTAACGGCCGTCGTTTAGAGCGCCGCAGCTCCCCTGAGTGCTAAAACGGTCAAAACGACCACATTGAACCTGAGTGCTCTTTAGCATTCGTTGCCTTTGTCATCACTGGGCAAAACATAGCGCTGTATACGTTAGCACACAGCTGGCTTGTCGCTGGGCACTCTATATTCACAACTCAGCTAAAAGCATTAGTATCGCTCGTAGCGACCCTTGGATTTTACGCTATTACCGTTAATACTCTGCGTGCATTGTAATAACCCCATTACGCATCACCCGTTACCACCCCGACAAACTCTGAGTCATAACCAATAGCAACAATGTTTTGCCATCGATGTTTTACCATCAATTTTTTGCCATCAATGATTTACCATCAATGTTAACGCAGCGCCGTATTTACACACGTTTTTATTCTTATAAACTCCCGACCGAAAACCACGCGGTACTGGTCAATATTTTAGCCGATCGGTCGGCCCTAGTGCGCTTAAGATAATTAAGCGTTCAGTGAATTACTATAGAAATGCAGGCAATAACACAGGGGTTTACTTCAATCGATAATAATCACAGCAACACGGTTACCGTAAATCAGCAGAAGTGAGAGGTGAGCAATGCAGTTTACGAACGCCGGCTTTGTCGATGTTCACCAGCAATAGGTCCCTAATAATAACAATACTGTCGTCAATAGTGATGAGTCAGCAACACCGGTCACAGACAATCCCAGTGCCGGCTCGCAGAAAGACACCTATGCAGGCGGGACAAAAAAGTAACAGAATTAACTGTACTTACAAAATTGTATTCATGTAGATAATCAATACAAACTACATTGAGATTGTGAGATAGCGGCTATCACCAATACCTTAGGCTGGGCATTAGTCGACTGAGAAACTAAAAGGAAGGGTTAGTCCATTTTCTGAAAAACGTACTGGCTGCCGACGGCAAATTGCCAAAGGCACTAGCACTATACAACTTTAACAATTTTTGAAGTTCAACTTGGCAAACAGGCAACTTCACTTTGCAGCCAGCAGTATGCCTTTAAAGGTCTAGTGCTAGTTATTCTTGAACTGCGTAACTAAGCCCCAACAAATATTTTTTATCAGAAAAGATAACCCTGATCAAACAGAACAGCCTGTGCTCTTAAGCAGAGAAAAAATCTCAGTGAATTTCACCCCGTTATTTTTTTCAATAGTCGCTTGCTCTTAATAAAATCAGCGACCTTGCCGCGATCAAGCCTATTCGGAAAAACCTCACAGTGCTTGAAGGAATTTGGCGAGAAAAATGACGGCATAATATGTTAAGAACCTAGCCTACAAAGCTCTATAGATATTACCATTTTGTAACTCAAAAACGCAGACCACAGCAATAGTGTGGAAATAGCGCCCAAGATATTAATTATTAGTAATTTGAGTGATAGCCCCTGCACTCAGTGGATTACCTAAAAGCCTGCCTATAAGTACTTTTTACCTGTTGTCACGACCAGCAGATGACCCGCACAAAGTACAAAAAAGCAATACAATATATATCGTTTTATTGCATATAAATGTTTGAAAAATAGCTGAGTTCATAATACAGTCACGCCTGAAAAATCCGAGACAGTGTTTTCGGTAGTGGAATAACAATTGGGGAAAAAAATGTTTAAGAAAACCTTACTAATTCAAGGGATGTCAGTGGCGCTTATTACCGCCGCTGCAACCCCAACTTTTGCACAGGATCGCGTCATCGAAGAAGTGATGGTGACAGCTACTAAACGTCAGCAAACACTACAGGAAGTACCTGTTGCGGTAACCGTCACCTCCGGCGAGACTATAGAGCGCGCGCGCATTCTCGACATTATTGATCTTCAATCCGTTGTACCCTCGCTGCGTGTACCTCAGTTCCAGTCTTCGACTCAGGTTAACTTTGTTATTCGCGGATTTGGTAATGGTGCTAACAACCCAGGCATTGAACCTTCCGTAGGTGTATTCATCGACGGTGTTTACCGTTCGCGGTCGGCAGCGCAACTTGCCGACCTGACTAATATTGAACGGATCGAAGTCTTGCGCGGACCACAGAGCACTTTGTTTGGTAAAAATGCATCAGCCGGTGTCATCAGCGTAGTAACAAAAGGGCCTGAATTTGAGTGGAGCGGTAATCTCGAAGCCACAGCGGGCAATTATGGTGCGTTGCAAACTAAAGGTTACGTGACCGGCCCTTTATCTGAGAAAGTGGCATTTAGCCTCGGCGGGTCTTACAACGAACGCGAAGGTTATGCCGACAACCTCACACTGGGGACAAAAATTAACGACCGGGAGCGGTGGTCATTAAATAGCCAATTCTTGTTTGACGCCTCAGATACCGTGCAATTCAGGTTGAGCCTAGACTATAGCGAAATAGACGAAATTTGTTGTGTCGCAGGAAATGTTGTCAGCGGTCCAACTGCTGCTGCAATTCCTGCCTTAGGTGGCCAACTGGACAATGAAAACCCGTTCTCCTATAACGTTTTCTACAACAGTGATCCAAGAGAAACCGTAGAAAATGGCGGCTTTTCTCTACATTCTGATTTCGAGTTTGATAATTTCTCGATCACTTCGATCACCGCTTATCGGGAACTTGATAGGGCCAACCTCGGTGACGACGTCGATTTCACCGGCGCTGACATCATTGCACCACAAGATAGCATTGCCACCAGCTTTGAGACGTTCACACAAGAAATCCGTATCAGCTCAAATGGCCAAGGGCCAGTACATTGGCTTGGTGGTTTATACTATTTTGATGAGCAAGTTGAGCAGCAAGGCGGCATTTCCTTTGGCCCGCGTTTCAGTGACTACGCTAATATTCTAGCAGGCGGTTTTCTTCCAGGTGTTGAAGCGGCTTTCGGTTTTCCAGCCGGAACATTCCATGAAGAAGGTACCGGGGTCGTAGAAAACTCCACCCAAGACGATCAAGCCTATTCGCTGTTCGGCACGGTTGATTGGGACGTAACGGAACGCCTTGTATTCACTGTTGGTTTAAATTACACCAGCGACAAAAAAGAAGTTGCTCTGTCTCAAGTTAACACCGACGTATTTTCTAAGCTTGCCTTACCACCGACTCTCGCTGGATTTAGTGGTCTGCAGTTTTTACCGGAAATGTTGGCTTTTCCAAACGTTGCAGAAAAGGGAGAGTCTGACGATAGCAATACCGATTATACTCTTCGCGTCGCTTACGAAATTAATGATAACCTGAATACTTATGCCAGCTGGGCAACAGGATTCAAGTCTACCTCTTGGAACCTGTCTCGCGACTCTCGCCCCTCGGTTGCAGAACTCGCTGGCGTAACCGCAGCAGGTTTGGCTTTGCCGAATAATTTGAGAACCGGTACCCGTTTCGCAGATCCTGAAGAGGCCGAAGTTTTCGAAATTGGTTTGAAAGGCCAGTACGAAACCTTTTCTTTTGCCGCCACGGTGTTTGATCAGACCTTGAATGATTTCCAGACCAATGCCTTTACCGGTACCGGTTTTGCTTTAACTAATGCCGGTGAAACTAACGTCAAAGGACTCGAAATTGAGTCTACCTACTATGCGACAGACAGCCTAACACTGACCTTTGCTGGTACTTTCCTTGATCCAGTTTATGAGTCTTATCCACGGGCCGCCTCTGGCGATCTGTCAGGTGAGCAGGTTGCTGGAATCTCTGAAGAGAGTATTTCTGTTTCAGGTAACTGGGAATGGGAACGTAACGGTTACACCGGATTCGTTCGTGCCGATTACCAGTACGAAAGCGAAGTTCAGATTCTTGATGCGCAAGATGCAACAGCCGCACTAGCGGTGGTAGGAGCCAGTACCCGTAAGTCTAATCTGTTGAGTGCCAGCATCGGTGTTTCAAGAGGCGACTACGAACTGATTCTGTGGGGCCGCAACCTGACTGATAATGAGTTTCTTATAACGGCGTTCCCTTCAGTGGCACAGGCCGGTAGCTTTACCGGTTATCCCAACCAGCCAAAGACCTATGGTCTGACACTGCGCGCTCGCTTTAACTAAGTTACCTTCCTCGAAATGTTATTGTAGGACCTGATCTTCAGGTCCTACAATTTCAATCTACTTTTTCAATCTACCCCTTTAGTCTACCCTGCTGTCCTAGCACGGGTGCTTTAACATTCTAAAACTTCTTTTTGAGTACTGTTGCAATCGTTTTTGTAGTGCGCTATCCGTTCGTCTAGCAATTTCCTCTTCTATATTTCCTCATAACGGCCATCGATAGCCGGCAGGCTAAGCACTCAGTTTCTGAACTAACCGATACATTACCACTATCGCCGCGGAGCTAAGCTACCGGCTTTTGCAATGGGTTATACCCTCTGGGCTTGTGATCAACGCATTGATGTTGACAGTGGCAATAGGACTAGCGGCTGCAGGGTTTTTTACTAAGGCGACAACCTTATGCCCAGCCCGCAATCGTAGTAACCACTGCGGCAACAGGGTAAATCTGTGCTGGCTCGCATATCAGTGACAACATTAACTGACGTTAGCGCATTGCTTTGTGATGTTTCTTGGCATGTAGTACTCGCGCTCTAGCGTGGCACTAACCATCCATCTATCTATCTGTTTATGACCATAAAACCACGAAACGGCAAAGGGCTGTTAAAGCACTAACATGGCAAATATACCTGGCTGTGCTTCTGGCTATTCTGCTCGTATGGCTACTCTCATGCCTATTGATATACCCATTCATATGACTATTCATATACCTATTCATATGGCTACCAACACAGCTATTATGGCCGTGCCAACAACCACCATTTTAGCGTCGAGGTAACGAGCTCAGCTGCATCTTGCTGTACAAAATGACCCGCCTTAGGTGCCGATACCACCGTGGTGTCTGAATCATTCCAATCCCACGTGTTATTGAGGCCATCTGAATGCAGCGCAGTATCTTGCAAACCGTGGAAAATCAGCAGCGGCACGTCAAGTTGCGGCGGTACAGATGATGGTCTGGAGTCTGTGCTATCACTTGGGTAGTTTTCTTTGTAGAAAGCGAGCATGCCCTCGAAACTTGATTGCTCGAAGGCGGCTTGATACCGCGACCGCGCGGCGGCATCGCTTACCCAGCCAGCCAGTGAGCGACTATTCATTGGCCCGCCAAATAAGATATCAGGGTCAGAAGCAGAGCCCTCTATGAATCTGCGGGCATAGCTGCTGTTCTGTTGCTGTAAGGTATTAGTCGCCATTTCTCTTGCCATGGCTGTTGGGTGTGGCAAATTGAGAATCACTAACTTATCCACCATTTGTGGCAGGGCAAAGGCGAATTGCCAAGCAACCGCGCCACCCCAGTCGTGCCCGACAATGGTCGCTTTGTTCGCACCTAAATGACGGATGACCGCGGCGACATCGGCGATCAAGTAGCGCATCGCATAGTTCTCTTGCCCCTGCGGCTTACCACTCAAGTTGTAACCCCGTTGATCAATCGCCACGACTTTAAAGTTGTCCTTAAGCCCAGACATTTGGTGGCGCCAGGAATACCAAAAATCCGGAAAACCGTGAATCATCACTACTAAAGGCCCTTCGCCGGCCGTCGCGTAGTGTATTTTCACCCCGTCACTGTTGGCGTAACCGTGTTCTACCTCTTCCCATAGCTCTGCCTGAGACGTAGTGGCGATAAACGAGAATACAAAGGCGGTTATTAACCAAGCTGTGACGTTGAGCTTTGGCAAAAAAAGTTTAATCGACATGGTTTTGACTCCAATAAATATACCGCTGCACAACGGTAAGGCTTGCCAATAAATAGCGTGGGTAAATGAATAATGACCCTGCAGCCGCTAAACACTTGCCAGCATCGCTATCAAGGGGCATAACGGCAGTGATTTTCACGATGATGCAGCTGCGTCAAAATTTACCTAAGCTGCCTCCAACGCTTAATCATCACGTCTCTTTGTATCGCTACACCAGGCTAAACCTAACTGCACTGCACTGCACCCGGGTAACAAAACACGAATATCTAATATTCTTACATAAAAAAGCATTTTTTCCCAACGTCTATCGCGTCTAACTGACTGGCAAGTTACAGCATGCTAATATTGCCCCCCTATGGCCAAAATACCGCCCGCTTAACAACCATTAGAATGGCCAGTTACGATGATCTAATAGCCGCTTAAAGAAATAGTACTGGTCAGCACTCACCTTCTCGTTATATTCTTTGAATGAGAGCTGACAGAAGTCAGTAGTGGAGTACGATTCAAGGATGGGTTTTATTCAGTGGTGCAACACTTAGTAGTACTTCTTCGGCTTGATCATAGCCCTTAGCAGTAAGTTTTGGCTTTGGTTTTTTGGCTAAAGTTCTTGGTAGTAGTTCTCGTTTACAACAATTTTTGGCTCTGAGCGAGGACAAAGAGTGTTATTGATTAATCCAATAAGAAAAACCTAACGTATACATCTGCCACTTATCGATATATATAGAGAGTACTCATTATGAAAGAAATCGGACTACGAATTTACCAAAGCTATCAATATATCTTCGACTCAGAGAAGAACCCGCTGAGACACATTCCCGACCCGACCAGTAGAATGTTTATTATGACAATATTGGCTTTTATGTGGAGCGGTGCCTTTGCAGTCTACCTCGGCAGCATTTTATACTTTGGCCTCAGTGTCGCCGTACATATCATTCTGATATTAATGTTCTTTTTCACTGTCGCTGTATTTTATGACGCAGAAAAAAGTAAAAGTTCCTGGTTACTTAAACTAAAAGCAGACCAGCGTTAAAAGATTGGCACAGCGCGTTGACAGCACAGCTGTTGCGGGCAACTAAAAACGCCAATTATGCCGCCTAGGATGATGAGTCATCCGAAGTTACTAACGATTTCGAGTTGACTCATAATCTGCTGAAGTATAGCGGCGCCAAGTTATTAAAATAATTCTGTGTCCGTGCGAGGTTAGTTCCATAGCCGACAAGTTCTCTAATAACCGGTGGCATGAATATTCTTCCGGCCCACTTGATTGTTCAGCGCAGTAATTACTGTTCTAGTAAATTTAATCCTTTAGCTATTTTGTAACAGGCCATCTTCTTCTAGCGCTTGACGAAATACTGCCCACTAAATCTGTCGCCGCGATAACAGTGTTTTTCTAAACTAATTTTCTGTTTTTAGCTTGGGGTTTACTGTTCAGCATCAAGCTGAGAATTAGTTGAGCAAAGTACAGATAATCCTTGAAAAACACTCAACACGTTGTCACACACCCTTATATCTTCGAGTACTTTAATCTCCTATATAGTGGGCTTTCACCGGCAATTATTCGCCAATTGTTCGCCTGTCATTCGTCATTCATTCGTCATTTATTCGCCAATCATTCAACTATAGACGCTGTACAGTTGTTGAGAAAAATATCACGACACCGGTGACAGCAGTATCGCGAGAAAAACATACCAACATCGTGCCGTTACCTCAGCAGTAAGCATTGAACCATCCTACAGCGCGACTCATAAACTGCGATATTGCTTTGCACTTTATTGCATCAACACTAACAAAGTAAAACTGTCATATAAACGCCATCACGTTTTCACAAGTGGGCATTATCTTTAGTGGTCAACCCCACTATTGCGAGCCACAATGATGAAAAACCTGTGCTATACCCCTATTGATCTGCGCGAGAACGATCGCCGAGAAATTGATACACAAATTAGTGACTATCTGAAAAAAGGCGGGCAGATAGAAAACATAGGAACTTCGCACCCTGACTTACGGTTAATCAGAAAAGCGGCCGGAATTGCGCAATTTAGAGATCTTGAGGACTAACAACCCGCCTCTTTTATAGACCTATTGATTAAAGCGATTGCCGGTGGTGAGATTAATTCTAACTGCTATTAGCCAGAGCTAGGCTGTATTATTTTCTTCAATCGCAAGTATTTCCCGGCGCACTATCTTTGTCATATTTTCACAATATTGCTGTCATGTTCAATCGCTAGTGTAGCCATTCACTTAAAACGACTGGACACTACTTATGAAAAAAACTTTGCTCGCCTACACGCTCTCAGTATCGCTATTATTAACTAGCTGCGGCGATGGTTCTGATGGGTCTGATGGAGCTCTCGGCGCTGTGGGTACTGCCGGTTCTAACGGCGCCCCCGGTGTTGATGGCGTCAACGCACTCAATGGCCACTTACAGCAAATCAGTCGCTACCAATCGGGTATTTTTGATGATGGCGGAGCCGAAATCATCGCCTTTGACCGCGCAAGCAACAAACTGTTTGTGGTCAACTCTGGCGCCAGCACCATTGATGTACTCGATATGCGCGAGCCCAGCGAACCGAGCAAACTAACAACATTAAATGTAGCAGATCAAGACAGCGCTAGTTTTACCAGTGGTGGCGCCAATAGTGTGGCAGTGAATAATGGACTGTTGGCAGTGGCCGTTGCAGCCGACAACAAACAAGCTACAGGACGTATTTACCTATACGACACTAACGACAACACCTTTGTTGCTGCCTTTGTAGCCGGCGCCTTACCCGACATGGTGGCGTTCTCAACAGACGGTCACTATCTGCTAAGTGCCAACGAAGGTGAGCCCAGTAGCGATTATAGCAATGACCCCGAAGGATCGATTACCGTTGTCGACCTATCGGCGGGGGTTGCCGCCGCCGTAGTACGGCAAGCCTCATTTGCTGCCTTCAACGCGTCGGCAAGTGATTTAATTGACGTCGGGGTACGTATCACCGGCCCCGGCGCCAGTGTGGCGATGGATTTGGAGCCTGAATACATAGCCATAGGACATGATAATCGCACCGCCTATATTACTTTGCAGGAAAATAACGCTATGGCCCTGCTCGATCTTGCTACAGCAACGGTAACTGACATTGTGCCACTGGGTTATAAAGACCACAGCTTGCAAGGTGCCGGCTTAGACGGCAATAAAAACGATAAGTATGCGACCATCCTTAACCAGCCTATATTCGGCATGTATATGCCCGACAGCATTGCCGCTTACGCTTTTAACGGTAAAACCTATTTAGTCACAGCCAACGAAGGCGATGGCCGCGAGTATATTTATGACACTAATAGCAGCAGCTGTAACATCGCGGGGCATACCGATTTAGGCGATGGTGAGTGCCTTGCCTATACCGATGAAAGCGCCCTTGAAGACCTCAATTTGGACACTAACGAATTTACTGCAGACCAAATTGCCGAGTTACAAGATGGCTCGGGCTGGGGTGATTTAACAGTAAGCAGTGCCACCGGAGACAGCGATAACGATGGCGCATTTGAAGGCATCTATGCCTTCGGTGCTCGCTCTTTTAGCATTTGGGATGATGCGGGGCAGTTAGTTTTTGATTCGGGTGATCAGATCGAGCAAATTATTGCCGATCAATCGCCACTATTCTTTAACTTGTCGAACGACAAAAACAGCACCGATAATCGCAGCGACAACAAAGGCCCAGAACCCGAAGGTCTTGCCATCGGCACGGTGGGCGATCGTAGCTATGCCTTTATCGGCCTGGAACGTCAAGGTGGCATCATGGTCTTTGACGTCAGTAACCCCTTCGCACCGGCCTTCGTGCAGTACACTACTAACCGCGATCTATCAGTGTCACCCGGTGAAGGCGTCGACGCCGGTGATCTGGGCCCCGAGGGCATGGTGTTTATCAGCGCTGAGAATAGCCCCAACGGTTCAGCTTTACTGGTCGTTGGCAACGAAGTAAGCGGCACCACCACCACTTACCGCGTTCAATAATCGCCACACTAGCGCCAAGCTCTGCTACTTTTACCACCTTAGCAGAATTGGCGGACACGGTGGCGCTGTAGATTAATGCGTCGCCACAAAGCTGTGGGCCATCGTCAGGCTGAACCTAGGCAGTCCAGAAATGCTGGACATTACGCACTATTCCAACAACACTGCTGCCATTTAGCAACAATGCAATTTCAACGGAAAAGCTTACCCATGCGCTACCCCACACAATGGATATTGTTACTGCTTAGCTCTGCCTTGCTAATAGCTTGCAATGGCTACAACCACAGTGAAAAAACCGCTTCAACCGACGAGATTAAAAACATAGTACTTATGATTGGCGATGGCATGGGTCCAGCGCAAGTCGGGCTGCTACAAGACTTTGCTGCGTTTTCAACAACGCCGTTGTATCACAGTCGAGAAACAGCGATGGCGTTGTTTGCCAAGCACGGACAGCTGGCGCTGTCGAGTACCCGGCCATTTAACGCCTTGGTCGTCGATTCCGCCAGTTCAGCAACGCAGTTGGCCACCGGCAAACCGGCATTAAGCGAAACCATCGGCTTAGATGCACAGGGCAACAGTACCCAGACTATTCTGGAAAAAGCTAAAATGCAGGGAAAATCCACCGGCTTAGTTACCGACACCCGTATTACCCACGCCACCCCGGCAGCCTTTGCCGCTCACCAACCCCATCGCTCACTAGAAAATGAAATCGCTATTGATATTCTGTCAAACAGCGTCGATGTATTGTTAGGTGGCGGTTTGCGCCACTGGATTCCCCAACACACCTCAGCTGATACCTTAGCTTTACTCATCGATGAGCCCAGCGTGCAGATCAAATCTAAACGCCAAGATCAGCGCGACTTACTTAAAGAAGCAACGTACGCAAACTATCAATTAGCCTTTAATGCACAGCAACTGAACACGATTAGCACGGGCAAGGTGTTGGGTCTGTTTGCCTCCAGTGCAATGCTGAATGGTATCGCCTATAGCCAGTGCAAAGTCGCCAACAACTGTGTGCAGCCCAGCCTGGCTGAAATGACCAAAAAAGCGTTGGATCTATTGTCACAGAACGAACAGGGGTTTTTTCTTATGATCGAAGGCGGCCAAATTGATTGGGCCGCTCACAACAATGATGCCGGCGATCTACTGCATCAGATGTTGAAGTTCGATGAATCGGTACAAGCTGTATACGACTGGGTAAACAACAGAAATGATACCTTAGTAGTAATAACAGCTGATCATGAAACAGGCGGATTTGGTTTTTCCTATAGCCGAAAAGATATTCAAAAAGCTGAGGTCTCTATAGCCGGGGATACCTTGGTTAACAGCGGAAAAAACTACCTACCCAGTTACAATTTTGCTAAAGCTGATATCTTAGACAAGCTGTACGCACAGAAAAAGGACTTCTATGACATCTGGTACGCTGCCGGTGGCGACTTCGCTGACAAAGAACCCGATGCAACAAAACTGCAAACACAAATCAATGACAATACTGCCTTTACCATTACTCTAGCTGAAGCAAAGCGCATTCTTGAGCATGAAGAAAATATTTATCGAATGCAGGATCACAAATATTTGGCCGCGGAAAAATTCCCTAAAATAGACGATTTTGAAGAATTTTATGTCTATGCGGAAGAAGTTCACTTGAATTTAATAGGCCGAGTGTTAGCTAAGCACCAGAATACCGTATGGTCGACTGGCACCCATACCCATAGCCCCGTTGGCGTTATCGCCTGGGGGCCAGACCAAGCTAAACAACGTTTTCGTGGTTTGATGAATCATGTAGAAGTTGGCGCCCAACTGATGCAGATCTTGGGTGACCAGTAAGCCTAGGCGCGACCAGCAACTGTTCACGCCGGTTTCAAGACTACGCTGCGTAATAGTTCAATGGCATAATCTCGTGAACCTACGTTACTGATAGCAATGTAGTCTGCACGGCCGGTCTTTGCGGTGAGTAGCAGCCGAATATAACCGTTGTGCTGACCATTAGTCCAAACGACTTCATCATTACAGCGGGCTAACAGATCATCCATTTCTGCTGCACCCTGCGCCCCCAAGGTTAAAAAGTCACCCGGAGAAGTCACTCCATTAGTACCCAACTCAACACCCATCGAACGGCCTTTATCATCGAACAAAACATTCTCCCAAAAGCTATGACTATCACCGGTAACAACCACAAGATCTGAGACCCCGGCTTTTCTACATAGCGAATAAAATGCTTCTCTAGCACTGGGGTAACCGTCCCATGGATCTAAATACAATGGCAGGTCGAGTTCACCGAGTGTTGCAAGTTCAACCGCGCGAGCATAATCGGCTGCAGGTAACTCAGACTTTAGCCGGCTGAGCATTGCTGCTGGTAATCGAGGTGCCCGCGTGCGGGCCATAGGAATGGGGTTAGCCAGTAGTCGCCATATTTGGCCCTGACTCACCGACTCGATCAAGCTCTGCTGCAAAAATGTTTCCATATCAGTTGACAGCATTTGTCGTGATGGATCACCGACAATCTCCTGCAGAAACATTGTTGCCCCCGCTGCTGATTCATCGGCAAGCAGCTCCCGGTGATCACTGTAGCTAATTTGTTGCGCCCTTGCTGTGTGGCGTGTTTCAAGGGTAATAAGGTTGGCAAGGTCGCCAAATTTGTAATTGCGCCAGTAATCAATACTGCGCGTTCCCGCTGCGGGCTCCCGAATAGGCATCCACTCGAAATAAGCCTGTAGTGAGGCATCTCTGCGCACCAGCCAACTTCCCTCAAGTTCGTGCTGATGGTTTTGTGCACCACCTGTCCACGGGTTGTTGGTTGTTTCGTGGTCATCCCATATTGCTATCAGCGGGTGTGCGGCGTGCATCATCTGCGACTGTGGGTCTGCTTTATATTGCCCGTGGCGTTGTCGATAGTCTGCCAGCGACTGTATTTCATAAGCTGGCTGGTGCGCTCTTGCTAAGGCCTCTCCAACGGCACCCCCGAAACCTTTTGGGCCATATTCATAAATATAATCACCAAGATGAACAACGAACTGAATACTGGGGTCGAGTGCTATTGCCTCATAGACGTTGAAGTAACCAAAGGGATAGTTTGAACAGGACACTACTGCTAGGCCCAAATTGGCTACCGCGCCCGCAGGTAAAGTACGGGTGCGCGCAGTGGCGGAAATTTCTCCAGCCACTTCAAATTGATAGAAGTATACTGTCCCTGCCGTCAGCTTACTGGGCACAACTTTTACCGTATAGTCGCTGACCTGGTTGGCAATATAATTGCCCGCTGCCACAATAGTCGTCATTTCAGGCGTTGTAGAAAGCCGCCATTTTACCGTTACCGAATTTTCGAACCCCGATACTCTGGTCCAAATGACTACCGAATCTGACTTTGGGTCGCCGCTAGCAAGACCATGAATAAAAGCCGTTTTTGTCGGCTGCGGCGGGGTGTTGTCACTGAGCGCGGCAGGAATAATAAAGGGTATTGACAAGCCGACTAGGGCCTGTCGGCGAGTAATAGATACTTTCATAAATAATTCACCGGTGTCACTTATCAAACCAAAAAAGCTGACGCATTTCTGCGCCAGCCAAAGGGGACGGACCAAGACTTTTTAAAAGTCGACTGTTAGAGCCGCTGACAAAGTTCGCGGCGCACCAATCCAAGCGCCCTCGCCAGAAATTCCACCGAGATAACTCTCGTCGGTTACGTTGTTAACCAACAGCGTAATTGACCAACTGCCCATACCTGCCACCGCATCTTCAGCCATCACAGTTACATAGGCATCGGCAGTAATATAATCATCTGCGGCCCAGCTGTTGTCCCGCGTTATCTGCCGCTCTCCGGTATACTTAACAGAGACACCCGCCATCACATTATCGCGATTCCAATCCAGCGACAAAACCAGTTGATTTTCTGGGATCCCGGCGACGTTATTACCTGCTGTTAAGCCTAAGCCTTGGTCTATGTCTTTGTCTCCGGTACCGACGTAGCTTGAATCACTGTAAGAGTATGCCGCATAGATTGACACGTTTTCATTCAACTTGAAGTCAGCCGTTAGCTCAATGCCTTTTGAATCAATACCGCCGGCGTTAAAATAGGTACCGCTGGTCCCTATAATATAGTTAGGACCGCCGGTACTTTCTGGGCCAAGAAAGATGATTCTATCGCTGAATTGAATATCGTAATACGTTGCTGATAAAAACAACTGGTCACTGCGGTAGCGCATACCCATTTCAATATTCTCAGCGGTTTCGGGCTCTAGCGCGCCGAGGTCAGAGTCTGGACGTTCCAATACATTGTCCGATACCGCCTTGAAATTTTCAGCATAACCTGCAAACAGCTCTACCCCGTCTATAGGCGCTTCCCAGAGCACGCCGCCAGAAAACAGCAAGTCGGAGTCAGAATTAATTTTTACATCGCGGGTTTCACCAAACCGATCGTCTCTAGCAACATCCACTAAAAATTGCTTAACACCGGCGGTGAAAGAAAACCCTGCGATATCTACCTGGTCCTCTACATACCACTTTACGGTTTGCTGTGGATAACTGCGGTTGTACTGGGTCCAATAGGGCGCGCTTTCAAACTCTATGCCCACCCGTGTGTCGGTAATCTTCTGCCAAGTTCTGGATTCATCACGGGTTTGGTCTTCGTACCAGATACCACCGCGCAATTGATTGCTAATACCGTCTAGCTCTACGGCCCAGCTGGCGTCTAAGGTTAAGCCGGCACGCTCTTTTTCGTAGTTCGTGGTGCGATAAGACTGAACACCTATCGCGCCGGCACTATAGCAGGCCGGATCATACTGGGCACCAGCGCCGCCGTAGGGGAAAGTGATAGACGATACGCACTGTGCAGCGGGAGATAACGCAATACCCTGTCCGTCTACAAAAAATATTTGACCCAGCAGTGGTCCGCCCTTTGCACTAGCGCTGCCAGTGAATTCAGATTCTGGGCCGCCATTATCTGCAGTGACATCAGCCAAGTAAGGAGGAATCCAATCTCCACGTCCCTCGTTATCGTGATAATACAATGACCCGTCCAGTTGAAAATTATCGCTAGGCGTATAACTGGCCTTAATATAAGTCAGAAAATTTTCCCGCAGTGTAGACCAACCTCTACGGTAAACCTGATCTACATAGGGAATACCCGTCCAGTTATCGCTGAGCCGGTCCCAGTCGGAGTTGCTGCTAAATGCTTCCGCTGAGAACAGTCGTTGATAGTTATCTTCTTGGGTATCATCGTATGAGGCATACGCTGTTAGCTCTAGTTTGTCGTAATTAGAAATCAGCTTGCCAGCAAAATGATCGCGAGTATTTTCAGCGGCGCCATTGATCCAATCACTCGCCTCTTGGTGCGACGCCGAGAACCAGGCATGGGTATTGCCAGCAAAGGTGCCGGTGTCAACCCGAACATAGTAGCGCTGCGCATCAAATTCACCTACCGCATACTGCATGCGGACACGGCTTTCCTCAGTAGGGTTATCAGTCTGAAAGTCGATGGTGCCGCCCAGTGCTTCTAAGGATCTGGAGTTGATGTCTGCGGTGCCCTGAGACACAGTAATATTACCGATATTAGACGGGTCAAGATAACGGTTGGCCTTGGCGCCACCACCGTAGTTGGAATTACCGTTAGGAATACCATCAATAGTGGTTCCTATCTGCTGTTCGTCCAGTGTATTTTGAAACCCTCGAACGGCTATAGTGGTAGACCAATCATCAAAACCATAAGTATCGCCCTCCTGAATGGATACACCGGGGAGATTGTCGATCAGTGAATTAACACTGGTAATAGGTGATTGCTGCTGCTGCATATTCTCAGTAACCATATTATTACTAAATATTTTTTTCTGCGCGGTAACTAAAACCTCCTCCAGCAAGGGTGCTGAAGTATTGCCGACGCTGGCAGACTGTGCCATTGACTCCACTGATATCGTGCCAGTGGTCACTAAGGTAATCAGTGTCGCGCTGTATAAAGCACGACGGCGAAATGGTACAAAAAACATAAATCCACCCCTGTATTTTTAGTTTTCCCCAAACTCTCAATAGTAGATTTTTGGGAATTGAAAAAATCTTTTGCGTCAAAATGCACCTGGAATTAGCCACTCCAGCGTTGCTGATTCTTGACGAGGGGTAATATAAAATGAGGATGTGACAAAGCCATGACGGTTATGTGAACAACATATTGAAAAACCTACTGACAAGAATATCCTGGTGAAGGCTCGCAAAAAAATCGATAGTATTAGCTTATCGGCACGGCCACTTTTGCCACAGCGGGTAGTTTGTCAACAACAGATATTTTGCAAAAGTTCTAACCGCTTGAATTCAATAAGAAGGCTAAAAAATGACTCTGTAGACCGCGGACGTCTTTCTGTTATTGGGTTCGCGCGCGCTGCCGCATAGTCGCGGGTTCTTAATGCACAGTAAATGCCTTTTACAATGAAATAGAAAAAACCAACCGGGCGCGCCCAGAGTTGCCGGTCATCGCTTGGTATTTAACTGAATACTGTTTTTGGTAGTGTCGTCATAAGGCCGTAGCAGACCCACCAGCCTTGCGATCTTGAGGCTTTTATTGCGTTGTTAATCTGCCTTTGCGTGGAGGAAGATTGCAAATCTTTCGACACCGTGGTGAGCGCCTACGCCAGCGCCACCCCCTGGCTGATTTTTTGAGCCTATGAAACCCACCGTTATAATACTAATATCACCAGACGTAGTGCCGTTAAGATACCGCTGTTCTTGCGCGGTGTCGCTACCAAAAAAGTACCCGGCAAATAACCGTAGCTGAATACTGCGCAGTATTGATAGCCGTCCTACCATAACACCTACGGAGTGTGTGTTCCGCAGCCTTGCGCTGGGACCCTTCCGCGCACCTTGCCCCGCAGCCCAGTGCCTCCCAGAACAAGCTAAGCGCTGCACACCTCACCGCCAGTACAGCAGTAAGTCTTTATTACCGGTATTAGCCATCGTTTGTTATGCGCAAAACGTCATTTGAAACCCCTTTGCGGCCCAGGGTAAGCCCTTATCTGCCATTACCTAGCAATCAGCGATTCTGAATCATCGCGTTTTCAGATATAATTATAGTAATACACAGCATATTTTAGCAGGATCTGCCGTCTTTTCTTTTTATATCAATACCTTAGGTATATTTGATGGATTATTTCGACTTAGAAACACCAGAAAACAACGAAACCGACAACCTCGTTTGGGTGGGACACTTGAGCCCAGACAGCGATGCGATCGGCTCGGCTATTGCCGCGGCTGAACTGTTTGGTGGTGAGCCACGTCGTGCCGGCGAACTGAATCAAGAAACTGCTTTTGTGATGGATTACTGCGGCGCTGATCTGCCCAAAATGATCAGTAAGGTCGAAGGCCAGAAAGTGGGTTTAGTTGATTTCAATCAAAAGACGCAGTTGCACAAAGATATTGATAATAGAGATATTGTTGCCATCATCGATCACCACGCTATTCAAGATCAACCCATTACCTTCAACACAGCCATGTATGTTGATATTCGACCATGGGGCAGTGCCGCTACTATTTTGGCCGACCGTTTTGAAAAAATGGGTAAACAGCCAAGCAAAACAACAGCTTGCGTCATGTTGGCAGGTATATTGTCTGATACGCTCATTTTTGAGTCGCCAACCACATGCCCCCACGATAAACCCTATGCTGAAAAGTTGGCTAAATTGGCGGGCATCGAAGATTTGTACGCTTTTGGCAATGCCATGATGGAAGCCAAATCCGATTTGGCCGATGTGTCTACCTACAATGTATTGAAAGGCGATTTCAAGCACTACGAGGTCAACGGTAAAAAAGTGGGCTATGGCGTAGCTGAAACGTTATTACCTGACCAGCTGATTGAGCGCCAAGCTGACTTTTTGAAAGAGATGGAGGGTGAAAAGGCTAAGCAGGGGTTAGATTTTATTTTCTTCGCCATTGTTGATACCAAAAACAAGATATCGCATGTTGTTATTTACTCCGATGCTGAAGCCGATCTTGCCGCTAAGGCGTACGGTGAGACTGCCAGTAACAACTGGATGAAGTTACCCGGTTTGATTTCTCGCAAGAAACAATTGATGCCGGTTATTCAAGAGGCACTTTCTGCGTAGGGAACGGCTGAAGCAAGCAATGAAAAAAGGATAGGCCAAAAGCTTATCCTTTTTTATATCCGTACCCACTAGCAGGGCTACACCACTCGCGCTGACCGCCTGCAAGATCCCCGCACCACGCCCACTGACCAAACCATAACGACTACACGATCAATATAGGCCAGTGGTATACGCGCTTTACCTCCTCCCATTTGGTGATTTGTATCAAAGGGTATGCTATTGCTTGTCATTGTCATTGTCATTGTCATTGTCATTGTCATTGTCATTGTCATTGTCATTGTCAGTGAAACCGATATTTGTACGGGGTTCCAGCAATACCTTTTATCACTAGCCAACACACTTGGCCTTCGCTAGCTCAGCATGCAATAAACTCAATCGATGGCTAATGTTTTAGGTTGCCGAAAAATGTCCTCACTTATTCCCCGCTATTTACCTTGGACATTCATTTTTTTAAGTATCCCAGGCGTAACATACAAAGACTTTTAGACACCGACAATAGTTGCTCGGCTGAATCGAGATCCATAACAGTAACCGTAATAAATACCCCAACCAACAGATTGTGTAAGATTATATTTTTGCAAAACACTTCAGCGTTTAGCTTACCCAAATCGATCAATACATAGCTCGCTGGGAATGGTGGTGCCGTCAGCCTGCCACCTTCTGTTGCAACGTTTATTATTGCTCGCAACCCTGCCATACCGCTTTCAAAAATTGAAAAAGACAAATGCAAAAATAAGGCAACTTACCACTGCACCGACTATCGCAACTTTGTTGACATAGAAATTTTCAACAACTCTAACCTCGTCAACAATCTGCATAGATTAAAAGATAAACCGTGGCAGCAATTATACGGGTTACATTCTTGGACCTTGCGCGCTAAATTTATCGCTAGTCGTAATACTCGTCCACCACGGAGTATTATCCATCGCGCCAACTGTTGTGCGAATCAGTTCAACTTGACCTATGAGCGGCGTAAGGTACAAGGCATAGCTAATCGTAAAACGATAATTATTGCCGAATGGCCCCTGAGCAAATGGTGTTCCACTTATCGACCCCGGCGCATGAGCTGATGCAAAGGTGTGGAAATCCTGCACACCTAACGTTGAGGCTATACGATAGCCTGCAAAGGTACCGCCCGCCGTTGCTGCCATTACTGTTTGTGCGTAATTGACATCTGCTATTTGATTCCCTCCGCGGTACAGTACTGCTGCGTGTTCAGTGATGGCGTTCATGCTCACGCTGGCACTGGCACTGGCACTGGAATTCATGTTGGAATCATAACTAAAACCTCCAATGACAATTACCGTCGCGTTGGCTGACATCGCTACCAGTGTCATGGCGCCTATAAGTATTGCTATTATCTTTTGCATCATGTTGATCTCCATAAACCATTAGATAAAACAACACTAAGCAAACAATATACCAATATTGCAATGCTATTAAAAATCAGAGACTTACAGTAATTATTTATTTTTAGCTAAAAAGACACGTAAAGAATCTCGACACTTTAGCCTGTGGTTACAGCACCGTGTAATAGATTATTAATCACTAGTTTTTAACCTACGAGCCTAATACTTATGCAGGTTTCAACAAGCCTAGCAACTGATAGAAAGCTCCATGGCAAGCCTTACACTAATAAGGCACGCGTACAGAGTGATTACTATCGGGCCTAGAAGTCCTTGTTAGGTTGATTTCATCTGTCAGTTGTTACATTACTGCGATGTCGGAAGTTGACCCTTTTGAAGAGTTGGCGCTTTTATGCATTGGTACTTCTATGAGTTAGCGCTTTTGAGGAGCGGGCACTTTTGGGAATTTCCAACTTAAGCAAGTTGGAAATCTGCTATAAAAACTAAAGCGATCCCAGATCAAATTGAATCAAGATAATTTTCACTACGAACTTATATAGTTACAACCGATTTTTTTCTTGCCGACAGGAACTATCATTACTAACACTTTGTGCAATAACGCTCTCAGGGCGGTATAGGTGCAGTTTTACTGTAGGCCTATAGCCTTTGCTTAGATAAAACACGCTTTTGTGATTATGCTCACGCCAAGCTCTCGATTGCGAGTTTGCAATAGACAGTTATCGAGCGCAGCTATTGCGAGCCCGATCTTACGATATTGATAAAGCCACTGGCATCAACAGCTAACGCCGAGGTCACAGGTTGCCCGCGGGGCCATGTATCATTGCCATCTTTCGTGTTTCACCCAATCTACTTCCATAACCCACTGGTCAACAGCCATTGCTGAATCATTAATCTTGGCAAAGTTCAGAATCGCAAACAGCGGCTCGGGAAATTGATCGCCGGGATCAGGGCTTCGATACACTTCAACTTGGTCGAGGCGGAAAATAATCATTTTTCCGTCCCACTCAACAGAGTAATCGTGGTACTCATCAAGTTTAGCTGCCTGAACCAGCATCATAGACTGCCAGTCACCCCCACCGCAGTAGCCTAAACTTTTAATAGCACGAGCGGCATAGTGATCTGGACCACCATCACTGTGGTGCTCAAAAATATCGATTTCACCGGAGCCGGTCATTGGCCAGCATACCGTTTCGTCAGCTTCATCAACCGGCGCTTCGTTGTTCTGTGCTCCAAGTAGCCACCACGCTGGGAACATTCCGGGCTGACCACTCATTTCAACTTTTAACCGCGCTGTCCACTTACCTTTGACAAACTCCCTGCGGTTTTTTGACGCGATGCGCCCAGCTACGTATTGAGTGTCAGGATGCACCTCACCCTTTTTGTTTAAGTTATCACAGGGACGCTTTTCGCCAAGATCAACAAGCCGAATTTTGAGGCTTCCGTTACTGACCTCGCGAGTATTAAATTGGTTATCTGGCACATAACACTGGTCTTCATCATTCACCCAGATCATCTGGTCTTGCCAGTTGTCGGCATCGAAACGGTCAAAGTCGTCAAAAAAATCAGTCTGCCAAGCGCCGCTGACCTTGGGCTTATGGTTTTCGGCAACGCTGGCACCGCCTAACATTAACAGTGCTACCAGGGATACGATGAGTTTCATGGTTCTCTCTCACATGCGGCGCGAGGGATTACCTACGCCTGTAAATCCAGATTTAGAGAAGCGCCCAGTGTTATCTAAACACACAAACGAGTATTCAAAGTGGCAGCTATGCTCTGTTTATCGACTCTGCATGCACTACACAAACTAGCCAGCAGTTATCACACTGGCAAGCATAGGGGCAATAGTGAAAAACGCCATCAAAACACGACTAAAGGGGTCATACTTGAGATAAAGCTACTAAGCTTTACTTACTTGCACAAGCTGCCAACAGACACCTGACGGGGTTATTGGTACAGCGAATTAGTCCGGGATACACCAATAAGAGCAGCGACGGGTTATAGCCATTACCAACGACATAAAAGCGTACCATTACTGCCAGTACTCGTCGCTATTGCCTAGCCGGGCGCTGGTGTCGATTAACCAACCGAGCGGGGTCGGATCAAAAACGGCGGAGGCCTATATAGCCCACCTTCCCCGCTGCCAAAGCACTATCTAAAACAGCCTAGCTGCCCATCAGCAGCTCGTGCTAGTAGTCGCCTCCTCACTTCACCTTTTGCTGATAGCCCTTAGCAAACCGCACGATCGCCAGTGTGCAACCTTTAAAAGCCCTGCTTCAGTCATCAAAAATTAACCGAAAGAAGCTTTCACCGGCTCTAAAAAATCAGCTGCCACTAGTTGACGCTATAGCCATTAACCGGCTGAGTTGTCAGTAGGCGACAATGACAGCAGTGCAAAAATACGCTATAAACACACCATAAACAGGCCTATTCGACGACGATTTAGCGCAAAGGAAACGGGGTAATGAATCAATTCGACAACCAACAAGGACTTTTTTACAGCGCCAGTAATGCCGATAGCATTGAGCTGTTTGAGCAAGCTATTAACGCCTACCTCACCTCGAAAGACGATGTGATGGTGAAACTAAAACGGCTGCAGAAAAACGACCCGACAATGCCAATGGCCCGTTGTTTTAAGGCTTACCTAATGAAATTGGCCAGTGACCCAAAGCTGTTGCCGGTGATGGATCAGGAACTGGCATGGCTGCAAAGCGCTCGCGGCAGCTTAAACGAGCGGGAAAAATTACACCTGCTCGCGCTCAACAGCTGGGCCAACAATTACACTAACCAGACCATCGTCCTGTTTGAGCAAATCCTTGAGCGCTACCCGCGCGATATACTGGCACTTCGGTTGAATCACCACTTGCATTTTTATTCTGGTAAAGCCAGCAACATGCTGCAATCTATTGAAGCAGTGCTTCCTCATTGGCAGGCTGAGGATCACCACTATAGCTTTATACAAGGCATGCATGCTTTTGCCCTCGAAGAGAGCGGTCACTATTCACAGGCGGAACGCTGCGGGCGCGATGCGGTTGCAGGTAATAACAACGACCAGTGGGCTGCTCACGCAGTGGGCCATGTTATGCACATGCAGGGTCGTTATAACGAAGGGGTAGCGTGGCTGTCTTCGCTGTTGCCGAACTGGCACAATTCCGGCAATTTTATTTTTCACCTGCACTGGCACCAAGCCTTGTTCTACATAGGCTTGGGTGATTTAGACCAAGCACTAACGCTCTATGACCAGCACCTTGAAGCCCCTCTTGCGGACGACTTCTACTTGGATGTTTGCAATGGTGCAGCGTTACTGTGGCGACTGGACATGCTGGGGTGCGACACCGGTGATCGATGGCAGGCACTGCAAACGCTTTCTAGCCAGCGAATCAAAGATACTGAACTGGTTTTTTGTACGCTTCATTACCTGATGGCTCCGGCTAAACTGAAACAACACAACGTTATTAATGAAGCCCTCAGCAACTTACAACAGTGGGCCACCTTGGATACTGCCCAGGGTCGGGTCGCCGCAGAAGTAGGCTTGCCTATTGCCCAAGCGATAGTTGATCTGGGCAGCCACAATCACCAGAGTTCAGCGCGATTACTCAGGGGTATTGAGAGTAAGCTCTTTCAGATTGGCGGCAGCCATGCGCAACGGCAGCTGTTTCTAGAGATGCAGAGCTTCGCACAGCAGCGGATAAGCTAGCGGTGCGAAGGCCTGTTATAACTCTCAGGCGCGGCCATTGCCCGTAATTAATTAACCCTTAAACAGACCAGCAAATAATCGAGCAGGAGCTAACGCGCTGATTAAGTCTTTATAGGCTCGATAATCTCGGTGTGTCGCAAGCCATTCTCCTCGCCATGCAACTTACCCGCCAACACATCAGCGCGCGTAAGAACGTAAAGCAATGAAGGCGGAAAACGAAATAACTTTTGCGCTCCCACCGTGATATAGTCATTGGTTATCGTCTGACCAAGATGGCATGCGGTACAAAAAATAACAACGGGAAAACAATTATGACTGCTACTGCAGACGTCGCACAGGATGGCCACCTCACGGGGTACGGCACACCGTCTTATAGAAACTACGTATTGTTTCTATTAATGGTGGTTTACACACTTAATTTCGTCGACAGGACGCTTATCGCGGTTGTCGCACAGCCCATAATCGACTCCTTCGGCCTAACAGACTCCCAGTGGGGCCTGCTATACGGCCCTCCTTTTGCCATTTTTTACGCAGTTATGGGACTGCCCATCGCGCTCTGGGCTGATCGCTCCAATCGCGTCAAAATTATCGCGGTTTGTATTGTCTTATGGTCGCTAATGACAGCGCTGTGCGGTATCGCCGGCGGCTTCCTGGTACTACTGTTCTTCAGAATTGGTGTCGCCGTGGGTGAAGCAGGCTGTACGCCACCGGCCAACTCCATTATTGGCGACTATTTTATTGCCCGCAAGCGAGCAACAGCACTGGGCATTTACTCCATGGGCGTTACCCTTGGAGCAGTACTCGCCAACCTTTTTGGTGGTCCGATTGCACAGATGCAAGGTGCCGACTTTGGCGCTTGGATCGGCAGCATTGGCCTCGGCGGCTTATTTACCGGGCTCGACTGGGCTAGCGTAGAAGGCTGGAGAATCGCCTTTGTAGTGGTTGGACTGCCAGGTATTTTGGTGGCTATAGTGGTGTTGTTCACCATTAAAGAGCCGCCCCGGGGCTACTCAGATCCGCCCGATTCGTCTCCCAAGGCGCCAGCACAATGGCATGATGCATTTCAAGAACTCAAACACAAACCCACCTTCTGGTGGATGGCAATCGGCGCGGCCATGGTTGCCTTTGTCGGTTATGGCTTAACCAGCTTCCAAGCGCCCTTCTTACAGCGCGAACACGGTTTGGATGTGCGCGACGCTGCAATTTACTTCGGCGCACCACTATCGTTTCTAGCGGCAATAGGGACGTTTTTTGGTGGCTACATCACTGAGAAGCTCACACCCCGCTCGCAGACAGCTGTGGCTTGGGTGCCTGCGATCGGCCTACTGATCGCGGTTCCCGCCTATATTGGTGCCTTTTTTGCGGAGAATCTGACCGTCGTTTTTGCTCTCTGGGGAGTGGCCTCAGTGTGCCATTACGCCTATCTAGGTGCGCAGTACAATATTGGTCAGGGTGTGGTTAGTAACCGCTCACGGGCCACTGCTATTGCTGTACTGCTAATTCTTGTATCGCTTATAGGTAACGGCATTGGCCCATATTTTGTTGGTTTTATGAGCGATACGTTTATGAATATGCAGCTCGCCAGTAGCGTATTTGCCGACCAACTAACACCGGCAATATGTGTCGCAAAGGACTCACTATTGAGTGTTGCTCAGCAAGACGTTTGTGACCAAGCCAATTCAACCGGCCTGAAACATGCGGTTTCACTTACCGTTTGTTGGTTCCTTGTTGCCGCCGGTTGCTTTTTCATGTCGGCACGTACACTGAAACGTGATTTTGTTGCGCAGCTCGGTTAATAGCAGTGCATTGTCCCGGCGCATAAAACGCCGGGCATAGCTTTTTGCTCGGTGCTCAGCATTCAACTTTACAAGTTCTATAACGAGGTCAGCTGTCTGCGACGGCAGCGGCCTTTGAGCATAAAGGCATAGCGCGGCTACTCGATAACACTACCCCAGATCGGCTCGACACTTCTTTCAGGTGGCTCCCGCCACGGATTACTCCGCTATATTAAAGGCCATAAGCCGCATAGTCCGTGCCCACCAGCGCTAGTGGCAGCACCTAATAACAACTTGGCGAGGCCCAATTTTGGTTGGTCGTCAACAATAGCACAAACCCGAAGAGCACCCCTGTTAACCCGCTGGCCAGCATCTATATGTACCTACAACGGTAACAATATACCTTGGCTATTGCAGTTGATAAAAGCCGTGTTACTACCGGTAACCGGTTATACGTAAGTTGAAAACCAAAGTAGACGTGAGTACTGATCGCTATCTATTCATGACTGACCGAACCCAGTTAACTTTTTACCAAGCCAAATGATACAGCTTGAAACAGCTGTCAGTGCCGACTAAAAAAAGCCGACACTCGACATCACGTTAACCCACCCAGTGAAACTGACCATATATGCCTTGATCACGGGTAGGGACACTGGCTGGGTAAGCAGCCGATTGATACCCATTAACAACGCTTTCCCGGCCGGGAAATTAAATCACCACTTTGGTGGTAACACTGACATCATCCTAAGGCACTTCTATCGGCCCTTTTGCAAGAAAGTCACCGCCGAAAGTTTTAGTGCTTCACCAGCACCTGCACTGTAGATGCCCTGTTTTCCTTTTTCAGCGGGTGTTACATCAACAACAATTAATGTAATTATTCTCTTGCATAATAGCCATATGAGATCTGTCGACCTACTTACGAATATTACTGAGAACGTCCCACTCAATCTGCTCATAGTTTTATTGCAACTTTAACTACCGGCTGTCCTGCAACCGCAGCAGGCACCGCACAACACAGCAATATCTCGCCTGTATTAAGTGGCGACAACGGCTCAGTCAAGTAACTCACAGCACCTGAAATTAACTCGATTTTGCAAGCCCCACACTGTCCACTGCGACAACCGAATTCTGGAATCAGACCATGCGCTTCGGCAAAATCCAGTAAACTACCATCTTTAGCCGACCACGCTTGCTCTATCTTTGATTCCGTAAATTCAACAACTGCCTCGCTGGCCTGAGCTATGAGCTCAAACGTTTTACGAGGCTTATCAGTGGTGCGCTGCAATGACGCCGGGCCAAATTCTTCCGCAAAGATTCTTACATCATTAATCCCCAATGCTCTCAACATGTCATACATCGATTGCATAAAAGAGGTTGGCCCGCAGAGATAAAAATCGTAGTCGTCCAAGGGTAAAACCGCTTGTAAAAGCGGCACAGAAATACGCCCTTGCTGATAATAATCACGACCAACTATCATTTTTTTATCAACTTTACTAACAGCCCAGAAGCTGCGAATAGCACCATTAGATTGTGCTTTTAGCTCTTCAATCTCTTCAAAGAAAGCACGCTGCTGGCGATTACTGGCTGCACAAATTAATGTGGTTGGGCGAATTGATCGAGTACGCACCCCTTCTATTAACGCATGTCGCGCCATTGATACCATCGGAGTAATACCCACACCACCAGCAAGTAGTACCGCAGGGCGTTGCACAGACGGGTCAAAGGTGAAGACACCACTAGGCGCCTTGGCATAGAGGGTGTCACCCACAGAGAGCCGATCGTGAACGAAGTTGGAGAACAATCCATCCGGCGCACTACCGCCTGGTGATATTTCACGTTTGACACTGATTCGTAATAGGGAGTCAGCGGGAGCGCTGGAAACCGTGTAGGTTCTTATTGCATCTTTGCCGTCGATAGGTAGCTTAACCGTTAAAAATTGACCTGGTTTAAAACTCGCCACAGTATGATTTTTAGCTTGGAGATAGAACGATTTTATAACGCTGCTTTCGGCAACGATGTCGCTTACCACATAAGGCAACCACTGCTGCCGCTGCGTTTCAGCATGTCTTTTTTTCTCGGCCTCTGCCCATGTGCCGGTCAGTAGTATATTGGCCGAATATTCGTGCAGCTTCCAACGCAGCGGCAAACCATCTGCAATCCAGTGGCCATGATCAATATGAAACTGCCATAGACGTTGAGCACCCTCAAAGTGTTGTGTGTCGGGGCAGTCCCATAAAATTTCTACCGTGCCCGTTAAGGTTAATAAATGACCGTTTTCAAAATCTAAGAACAACAAGCCGGCTTTGGCGTTCTCATAAAAATTACCCAACGTATTGAAATGATTA
>JBLHLU010000009.1:0-30582 GCA_047623385.1 Paraglaciecola psychrophila
TTGCATTATTGATTACAGTATTAAAGCTATCGACTAACGCAGGGGAAACTTTAGCACTAAATTTTTGCACTACACTGCAATGCACTGCGCCTAGCAACTTAGCCCGTCACTGCCAAGCGGGCCGGCTAATCGATCATATTAACGGTCTGGCCAGCAGCTGATAGCTAACGCCACAATTTACTGACAGATTTTTTCAACACCCGCGCTAACGCTAACAATGGTATGAACCTTGCGACTATTCATTGATGAAACCTGCACGCCAATATAACAACACTATTGATCGGAAAATTGACAATACTATGACCAATATTGATGCCCTAATGGGCAATAGCAGAAATGCAGCAACGGCAACTTGAACCCAATCTACCCCTCCAAAATACTTGGAACTGTTCAAGAACACTATGCCCTCGATCTATAACCAGTATGTTAACTATCAACCGCAGGAGCAGCGCTGATCCTTTGACCACAACAATCATAGAAACCTGGTCAATTACCCGCTCGATAAAAACCTGTCTATGAGGGCAAGCCGGTTGAATTTACTCGCCAGCGGGTAGCGGCTTTTATAGAAAATCCGGCAGTCAGCTTCGCGAAGAGTACTGCCGGTAATCCTAGCCGCTACCACGCCGAGCTATTGAGCAACATTATTCACAGTCAAGCCGATTTTTAAAACCGACTTCGACCGCCTTGAAACATCCTAATGTTAATGACCGGCTGTGGACTGGGCTATCGAATTGAAGCGCTTATCGCCAAGCTCGACATCGACAATTTACATTTCATCGACCCCCAACAAGACTCAGTGTATGCCGCGCTTCATACCATCGACTGGGGGCCAATTCTAGAAAATTCAAACAGCCCTACCGCAACCTCATTATCTGCTGAGGTCATCATTAACGACGAAAACCTCAATCAGGATTTTCCACCGCTAAAGCACAGCAGGCGGCGGCTAGTAACTGCGCTATCAGCTACGCAATAAGCCTAAGTTTTACCAAAATATACCTGTTCGGCAACGATCTGGGTGAGCCGAAAAACCAGCAGCTTAGCAACGATGATCAGGATACAACAACTTACAAACTTAACACTGGAGGTAACCACAAGATTAAAAACAGTATCCAGTGAAGGGCAACTTGCTCGACCAAGTATAGACCGACAATAGCCATAACAGCGCAGGCATCGCTATTGCACAACGGTTAACAGCTAACAGCGCGCTAACGGTATACAACCGCAACAGCGGCGCCTATATCGACGGTGCCACGCCCACCAAGGCCGGGAACCTTTGACAACCTGCTACCGTCAAAAAAACAGCATTTTATCGACAATTTGTTGCGCTTGAAATTTTCAGTGATGCCCTGCCCTGACTTGACTGACAACCATTTCGTCGAGATATACGCTGGTACTTTGATTACATTGCGCAGCACTTTCTAGCGGTCTGAAACCCTAGCGAGCAAAATCGAGTTGCTACAGCAAATGATCCGTATTGACTAAACGCACGAACAATCAACACAGCAAGCAGTGATTGCCCAACCGCTACTCAACGGCAGCATCAACGCCTATTTTGGCGTGTTAGCTACATACTGTTTTGGCAGCAAAGACGATGTCAGCTTACAGACCAACCACACCATAGTGAGATCGTGCTATCAACGGTTCATCGATAAAAACTTCGCCATTATGGCAACCCAGTCACTGCAGCTGGACATTACCGCAACTGACATAAAGTGACCACGACCATGAAGAGAAACACAGAGACAAAAACGGAAGCAAAAATGGTGTTATCGAAAGGGTAGTGAAATAGGAATGCACTGAGTAATAGCCTAGCAGTCTTCTAGTGAACGCGATCGCAGGAACTAGACAATAAATGCGAGGACCGACTTACCGTGCAAGTACATAACCACCGCTATTTTTGGTACCACCGCACCGTGGCCGTCAAGCAGAGCCGCTCGGGCCATTCGCATACGCTGTCAACCGCAACGGCTTAAGCGCAGTGGCTTGAGGCCTACCGCTGGTAGCGACAAAGCTAAACATCGAAAGCAGTACTGTTAGCCGTTAAATTAACCCCCGCCAGCGGCCCAAGCACTCGGCAAACCCTGCCTGGAAATAGCCAGTAAGATAACAATCAGCCACCGGACTCGCGGTGCCCAGCTACTAACCGTTGTTTGCGGTGTAGGGTAGTCGATCGAGAATACCATCTAGAAAACTGCCCGAGCCCTGCAAACTACTAACGATACGCTCCATGGCAATATACTGGTAGGTCAAACGCTCCTGATAAGCGCTAATCCGACGATCTAACTGGCTCTGATCACTATCTAGATCTTCAATGCGTCGGTCGATACCGTCTTCGCGGTTATTAAGTAACCCGGAACTGTTTAGAAAACTGTCAATCAGCTGGCTCATTTCGCGACCAAAGCCCCGGGAAAATGTCACCGTAGAGCCCACTGCACCCTCTTTAATTTTGAAATTCAAACCGTAGGCATCACTGTCTAATTTTGGCAGCATTACATTGCCAACGCCAAAACCGGTTTCACCGCCAACTGTACCCGCCACATCTTTGCCAACACTGGAGGCACCACTGGCTAAACCCAAATCATCGGCGTTTGCACCGACACTGCTAACCGATACTATCGATTTGCTGCCGTAGCTAGTTGAGACGATATCGAAGCCCATTGTAGACGTATTGTAAGTTACCTCGACCTTTGCACCTGTCGCCTGCAAGCTGGTATCAGCGTTAATTCTGGACTGTAGCTCAGCTGCTAATCCATCGTTGGTGTAGGTAGCCGCTGCAATAGCAATGGTTTGTGAACTGGTGCCATTAACACTGATGGTAAAATCATAATTATTGCCCGCACCCGCCGTAGTTGTACCGGCGTCTAAGCCCAGATCCGAAGCAAAAGTCCCCAGCGGCGTGACCGCAGAAACACTGGAAGCGGTGCCAAGCAAGCGCGAACTGATCACAAACTCACTGCCGTTGTGAGTCACATCCACTTCCGCACCGGCGCCGACTAGGGCGCTATCCGCGTTAATCTGACTCTGCATTTGGCTAGCCAGCTCAGCGAATGTCGCATAGCTACCAGGGGTCAACGAGACCGTGCCGGAACTCACCCCATCGACGACAATACTAAAGTCGTAATCGTCGGCGTTGCCGCTGCCGGGGATATCCGTAGCAACGCCAATATCCTGCCCTAGATCGGCAGCACTCATGCCCACAGCGGTCATATCGACACTGCTAGTAGAACCGGTGGTGCCGGAGGTGACAACAAAGTGGTCGGTGTCGTAGCTAACGACAACGCCGCTGATAGCAGCGTCGGCGTTAATCGCACTCTGCCAAGCCGCAGCCATGTCAGCATAGGAAGCATAGTCGGCTACCGGCAGGCTAACAGCGGCAGCAGAGGCATTACCATCGACCACCAGCGTATAGTCATAGTCATTCGCACCTGCGCCCAGAGTGGCCAGGTTGAGCGGGATAACGGTAGTTGCCGCATCACCGACTTGACTGCCGGCCACCGGCAGCAGGTCGCTTAGCGACAGCGCTGGAGCAGTGCCGGTAAAACTTGCCACACTGGTGGCCACGCCAACGTCTGCTAGTAGTGTGCCCGCCGCCGCCGCTCCCGACAAACTACCCTGCTCTGGAGCCTGGGTGACAACAACCTCGTAGCTGCCCGGTAAAGTTTTGTCGCCAAAGCCCGATACCTCCACCTTGTCAGAGCTAGTGGTTGTCTCCGGCGCAAACAGGCTCTTAACGAGATCAAAGTTGTCATCAAATGCGGTGTCAAAATCGTCCTCGTCAATTTCTAAACTACCGTCTAGGGCTGTGCGTATACCCACATTGGTAAGCGCGGTATAGCCGCCTTGCACCCCGGGCACAGCACTGCCTATGGTGCTACGCAGGCTTGTCATTAAACTGTTAACCGTGGTGTCGCGGTGCAAGCTGCCATACTCGTTAGTCTCCTCGTCGAGACCGGTCAGTACCGCTATTTCACCGCGCAGGGTATTGTAAGCGTCAATAAAACCACGCACCGAATCTTGGGCGGCGGCCTTGTCGTCGAAAATGCTAATCGTCATCACTTCCCCTGGTGCCTCCTTGGCCAGATTAAAGGAGAACCCTGCAACAATATCGTCAATATCGTTGCTGCTGCGATTAACGGTAAAGCCGTTGACGACGAGTTCAGCATCGACGCCCGCTTGATTTTGAAGCATTTGTTGATTGGCAGCGCCGGCACCAAAAGAAAATTGAGAGAGACCACTGGTATCGATGTTATCTGCGGCGACGCCGCCCTCGTCGACGGTAATCTCCAACTGATTACTGACCCCAGAGGGCGCGGTTATTACCAACCGGAAGCCGTTGCCATCATTAATAACACTGGCCTGCACCCCCACGTCGGCGTCATTGATCGCATCGCGCAAACCGTTGAGAGAATTATTAGCATCGTCAATGGTGATAGTCTTGGCCTCAACATCAGCATCGACAGTGAAATTGTCGGTAGTGCCGTCCCATTGACCAAAACGCAGGGTCAAGCTGCCCTTACCCACCGCATCAGAGGGATCGTTGAAGCTATTTTGATTGACTAGTGATTGTGCCTTGGCTATTTTTTCCACCGAGAAGGTATAGTCGCCGGCGGGGGCGTTGTCCTCTAAGGTGGAGGGGATCAGCGCATCACTGTTGCTAAAGGTTGCGCTCTTGGCATTAAAACTCTCGGGGTCACCCAGGGCGTCTACCGCGTCTTGAAATGTAGCCATGGCACTGCGAATAAGACCAAAACCGGAAATCTGTGACTCTAGCTTTTCCCGGGTGCTGTCTATTGTGTTTTGAGTCGGCGCTTTCTCAATCGCAACTAACTGCTCGACCAAGGCCCGAGTGTCGATGCCGGAACCGGCACCCAGTGCGCTGATAATATTTTGCATGATAGACGATACTCGCTGTGGTGGTGGTCATTCGGTCTAGCGCAAGAGTTAGAGCAAAAAATGCCCATCCCCTACCACTATATCGGCCTCTGAGCGGTAAACCTTATCGCTGCCTAAGACCGTATGGTAGTAAAAAATGTATTGGAACAATATTGCCGCTATAGGCAAGCGCTAGCCGCTCAGCTAGGTAATAGAGCCCAAAAATCTAGTCAGTACCCAGCCAGAAATAGATTAGTCCCATTTCGCGGTCGTTGTAGAGTAGGTATTGACCCACCAAAGGGCCTCGCTGATCTGTCGAGTTGAAAATCGACCTATAAAAAGCCTATTTCTGAATGCGCAGTACCTATCTAAACAAATGCAAAAAGCGCGCCATAGGGCACGCTTTTTGGTTAAACCGTCGCCGTAACGACGTTTACTAGATGTCCAAGGTTAGCCCTGGGCACTAATTAGCTGTATTGGCTGATCGCCTTTAGCCGATCTTGCCAAGTCGAGAAAGACTTCTCCAGGCATTTGACGAATCAAATCACCGCTTACTCGATCTAGCACCTTTACTACTGTGTGCCCGCTGCCTTCGTCTACACTAAAGTGTAAATCACGCTGCTCTTTTTGAATATACTCATTCATTTCGGCAACTACATCCGCAATATTTTCTCGCTCAGAAACCGCACGTACAACAACCTCAGAACTAACTTCAGTTATCGGTTTGATAACCTCGGCCTTAGGCTGAGCACTCTTAGAAGCTTGCACTTGCATGTCTGGAGCCAGGCCACCCTGATGTGATGTTCTAATTTCATTCATAACAGAATCTCTTTAGTTCTCCGGGGTAACTTCATGTCGCCCCTTCAAAAAAAACTACGGTTAACGAAGCAGTGACAACACCTGCTGAGGTGCTGCATTAGCCTGAGCCAGCATAGCAGAAGCAGCCTGTTGTAGTACCTGTGCTCGAGACAAATTAGCCGTCTCCGCAGCAAAATCAGCATCGACAATCCGCGACCGCGCAGAGGCGGTGTTTTCTGATATATTCATCAGATTACTCACCGTGAAGTCCAAACGGTTACTGATCGCACCCAGTTCAGAACGGGTCGAACCTATGGTTTCCAGAGCACTATCGATAGATCCGATAGCCGCTTGGGCACCGCCAGAGGTAGCCACACTGATACTTGATAACGCCGAGCCCGTTACAGTAGAGCTGAGGTCTGTGTTTAAATCTAGCAAACCGGTTCGAGCCGAACCTGTACCACTGACATCAACAGATACGGCATTGCCATTGGTCGATATTAGAGCAATACGCGGATCAAAGCTAACAGAATCTAAGGCGCCATCAGACCCAGTATCAGTAGTAAAAGTGATACCTAGTCTCAAAGCTGAAGCTGCTCCGGCAGCCTGACCCATTTCAAAGGTGATCGCTGAATTGGCGGAGAATTGTAACTCACCATTATCGTCGATACTCGCTAATACACCGGTGCTGCCACTGGACGCATTAATATCAAGAACCGCGGCATCGAGGTCATCCAAATCAATGTTACTTATTTCAGTACCATTAATTTTCAGACTTCCAGAGTTGGCTGCAAGAGTAGTAGCAGACGTTGTCGCATCTAGTGCAGGAGCACCTGTACCTAGATCAGCTGAATCACCACCAGTGTCACCGGTAAAAGTAAAAGGGCTTTCAGACGTTAACGTTAAAAACCCAGAGTCACCTACAGACGCGGTGACGCCGGTATTAGCCGTTTCTCCATTAATCACAGCGGCCAAGGCATTGACATCGCTAGCAGCTGTTAAAGCCGCTATACCTGTAAGCTCGACACCATTGATTTTCAATTCAGAATCAGCAGCAATTGTTGCAATATTCGTCATATTTGGAGCACCGGTCAGAGTGACCGTTGACACGGCTTTGGTAACATCAGCCGAAAAAGACTCCTCCGCTTTAATACTGGCAACAACCCCAGTTTCACTGGTAACAGCATTAATATTGTCGACCTTACCCTGCAAGCTTCCCGTATTTGGCAAACCGGCTTCTGCTGCTATAGCGACACCATTAATGGTAACCGTTCCAGCCTCTAAATTGGCAATTTGAGGCGTGGAGCCAATAGTGCTACCTAATACTTCACCTTGTTGTGCGGTCTCATTAAAACCCAAGGCGCTGAGTTGAGCATCTGTACCGTTTGCTCCTTTAGTAATAGTGACAGCACTGCCGTCGTCAGAGACCAGAGACAGACTACCTTGGTAAGTAGCAGCCACAATGCCCGAATTAGTCGACGCATCGGCTACAGTCAACGCCGCACCGTTAGTGTTTGCAAGCGTTAGCTTTCCTTCATCGCTTAGCGCAGCCGTTAATGCACCACCCGCTTTTTCGTTAATGGCAGTCACTAACTCTTCCAAGCTAGAAGTTGCCCCAATGGTATACAAGGTTGCTGCGCCACCATCTACAGCTTCTGCTGTGATAGTAAACTGACCGGCAGTAGTAACACCGCTGCCTACGGTGGCCCCTTCAACAACATTAAACCCCGAGGCAGTAACGCCATCAATACTGGCATTTATATCATCAATTAACGTTGTAAGATTGCCATTATTAATTGTATTAGTGAAGGCGCTTATCGCTTGATCATTAATCAAGATATCGCCAGCGCCTAGTGTAATAGCAGCGGCCGTTCCGTTGAGACTAGAACCAGATAAGTCGCTGGAAGTAGAACCAAGCCCCAAGCTGTCAGCGCTCATCGCATCAATACTAAAGCTAATAATCTGATTAGCTTCAGAACCAATTTGCAGGTCAACATTGCCCAGGGTACCGTCTAACAGTTGCTGGCCGTTAAAAGAGGTGGTCTCTGCAATGCGATCTAATTCTGCAACCAGTTGCTGAACTTCTGCATTGAGTGTAGTGCGGTCACCGTCGGCATAAATGCCGTTAGCAGACTGAATGCTCAGCTCTCGCATGCGCTGTAAGATGTTAGTTGACTCGTCTAGCGCACCTTCCGCTGTTTGAATCAGTGAGATGCCGTCATTGGCATTGGACACAGCGCGGTCTAGTCCGCGAACCTGTGAAGTGAGTCTGTTAGATATCGCCAATCCGGCGGCGTCGTCGGCAGCAGAGTTAATACGCTTACCAGAAGACAAACGCTCCATAGCCGCATCAAGCTCCATTCCCGACTTCACTAGCTGGCGCTGCGAGTTCAGTGATGACAAGTTACTATTGATAACTAAAGGCATGTTAAGCCTCCTCTGTTGGTATTACTTATGCCAGCCCATATTGACCAGCCCAGATGGGTCTTTTCTAGCCGTGTAAGATTGGCTCTGTACTATCTATCGACTGAGGTGTGAGAAACTTTAGCGCAGATTAATTTTTAAGCAGCCAATAGCAAAAAATAAATTAATGAGTTATTTCATAGACTTACTAAGATAATTTAATGCGAATGCGTAGACGTCAAAAAACAGTGGTAATTTCCTAACCGTTTTCATCCTCTGCAACGACAAAATAAGCCGCTAACGCAGCAACGACAGCACCTGCTGGGGCGCACTGTTAGCCTGGGCCAGCATGGCCTGTGCAGCTTGCTGCAATACTTGGGTGCGACTGAGCTTTGCCGTTTCTGCAGCAAAATCAGCATCAACAATACGCGAGCGCGCTGCCGCAGTATTCTCAGATATGTTCATTAGGTTAGATACGGTAAAATCTAGACGATTGCTAATTGCACCCAAATCGGAGCGGGTGCTGTTAATGGTCTCCAGCGCATTGTCGACGACGCCAATAGCCGCTTGTGCCTGCGAACTCGATAGAACGCTTAAAGTAGCCAGCGAAGAACTCGAGGAGCCAAATAAGGTTTCATTGAGGCGACTCAGTCCGGTCGCCTGCGCTCCGGCCGCGGTCACATCAACGCTAATGGTTTGATCATTAATTGACCTAAGCAATATTCTTGGCTCAATAGCGACCGACTCGTCAGCTAAACGATTATCACTGTTGCTGTCGGTAAGGTCTGCGGTGTCGTCAATTGCACTAAAACTAATACCCAAGGTGGCAAAGGCTTTAAGGCCGTTTGTTTGACCCAGCGCCAGACTAAACCCTGAATTAGCCACTAACGCTAACTCACCATTGCCGTCGATTGAGGCGCGCACACCGGTTGCAGCCTGCTCGGCATTAATATCATTAATCACTACCTGTATGTCGCTCAGGTCACTTAAACCGACCTCTGTGCCACCAATTTTAATTGAGCCGTTGCCGGCAGCCTCGGCACCAATGGCGCCTAAAGCGGTGCCCAGCGCAACAGTCGATACGCCCAAGGTAATAGGACGAGCCGCATACAAATGCAATTCGCCCTCTTCATCGGCATAGGCGGTAACACTGTGGTAAGCCGTAGCGACGTTAACTGATGCGGCTATATTGCTGGCAGTATCACCAACACTAACAGCTATACCAATGCCGTTGATAGCTAGCACACCATCGTCACCGACCCCGATAGCAATAGCGCTATTACTCGAAACCTCCGAGGCGGCTACCGTAATTTGGCTGTGACTATAAGACGCTGAAGCTTCAATAGCGGCAATAACACCCGTCTCATTGGTGACCGCATTGATCCCATCAATTTTACTAAACAAGCCTAAGCCGGCATTAACCGCAGCAATTTTGACACCGTTAATCCGTAAGTCGGTGGATGACAAGACAGCGTTTTGCTCGGCTGAATTTAATCCTTCGCCCAGCACTAACCCAGATTCACTGATAGTTCTGAAACCCAAATCGCTGAGGTCAGAATCTTCGCCTCTCAACCCTCGTGTTACGGTTATCGACTGGTCACTATCTGAGGTTAAAATTAACTGCGCTTCGGCGACAAAAGCCAAGCCATTGTATTGATCCGGAATAATAAAATTGAAATTGGGCGAACCGTCACCGATACCAATTGCAGCATCAGGCATAACGGTGGTGGCCGTTTTTGCGCCTCCGCCGTAGTCTGAGCCGGAAATGGAGCCGGTATCTACGCTACCATCAAACAAGTCAAGCTGACCATTCACATACGTTTCATTGAGGTAGTCCACACCATTAGCCAGAAAATGCGCTTCAAATGATGCCAGATCGGTCCATACCAATGCCGCATGATTCGTTTTGAGATTTTGCACCGCCTGATCTAAAGAAATAGGGGTTCCGCCACCCTTAAGCTCAACAAATAATTCAGCAATATCGCTGCCAACAGCAACAAGGTCATCTTGCAGCATTTTTGTAGCCAAATAACCGGCTGAATAACCACTACTTGCTGTCGCCCCCGTTGGAGACCCTGGCGTGGTTTTAAAAGCTGCGGTCAATTCTGCTAACTCATCAATATTGGCAAAATCGCCTTCCACACGCTCGTCGGCGCCGTGTATTAACTCTGCAATACCTTCAGTAAACCACCCCGGCATTAAGCTGGTATTGAAGTTGGACGCGAGTACCGCGTGAACCATTTCGTGAGCAATAATTCTATCGTTATAATAGGGTGCATTGCCGCCATCAGGCTGGTTGTCGGCGGTAAAATCAGCCATGTCGATGTTGAGCTTCATAGCGGTGCCGGTATCGCCAATCGCACCGCCGATCAAAAAACTAACCGATGCCAGATTATTGGAAACACCATCACTGTCATCTAGATTTAATGTTAGATCGATATGGGTTCCGGTAACGCCGAAGTAGTCTTCAATGAGTTTTTCGGATTGCGCGACCCAGCGCTCGGTTAAACCGGTTATGGTTGCTGCAATATCTGCATCAGCGATAGTCGACACACTCATACCGCTGGCTATACCACCGGTATCGTCGGCAATGCTAATCGACACCATGGTCTCACTACCAACACTCAGTCGCCCGCCGTCATCAATACTGGCGTTATATAATGTGCCCGCAGTGCTATTAATTTTTTCAACCAATTGTTCAAGTGAGTCGGTATTAGTAAACGACATCACTAATTGGCCACCGTCTAGGTCAATACCGGTTAAGGTTACGCTATCACCCCCTGACAACATCCCACTACCGACCGACTCAGCCGTCGCTTGGGTATAAACGGCAGCAGATACACCGGCAATTTCCGTGTTAATAGCATCGAGTAATTTTTGAACATTTGAACCTTCGGCGACGGCATCCAAATATTGTCCGTTAATCTTAATCGTTGCCGACTCAAAGCCGTTATTTAACAAACCGTTGGCGTTGATATTCATTTCACCACCGATTAAATCACTAGCAATGCCGGTCATTCCCAAACTTTTAACATCCATCGCCGCAATGCTAAAACTCACAGTTTGGTTGGCCTCGGCTCCTACCTGTAGTGCAACCTGTGTTAATGAGCCGTCCAGCAGATTGCGGCCATTAAAACGAGTGCTTTTGGCAATGCGGTCAAGCTCTGACGTTAGCTGCTGCACCTCAGCATCTAGCGTTGCTCTATCGGTGTTACTGTAAATGCCGTTGGCCGACTGGATAGACAGTTCGCGAATACGCTGCAAGATATTGGTCGATTCGTTCAGCGCGCCCTCGGCGGTCTGAATCAATGAAATACCGTCGCTGGCGTTGCGCACCGCCTGATTAAGACCGCGCACCTGCGAACTCATGCGATTGCTAATAGCCAGACCCGCGGCGTCGTCCGCCGCGCTATTAATACGCTTGCCCGAAGACAGGCGCTCCATGGCGCTGTCCAGCAACTGACCAGAACGCACCAACTGGCGCTGGGAGTTCAAGGCGGAGATGTTAGAATTAATGATCAATGCCACAACAGTTTTTCTATTTCCTCTCAACCATAGCTATGCCGAATACGTACAGCTCGGTACAACAGACAGAAGCCAACCATAATGAACTATATCGGGGGGGGGTATCGACCAGGGCAGGATTTTCTTTAGTGAGCAGCTTGCTATAGACAAGTATCTGCCCCGGAAGAACAGCGCAAGGCAACGGCGTTTTCGCCAAGATACGTCACCAAGCTATTGATTTTAATGCTTTAAATCTGAAGCATTACAATCTTGCAATGCATCGCAGCCGAGTACCCACTGTATTGAGCTCACCGCGTATCTCAATACCAGAGCAGAGGATGAAATCTAGCCAAGGGGCGGAGATTACGCTGCGGTGTTGCCCGACTCAAGTGAAAAAAAAGCGCCGGACAACAGCGCCCTATGAGATTCATTTGTGGGATTATTAGCCATTGAATAACCGCCATACCCACAGCAGCGCTATCCTGGGCGAGCTGACAGCAGAACACAAAGTTGCTGCAGGAGCAGGGACAAAAAAAGTATGGCAGACGAACAATATTCAACACCGTACCAACACTAACAACGGCAACCCGCAGACTCAAATTACGGGCAAAAAAAAGGGCTGGTATCAATACCGGCCCTTTGATGATGACTAACAGACTTATTAACTATTGAGTAGCTGCAACACCCGCTGCGGTGCCGCATTGGCCTGGGCCAACATAGCCTGTGAGGCCTGTTGCAATACCTGCGCCCGAGATAAGTTGGCGGTTTCCGCAGCAAAATCTGCATCCACTATGCGCGAACGTGCCGCCGCCGTATTCTCTGAGACGTTCATTAAGTTACTAATGGTGAAATCGAGCCGGTTGGTAACCGCACCCATTTCAGAGCGTGTGGCGTTGATGGTTTCTAAGGCATTGTCGATAGGATCTATAGCTGCCTGTGCGCCCGCTTGGGTAGCAATACTCAAACTAGCAATGGCAGAACCTGTGGCAATGGCTGACAAGTCAGTGTTTTGGTTCAACAGCCCAGTAGCCGTTTGCGCCGAAGCATTGCCGTCTATCGATATAGTGGTGTTGTTAATCGAGGTCAACTTGATACCTGCACCGACGGTAAACGATGTCGCGTCAAGCGCACCATCGGGAGCACCGCCGGCACCATCGGTAATAAGATCACCCACACCGAGTGCATGAGCTGCGGTCATCGCTGAGCGAGTAGTACCCAGCTGAATCGAAATATTAGAGTTCGACGACAATGACAGTTCGCCGTTGTCATCGATTTCAGCATGAACGCCTGTCTGTGCCTCGCTGGTATTCACATCCAATACAATCTGACTTAGATCGCCCAAATCTGTTAGCGCCACAACCTGCCCATTAATGACAATGTCAGATGCACCTGCAGTCGATAAAGAAGCTCCTTGAACCGCAGTGGCACTCGCCACATCAGTTCCCACATTAAAAGCATCCTCTAGATCACCAAAATCTGAGACAAGACCGCTGCCATTGGTCATTACAATAGGACCCGGCGAGAACAAGTGCAGGGCGTCATTGTCGTCTACAAACGCGGTAACACCGGTATCGTCAGAAATAAGATTGATTGCTGTAGCCACATCTGCCACGCCACCGGGAGCACCGTATGCACCGCTAACTACGCCGTTAATGGTAATGGTGTCCGCTGCGTTAAATGCGTATGCAGCGGTATCATTGGCCACCAATTCAGTGGCGGCGATTGATGTATTTTCATCAAAGGCCTGAGTAGCAATAGAAGCTGCAACAACACCTGTTTGATCAGTCGCCGTATTGATTATATCAATTGCACCTTGCAAACTATCGTTAATAGTCGCTGCAATAACGGTTCCATTTATAGTCAGGTCACCCGACTCCAGGCCTTGAGAAAAATCCACTGTGCCGGCTGGCACCGTATCGTTGTTACCCAGACCGGTTATAGTTCCGTCACCTGAGGATTCCTGGAAACCCAAATTGGCCAAGTCGGCGGGTGAACCTTGCGGCCCTGCGTTGATGCTGATACTGACTCCACCGTCATCAGCCGACAGCGACAATGCACCAGTAAACAGCGCAGCATCAGTACCGCCGGCTATATATTCACCATCGGCTGAATTAACACCACCTTGGTCGGCAATACTGTTATTTGTATAGCCCAATACGCTACCCAGTGAATCTCCATTGGAAGTTACATTTTCGTAAGTAAGCGCTAACGCAGCACCGGTGTCATTACTGAGCACTAATCTTCCCGCATCACTAACAGACGCTGTTAACAAACCACCTGTTTTAGTATTTATTGATGAAACCAACTCATCTAAACTGTTAGAGCTGGTGAATTTAAAATCTGTTCTAGCCGAAGCGTCGCCATCAACATCGAATACCGATATGGTAAGCACATCAGTATCGGCAATAGCACCGGTACCGACACCTCCAGCCTCGGCAATATTGTAACCTTCAGCGGTTACACCGGCGACATTGGTATTAATGTTGTCAATTAAATCCTGAAATGTATCGGTACCGCCGTTAAAAGCACCGATAGATTGATTATTTATTAATACATCACCATCACCAATATTAATTGGCGCTCCGGCGGCGGCATCCAAATTCAACAGATCACCGGTTCGAGCCCCAGAGATATCAGAGCTGGTGGTGCCCAATCCCAATTTATCCGTGGTCATTGCCGATATACTAAAATTAATGACTTGGTTGGCCTCAGAGCCGATCTGTAAGTCGACATCACCCAAGGTACCGTCTAATAATTTTTGGCCGTTAAAGCTGGTGGTTGCCGCTATCCGGTCCAATTCTTCCAGTAGTTGCTGTGCCTCAGCGTCGAGTGTTGCACGATCGCCGTCAGCGTAAATACCGTTAGCAGACTGTATTGATAGCTCGCGTATCCGCTGCAGTATATTAGTGGTTTCGTCGAGCGCGCCCTCGGCGGTTTGGATCAGCGAAATACCGTCGTTAGCATTTCGAACGGCCTGATTCAAACCCATAACTTGAGATGTCATGCGGTTGGATATAGCCAAACCCGCCGCGTCATCTGCTGCGGTATTAATACGTTTACCCGAGGATAAACGTTCCATGGCCTGCATCAGGTCATCACCTGACTTCACCAACTGGCGCTGTGAATTCAGCGCAGCGATATTACTATTAATGACTAGAGGCATTGCTATTCTCCTATGACGTAAATTCTGACCAGAGTAAATTTACCTGCCGCAGCGAACTGTATTGTTCTGGGCGATAAGCTGGCTTTAGCTTTGTAAAAGCAACAGCTGTGCCAATATGCATAAAAAAATTTAAGTTGTTGTTTTTACTGTTAAAATAATATTGCCGAATCACAGGAAGTCGAGCAACGGCAGGTGTTGCTGGAAAAAGCGGCAATAGTCTGCCACCCAGATCAGCAGGGGTAGGTAGGAAGTCAGCGGGTTAAAGGTTTGCCAGCGAGCCGATTCACCGCTAGGCTGACGGCAGTAGTGATAGCCTAGTGATAACAGTAAAAGACAGGTATTTTTGTGACAGCAACTCAGCAGACCATCAAACGCCAACTCACCGAACTGATCGACCTGGCACAACAACAATTAGCCGCCGCCGCCAATAGTGACTGGCAACAAGTCGCCGAGTTGGAACAACGGCGGCAAACCCAGCTCAAGAAATACTTTACTGCCGCCGTCGCCCCGCCGTCAGCCGCACTAGTGAGAACCGGTATAGAAAAACTGAAGCTACTCGAGCAGCAGTTACTAGCGGTTACCGAACAAGCCAAAGCAGAAACCACTAGCGAGCTAAGCCAATCTCAAAAAGGCAACAAAGCCAGTCGCGCCTACCAACAAAACAAATAAATACGGAGACGGTTTACTTAATTGCTTTCTTTGGCAACGGCCTTGCCTTCACTAACTGCCGATCTGTCACTCCCTCCAGCTCACTAACAAACGCCTTACAACCCATTGGGCGCCCTGTTTTGGCCTGGCGCCGAATAGTCTCTAGCTCATCCCGAGCGTCCACTATGCGTAAGTATTCAGCTCAGTCATCAACTCACCGCAACATCGGTTCAACGCTCACAAAGCTGTCATTTTCTCCGCTTAAGTGCGCATCCACACTAGACCAGAGCCACTGTTCGGGGGAATCGCACGGTATAGCTCGCAGCGGGTTTAATTCAGTATCTCGAACCGCTACCAGTAGCTAGGACTCAGCCATCGCTGAGCAGTGAAAGCGCTCCTGCCACAAGTGCCCCTGCCAGCCCAACCGCTTGTTGATAAAGCGGCTATAACGTCGGTGAGCATCACAAAAAATGGGCGAGGCTATGTTGTTGTCGAGGCACCGCCACAAAGTGAACATGATTGGGCATTAAACAATAAACCCCAACATCCACTCCGGTTTTTTTGCGCCGCCTGCGCTAATAATCGCTTATAAAACGGGTGACCCTGATCCAGAAAAAATGTCCGCTGGCGTCGATTACCGCGCTAGGTAAAATGGTGGGGAACGTGGCGGGTTACGTGGTGGGGAACGAGGTGGGGAATAAAGGGATTACTAAAGGCGCCATCTTGGCCATGGTCTTGCTCCTTGCAGTGGTAGCTTAGTTAAGCTTAAAACAGCCTCGCAAAAATACGTATTGCCGGAACGGCAATACCGCGGATTGAATTAAGTAAACTATCCCGGTATTAGCGCAGATAGCTGAACAGTGAAAGACTACTGATTTTGGCATAACTTTGTTGCGCGGCTTCCAGCGTAAAACTTTCCATCGATAGGCGACTGACCGCTTCGGCGTAGTCCAGGTCTTGTATTTCAGATAGTATTTGTTGGTTGACCAACTCCACCCCCTGATTCACGCTTCTAACGGTTTCTAGGGTATTAAAGCGGGCGCCGATTTTTGCGGTAATACCAAAAATATTTTCCTCGGCGTAACCCAAATTGTCCAGTGACTCAGCCATTAGCAGTCGCAAGCTGTCATCGTCGGAGGGGTCGTCGGTTAAATTCTCCAGACCGAAGATCAGCTTAGTCATGGTATCCATCATGCTTTGCTTGGGCGAAGAAGAAGAGTTCAGCGCAAAGCTGTCACCCTGTGCGGGTATGCCCTGTATGGTCACTGACCAACCCTGTAGCGACAGCGTAGTACTGCCGCCAATCACTGGCACCGTGCTGCTGCTGCCGTCGGTGTTGCCGATAACCGTATAAAAAGGTGCTGGCGGCACGCCACTGGCATCGTCGTCGAAACTCACGGTATAACCGCCGGGGTCGGAGTCGGCAAACAATTCAGTATCTACCACCTCGCCGTCGCCGATGATGGCACCGCCACTATTGGTAATACGAGCCTCATTAAAAAACATCGACTGCTGAGACTGCACATCGACAAAAATATCCTTGCCGCTGTCACTCGATGCAATCTTAGTCGAGGTGGCGATGTTAACCAGCCGCTGACCGTCATCGCCCTCATAGTTGTAATCACCGCGCCCGTCCTGACTAAAAGCTGGGCTACCACCCTGAAAGCCGGCAAAAATATATTCGCCATTGCTGTCACGGGTATTAGCCAGATTACCCAGTTCCGTTAGGCGGCCCTTCAATTCGATGGCAATGCTCTGACGCTCAGATTGCGTCAGCACGCCGTTGGCGGCGTATACGGTCTGTTCACGGACCCGCGCCAGTAAATTGGTCACCCCTTTTAGCTGTGACTCTTCCAAGGTCAGACGATTTTCCAGAGCGTCAGCATTGGTAATATACTGCCGGGTCTGCGACTGCTCTTGATCAATTTTTACAATACGGGCCGCTGCCACCGGGTCGTCTGCGGCGGTCGCGATACGCTTGCCTGAGGCGATTTGGGCCTGGGTATTGAAGGTTTTTTTCTGGGCGTTGAGCATACCGTCAACACCTTGATGAAAAGCCTGCAAAGAGGAATAACGTATCATTGTTTACGCTCTCTTTTCGAAGTTATCGAAATTCATAAAAAATCCCCAATCTACTGTTCCAACTCTGACTTAATAACTAAGTACTCTGCTTTTAGCAAAATGCATGTAACGTAGTGCGTTTAGCGAAACGCATTTAACGGAACGTATTTAACGGAATGCATTTAACATAGTATCAAACAGTTGCCTGGCCACCGATATAACCTGCGCCGAAGCGCTATACGCTTGTTCAAAGCGAATCAGATTAGCCGCCTCTTCATCCAGATTGACCCCAGACACCGCAAAGCGACTGTTGATAGAGCTCTGTAACAGCGAATAACCCGATTCTCTGGATATTCTATTCTGCGCAGTCTCCGCCCCCAAGTGCTCAACCAAACGGCCATAATCGCCCTCAAAGTTGAGTGTACCACCCTGTAAAATACTCTCTACTCGCAGCTCTCCCAAACGCACCGCATTGCGGTTATCGGAAATGCCGGTGCCGTTAAAACCCACTGAAAAGGTATCACCCGAAGCCGGGCTACCCCCCAGTTCGACTTGATAACCCATATAAAAAGGTGCCGAGGGCTCAATCGCAAAGGTGTCGCCGTGGTCTGGTGGACCGCTGATGGTAGTCGACCAGCCGTTGAGACTAATACTGGTAGTGGCCCCGGTCGCCAGCACATTCGCCGAGGAACCGTCGCTATTGCCAGTCACCACAAAAAATGGTGCTGGCGGTGCTCCCGCAGCATTGTCGTCATAGCTAATGATATAACCGCCGGGATCTGAGGCGGCAAAGGCCGCAGCATTGCTCACCGAACTGGCGCTAACGACTGCAGCGCCGCTATTACCGAGGGTTGCCAAAGAGGTCACGTTGACCGGTGCCGGGGTGCTCAGCGCAAAGCTGTCACCATTATCGGGAGTGCCGCCGATGGTCACGGACCAACCATTTAAGGACAGCGTACTGTTGCTGCCGGTAGACAAAATATTGACGCTGGAACCATCACTGTTACCGGCCACGGTAAAGTAAGGCGCCGCAGGTGCACCGGCGGCATCGTCGTCAAAGGTAATAACATAACCGGCGGGGTCGGAAGCGGCAAAGGCCTGCTGGTCGAGTACTTGACTGGCACCGATCGAGGCACCCCCGGTATTGACACCAGCGGCGCTTGCGGTCAACTGGGCGCTACTCGGATCGGTGGCAAAGACCGCATTATTTTGGCCCTGGACAAAATTGCTGGAAAACATCAGCGTCGGAGGGGTGCTGCTACTGTCGTAAACGTCATAGCTCGAGGGCGAGGTAAATTGAATATTAACCGGTGGCGACAGCTGTCCCGGGGTGGTAAAAGCCGGGCTGGTATTACCAAAACGATCCTGCGCCTGCAGCACAGTGCCCGCAGAGATAGTACCGCCACCACTATTGCTAAGTGTAGCGCCGGAAACAATAGGTGCGGCAAAGGCTAGCTCCTGCAATCGCGCCATCTGCATTTCCACATCCCTTGCACCGCTGCGAGTGGGGCGAATATAAAAGCTGTCGCCCTGGACTAAGGTACCGCTATTGACATAAACAGTAATACCCTCGGTTTTGCTAGGGTCGTTAGGAACAAAAACGTTCTCATTGGCGGTATTGGGATTGTTGTCATGATCGAGCTGGGCAAAAGTCCCGGCAATAACCTCGCCGGTGCCTTGATTCATTAACTGGCCCTGGGCCGGCGGGCCGGTATTATTTATGTTCAAAATATAATTGTCGGTACCCAGTGCTGACAAGTCGGTAATAACCACATCTAGGTTGGCGCTGCCGTCTAGGGTCTTAGAGCGCTCCGCTATGCTGAGAGTACTATTGATATCGGTAAATACCAACGAGCCGTAGTTACCTTCTAGGTCAATGCCCTGCTGGTTCTGCTGGTTGATAGAATCAGTAATCGCTAGCGCGATGCGGCCCATGTCGTTGAGCGTGGGCCCCAGCGTCCGTTCTCGAAACTCCAGTAAGCCGCCCAGCTCACCACCGCTTATAGATTGAGTTATAGGGATGGGCTGACCGTTGGCACCGATGAAAGTAATATCCTGTATCTCTGGGTCTTGCGCACTGGCCTGCACACCTAAGCTCGAAGCGAGACGCCCGATAACAATGGGTTGACCGTTGCCAACAAACACATTCACCGCACCGCTGGGGTCTTGAGTGGTGCGAATAGAAACAATCTCGGTGAGCTGGCGTAGTAATTCATCTCGGGAATCTAATAGCCCGTTGGGCTGAGTATTGGGATTAATTCCCGTCTCGCGCTCGATCGACTCGTTCACATTGGCAATACCGGCAGCCAGTGAGCTAATCCGAGCCGTGAGCGAACCCATTTGCTCATCTACCGAGCCCGCCTGGTGTTGCAGCCGATCGTATAAGGTGTGTAGCCGTTCAACCAAACCCTCGGCTTCACTTAGCACCAACTGCCTAGCGGGATTGGAGGTAGGGTCTTCAGCACTGACTTCGATGGCACTAAACAGTGCGGTAATACCGGGTCCCAAGCTACTGAGTTCACCGGCCAACAGCGAGTCTAACTGCTCGATATTGTCGCCAAAAGCCGATAAATTACTGTAATTAGACGTATCCAACTGAATCTGAGTACGCAAAAACTGATCCGCAATGCGCACAACAGTCTCTACCGAACTACCGCTGCCAATATATCCATTGCCACGAAACTGCTCTGGCGAGGTAACAAAGTCGGCGCGCTGGCGGGTATACGATTCAACATCCGCATTGGCAATATTATTACCCGTAACCTGCAGCGCGGTCTGGTTAACCCGCAGTCCCGATACCCCAATATTTAGTAACGAAGCCATAGCCTCTACCTCTCAGCGCTATCGCGTAGCTGCGCAGATGCCAACGCCTGCTGTAGCGGTGCACTGTTAATAATGCCGATAATTTTGTCAGCATATTGCGGATCGGTGGCGTAGCCGGCAGCACTGAGCTCACGCACAAATTGTTCGCTGCCCTGGGCACTAGTAGCGCGGCTATAGCGCGGGCTCTCACTAACAAAGGCAACGTAGTCATCAAAACTATGCTGAGCATTGTTATAGGCTCTAAAGGATGCCCGCTCTGGCACCGGTACGCCGTTGTTAAACTCCACCGTATTCACCTGCACGGTGGCACCGGGCCAGCGTTTGTCAGCCTTGATGTTAAACATATTGTTACTGGATTGGCCGCTGCCATCGATGCTCACTTTTTTACCCCAACCGGTCTCCAGCGCCGACTGTGCTAACAGCACCTCGGGGTCTATCCCCAGTTTGGCCGCCGCTTGCTGCGCCAAAGGTAGCAAGGCGTCGACAAAGCCTGCCACACTGCCATCGAATTGCGCGGGTTGCTCAACACTCGCCGCCGCTTCAGTACTGAGCCCACTGGGCGCCGGCGCCTTCATCACTTGCTGTGGTATTTTGCGATCCATATAGTCGCCAACGCCGGTGTCCACTGCCTTTTGCTGCGGCTCACCAAAGCGCTGGCGCAGCTGGCGCACCATTACCTCAGCAACACCCAAGCCGCGGCCCTGCGATAGCGACAGCGCAATCTGGTCGTCGTACATATCTTCGTACATATCACCGGCGGGACTGGAAAACATACTACCCTCAGAAAAAGCTGCATTGGCCTCGCGCATGCTCTTCATCATCATCTGTACCATCATCGATTCAAACTGCTGGGCAATTTTTTCCAACGCCTGATTTTTGTCGCTGCGACCCAAAGTGCGTATAGCATTGACGCTGGACAGATCGGTATAGGCATCGGCACCGCCGCCGCCATTGCTAGAATTAATCATCTACTGCTCCACTGCTATTGGCATCGATTGTCACTCTATATCACTATTAAATCGGCCTGTAAGGCACCGGATTGTTTTAGCGCTTCCAGTATCGCCATCAGATCACCTGGAGCCGCGCCGACTTGATTGACCGCGCGGATAATTTCGTCGAGGCTAGTGGCGCCCTGAAATTCAAACATACGACTATTTTCCTGACCAATATCAATAGTGGAGGCGCGCTGCACCACTGTGTTACCGCCACCGAGCGCATTGGGCTGACTGGCCTCTTCAGACTCGCTAATTGATACTGTTAGGCTACCGTGAGTGACCGCACCGGGACGCACAGTGACATGCTCACCAACCACAATGGTACCGGTGCGAGAATTAATCACTACCCGTGCAGGAGCTTGACCTGGCGATACCTCAACCTCTTCCAACAGCGATACAAACGATACCCGCTGATTGGGATCGCGCGGCGCAGTCACGTGAATAGAGCCGGCGTCCGAGGCCCGCGCAGTATTGGGCCCCAGCATTTCATTAATACTCTCGGCTACCCGCCGGGCAGTGGTAAAGTCAGCGCGGTTCAAATTAAACGTTAAATGCGTGCCACTGTTAAATCCATTGTCTATCGCCCGTTCCACTATTGCACCGTTAGGTATTCTACCGGCGCTGGGAATATTGATCGTGACACTGGAACCATCGAGACCCTCGGCGCCAAAACCACCGACAATTAACTCGCCCTGGGCAACTGCGTAAACTTGGCCATCAGCGCCTTTAAGCGGTGTAAATAGCAAGCTGCCACCGCGTAAGCTTTTGGCATTTCCGACCGAAGAGGCGGTGATGTCGATTTTCTGCCCCTGCTTTTTAAACGGTGGCAAGGTCGCGTGCACGGTTACCGCGGCAACATTTTTTAACTGAAAAGTAGCGTCCTCCGGAATAGCCACGCCCATTTGCTTTAACATGGATCTAAAGGCCTGGGTGGTAAACGGTGTCTGCGTGGTCTGATCACCAGTGCCGTCCAAACCCACTACCAAACCGTAGCCAACCAACTGGTTGTCGCGCACCCCAGCAATAGAAGCGAGATCTTTTAACCGCTCGGCGCGGGCCCCAGACAGCGTCGTCAGCAGCACTAGCAACACCGCTATTGAGCGCAAACCAATACTCAACGCCACTGAGCGCTCAGCGCAGTTGCGATCATTACTATTGCCAGCACTATTGATGAAAGTTTTCATGTTTATACCTTGCAGCTGTTAGCCGCGCTTAAAAGGGCCAAAAGCGAGTATTGAAGAATCGGGAAGCCCAGCCCTGGCTATTGGCATCGGCAAGGTCGCCCTTGCCGCTATAGGTAATACGAGCGTCGGCTAATTTAGTGGAAAGAACGGTGTTGTCGGGCTGCACATCCTCCGGTCTAACCATTCCGCTAACACGAATAAATTCTTCTCCGCGGTTAAGTGTCATCCACTTCTCTCCGCGCACCATCAACAAACCGTTATCCAGCACTTGTGCCACCGTAACCGCAATACTGCCGCTGAGGCTATTACTCTGATCACTGGAAGACTCGCCGGTAAATTCTCTGTCTTGGGCCACCGAGGTACCCAATCCGTAGTTGCCTAGACTGACCCCCCTACCCAGTAAGGTGGCCTCGTTAAAATCGATGCTACTGCCCTTGGTCAGTTCGGTATCGGCACTCTTACTGGAATTGGTGCGCTCTTCCAATACCACCGACAAAATGTCACCAACGCGACTGGCGCGACGATCTTCGAACAAACCCCGGGTGTATCCGGGCTGATAGATTCCACCGCTGTTAACCACTGTCGGCTGTGCTCTGGGTGCAACTACAGGCGCGTAGGCCGGATCACCCGACATCGGTAGCGGTGCTATCATGCAGGCCTGCAGTAGCAACAGACAGCCGACCAGCAGTAATTTAATTCCACTGCTGATGCTTTTTAGACTGGGGGCTGACATGGCAAATCCTCCTCTGTTTAGTGAACTCATCGGCCGATTACAGGTTCTGTGATACAAACTGCAACATCTGATCAGCCGTAGAAATAACCTTAGAGTTCATTTCGTAGGTACGCTGAGTAGTGATCATATTGACCAGTTCCTCTACTACGTCGACATTGGAATTTTCCAACGCTCCCTGTTCGATACGGCCCAGACCTTCGTTGCCCGGCGTTCCGACTTGGGGTGCGCCACTGGCGGCGGTCTCAACATACATGTTGGAGCCGGTGGCCTGAAGGCCAGTGGGGTTAACGAAGTTGACTATCTGCACGGTACCTAGATTCTGGCCCGCGGCCTGACCGGCAATAGTGGCCTCGACAATGCCATCGGCACTAATCGTTACGTTCTGCGCGTTGTCCGGCACGGTAATTGGCGGCTGTAGTATTAGCCCCCGCGAATTGACGATCTGGCCCTCGGCACTGATCTGAAACTGGCCATTGCGGGAGTAGCCCGAGGTGCCATCAGGTTGCAGAATTTCAAAAAAACCGCGACCGTCGATGGCCCAATCGAAAGCCTTCTCGGTAATATCAACACTGCCCGCTGAGTAATCTTTTTGCGAGCCGATCACCCGTACACCGGTGCCGACTTGGAGTCCCGAGGGCAGCTGCGTATTTTGCGATGACTGCGCCCCTGGCTGGCGATGAATTTGGTATAACAAGTCTTCAAACACCACACTGTCGCGTTTAAAACCGACGGTAGAAGCGTTGGCCAAGTTATTCGATATGGTGGCCAGTCGCGTATCCTGAGCACTCAATCCTGTTTTACTAATCCACAATGCCTGATTCATATGATTTCTCCAAAATGGGTCTTATTCGCTTAGCACCTTATTAATCGGGGCTAGGTGTTAGAAAGCATTAATTGGTGCTATAAAATGTTAAGAAGAACGCAGTATCTGCGCCGCCGCCGAGGAGTTTTGCTCCATGGTCTTCATCATTTTTACGTTTATTTCAAATTGTCTAGCTAGGGTCATAATCGCCGTCAACTCGTCGACCGGGCTAACATTGCTAGACTCGAGAAAACCCGACTGCAGCCGAATGCCTGGATCTGCAACCGCCTGTTCGCCTTCTTTGAGCCGTACCATGCCGTCGAGGCCTTTTTCCAAGTTGGCGTAATCTGGCTTAACCAGCTTGATTCTATCGATCACTGACAATACCTCCGCCTTCTGACCCTGAGGCTGAATGGTGATCGTGCCATCGGCACCCAGAGTAATCTTATCGTGAGGGGGAATAGCAATGGGACCGCCGTTGCCGAGTACAGGCAAGTTATTGCCGGTCAGCAACTGCCCAGTAGGGCTCACTTTCAGCGAACCAGCCCGGGTAAAAGCCTCGGTGCCGTCCTGGGCCTGCACCGCAATCCAGCCATCACCGTCCACCGCCATATCGAGGTCACGGCCGGTTGAAATCATCGCGCCACGGGCAAAATTAGTGCCGGCGGACTCGGTGACTGCGTAGGCCCGCGATTTATGGCCATCACCGTAGTCAACCCGCATGGTGCGGGCCCTCTCGAAGTCCGATTGAAAACCGGTGGTATTGGCATTAGCCAAATTATTGGCGTGAACTGACTGGGCATGCATAATATTCTGCCCCGTTGTCATTGCCAGAAAAATACCTTTGTCCATGGTGCCTCCGGGCAGCCTGCAATCTCTAGTGATTGGCGCTGCACTGTGTTGTGTCGAGTTACTGCTATGGGTAAGTAAAATGCAATAAAGATGCCAGCTTGACGCAAACAGTAAAATGGAAGAGAAAAACAAGGTGGTACGCCTTTACCAAAGAGGGTCAGAAGCGTGTCAAAAGGGGGCTATCAGAGGTTCAGAAGGTCTTCAGAACTGATTCACTGGGCATGTTAAAACAGGGCAGAACAATTAGGCGGCAAGTTCAGGACAAACATGCCGCCGACAAGGATTACCGTAGGTTAATAATCGTCTGGGTCAAGGTATTGGCGGTCTCAATAGTCTTAGAATTAGCCTGGAAGTTGCGCTGCGCAATAATTAACCCCACTAACTCCTCCGAGAGATCGACATTAGATTCCTCCAAAGCACCTGCGGTAATCGCGCCAAGAGAGCCACTTTGAGGCACTCCCACCATCGGCTGACCGGACTCTGAGGACTCAGCCCAACTGGTCGAACCCTGCGGCGACAGACCCTGCTGGTTGTCAAAGTTAGCCAACACTACCTGACCTAAATTTTGCGCCTCACCGTTGGTGTAGCGAGCAAACAACACTCCATCCGAAGAAATTTGCACACCCGCTAAACGACCCTGGGCAAAGCCATTTTGCTGCGAGGAAGAAATCGCAAATTCGCCGCCAAACTGACTGGCATTGCCAAAGTCAAACTCGATCGGCGGCGACGATGCACCGCTGAGAGCACCCGTCGTATCCCGAGGTATCCAGTTGTTAATCATATAAGAGCCACCCCCGCCGACATTGGGATCGAGTACCCCGGCGCTGGTAAAACCAATCTGAAAACCCGGCTGACCAGTCGAAGTCACCGAAGAAGCAACGCCAACCACCGGTGGTGTTGCGGCGGGGTCTGCCACAATCTCATCGTTATATTGCTCACCGTCAATCAACACATAGACATCCCAGGTATTGACCGCACCGGTATTGTTCGGATCCGCAGCCACGGGAGGGCTCGCTGAGGCATCTTCAGGCGACGGAGTTTGTTTAACAAAGTACTGGCTCATCACATGAGGCAGACCCTCGTCGTCGTAAATGGTCTGGGAGGTCGAATGGTTAAAGGTTGAGGGTTTGGTAAAGTCGAATACGGAAAAACCCGCCGCCGGCGCATAACCAGCACTATCGACCTCGTCATTGGTAGGAGAGATCTCGCGGGCGTCAAGATTAAAACTCATCACCAAGGAGGTCGTCGCCGAGGGATTCAAATCGGTAGTTTCTACCTGCAGCGACTGCGGGTTGCCGCCGGTGATCAAACCCTGCTCATCGGCGATCAAGCCCTGTAGTTGCGCACCGGCATTGGAGACAATAAAACCCTCGGCGTCTAAACCAAAGTTACCGGCTCGAGTGTACTCTACATCGCCGCCGGTGGTGTTCAATACAAAAAACCCAGTACCATTAACTGCCAGATCGAGGCTGTTGTCAGTAAAGGAGATATTACCCTGATCGAACTGCTGCGACACCGAAGTAACGAGTACGCCATTACCCACCGTAGAGCCGCTTTTTATTAGCGCGTTCGCATAGACATCACCAAATTCCGTTCGCGAGGCTTTAAATCCGACAGTACTGGCGTTGGCAATATTATTACCGGTAACCGCAAGGTCGGTATTGGCGGCCCTGAGACCACTGAGCGCTGTATTAAACGACATTTTCTTACTCCCACATTACAAATAATAGTCCGGCTGTAGGGCCGGTTCGCTCCACTGACTGGCAACTATCGCCGGTGCCAGCCGTTATAAAATTTCTTTGACATTAGACATAGACACCGGTCCAACGCCCGCCACGTTGAGCGTCAGCACACCATTGCGACCGATTGAAACACTATCTATGTTAGCGCTCAAAGCTGTGCCCAATTGTACGGTCTCATCGCGACCGACCGAAGCCAGCGCTTCAAAGCGATAGGTGTCTGCTGGCAACCGCTCGCCGTCGGTACCAAGACCGTCCCAAGCGAAGGCAATATCGCCAGCGGCGCGCTCACCGAGTAACTCGCGGGCAACCAACTCACCACCGCTGTTGTAAATATTCATCTCGACACTGCCACTACTGGCGGGTAATTCGATGGTACCGCGCACCGTATTACCGTTTTCCAGTATCGCCGTTTCAGTCGCCACCTTCACTTCGCGGCCGACCATTGAAGAGGCCTGCAAGGCTTGGCTGGACTGGAACATAGCGGACATGTTCTCGGTGGTGGTATTGAGCTTGTCGAGCCCCTCTACCGAACTAAACTGCGCCAACTGCGCTACAAATTCACTGTTGGACTGGGGTTCCAGCGGATTTTGATTGCGCATTTGAGTAATCATCAATTCAAGAAAAACGTCCTGCCCCAATTCATTACTCTTTGGCGCATCGGCGTGTTTGACCTGATTTGACAAGTTGCTTATGACACTGGTTGAAATTGCTGTGCTATCCATTATTAAAACCTCACTAAACTGAAACTTACTGACCGAGGGTGAGTAGGCGCTGCATCATCGTTTTTGCCGAGTTCATTACCTCGACATTGACCTGAAAAGAGCGCGACGCTGAAATCATATCCGCCATCTCCTCAACCACATTGACGTTAGGATAAAACACATAACCGTCGTCATTGGCATTGGGGTGGTTGGGCTCGTAGCGCTGCTGCAGAGGATCCGTCGACTCAACAATATCGACTACCTGCAGGCCCACTGAAGCTTGATCGCTCAAGGAGGCAATAGGCCCAGAACCCGGGTTCAATAGATCTTTGGCTACCGAGGAAAATACCGGGTGGCGAGCACGGTAGGTCTCATCCTCGCTCTTACCAGCGGCCTGGGCATTGGCTAAATTACTGGCGGTGGTGTTGAGCCGAATACTTTGTGCAGACATGCCCATGCCGGCAATATCAAATACACCTGATAAGGACATATTTATTCTCCTCTGATGGCATTTTTCAGCCCTTTAAATTTACCATTCAAGAATTGAAATGAGGCTTGAAAATCGAGCGTGTTTTTCGCAAAGCGCGTCATTTCTACCTGCTCGTCGACGGTATTTCCGTCCAGCGAGGGCTGCAGCGGATTGCGATATTGCAACTGTGGCTCGAAAGCCAAACTAGAGGGCGCTATATGCCGGCTGTGGGTCGACTGCAACCGAGTACTGGTGGCCGCCTGCTGGCCCTTAAACACCGTCTGAAAGTCGATATCACGGGCTTTAAAATTTGGCGTATCGGCATTGACCAAGTTGTTGGCCAACACTTCAGATCGCTTGACCTTAAATTGCATGGCCTGCTCGTGAATACCCAGTGCTTTGTCAAAGTTAATAGCCATGCTTGCCGCCGTTGAGATAGATGTCTGTATCGCTCATGACTGAACCGTTGCAAAGCACATGCCAAGACTGCGTATCATTGCTTTTACGGGTATTTTAGAGAAATTTTCGCAGACAACGGCAAGTGGATGCCGCAATTGAAGCGCAAAGCGGCAAGCTCAGCGGCAGCTTACAACCACCGATCTAGGCGCGGGCCAGCAGCACAGCACTGAAACACAGCACCACCAAAGGCACTATCGGGGAGTGTATAAATGGGGAAAGAGAGCGGCACTAGCTAGAATTGAGCGGCCGCTGGCCGCTACTTAGCGCGGTATATGATACCGGGCTGGCACTGAACCATCTCGTACAAGTCTTTAACACCGGCCAAACTCTCCGAGGCGCCGAGAATTAAATAGCCGCCGGGCTGTAGCGATGCATGCAAGCGGCGCAATATATCCGCTTTCAAGTCGGCGGAAAAATAGATCAGCACATTGCGACAGAAAATAATATTAAACTTCCCCAGACTGGCATAACTGTCCATCAAATTAAGCGTCTGAAAGCGCACTCGGCGCCTCACCTCAGCTTTTACCCGCCATACGCCTGCTGGCAGCGGGTCAAAAAATTGTTTAAGCCGTGCCGGCGACAGACCCCGACCCAGCGACAGACTGTCATACTCTGCCTGCCTACAGCATTCAAGCATGGTACTCGACAAATCGGTGGCAGAGATGTTCAAACCCTGGCGCAGACTGCCGGGATTAGCCTTGACGAATTCGTCGGCCATCATACTGATCGAATAGGGTTCCTGGCCTGAAGAGCAGGCCGCTGACCAAACTTTGATCGGGCCACGATTGTCTTTCAGCTCTGGCAACAGTCGCTCTTTGAGCACAGTAAAGGGATGCGTATCGCGAAACCACAATGTCTCATTGGTCGTCATAGCATCGACCACCGCCTCTTTAAGCCGACGATTAGACGTTTGTTGTAAGCGTGTGACCAACACCGCTAGGCTGTCAATCTGAGCTTCTGCCATTAGTTTTTTTAACCGGCTGGCCACTAGGTATTGCTTATTGTCACCGAGTAAAATGCCACAGGCCTTGGCGAGAAAAGCCCGGAACGCTTGGTACTCAGCAGCCGCGTTGGTCGCCGTCACAATATCGCCCCCCGCCGCTCATCATCGCCTAGCGAACTGCCAATACTACCGCGCGCAACTGTCGCTAGCGCCGCTATTGAACCCTTATTCACCGGCTACAGCACCCACCGCTTTTATTCGGTCAGCTACTGTGGTGGCAAGCACATCAGGATTAAATTTCGCCAAAAAATTGTTTGCCCCCACTTTTTTCACCATTGCCTGATTAAATACACCACTGAGCGATGTATGCAATATGATATGCAGCTGCGCCATACGAGCGTCACTGCGCACCGCTGTGGTCAGTGTATAACCGTCCATTTCTGGCATCTCGATATCTGAGATCATTGCCATAAAATGCTGACTGACATCGATACCCTGATCTGCCAGACCGGTTAAATAATTCAGGGCCTCGCGGCCATCGTTCAATGTTGTAGTGGTAACGCCTATGGTTTCAATACAGCGTTTGATTTGTTTGCGGGCAACAGCAGAGTCGTCGACGATCAACACATGCTGCTGCTGGGCTGCCGCAGTCACCTCCTCAGCAATAACCCCGGCGGAAATTTCCTCAGATATCGGCGACACCTCGGAGAGTATCTTTTCAACGTCGATGATTTCGACTAACTTACCCTCGAACTCAGTAACAGCGGTCAAATAATGTTGATTGCCCGAGCCCTTGGGAGGCGGATGGATTTCCTCCCAGTTAATATTGATGATGCGATCCACCGCGTCCACTAAAAAGCCTTGGGTAGTATTGTTGTACTCGGTGATAATCACAAAGCTATCATCGAGTTTTTCTAGCATCGGCTGGCCAATAGCCAGGCTTAAATCCATCATCGAGATAGTGCCGCCACGGATATGGGCGATACCCCGGACTACCCGATGACTTTGCGGCAACACCGTCAAACTAGGGCACTGCAGCACCTCTTTGACTTTAAATACGTTTATGCCGTACACCTGATTGCCGCCCAAGCGAAACAACAACAGTTCAAGCCTGTTTTGTCCCACCAATTGCGTGCGCTGGTTTACTCCGTCAAGAACACCGGCCATTAAATCACTCCCATCGCATCTGCCTACACTAGGCTACATAGCTTAAATTTTGCCCAGCTTAGATAACTGTTAGATCGTCTAAACTCGGTAACGATAATTTTATCTGGTGCAGGTTATCTGGCGGCGATTCTTCCCGATGTAAATTGTGTGACCACGACCCGCCAGTCGCAGCTCAATACTCACTTTCAAACCCGCCATAACACTATGTCTGTGTCCACCTTGGCTATCAGGCACGTTTATTGCTTGTTTATTCTCAGAACCTG
>JBLHLU010000010.1:0-29724 GCA_047623385.1 Paraglaciecola psychrophila
GTAGGCAATGCTCACTAATGCAATACGTAAGGGGTCACCATCACTGAGCAGCCACGTTAGGCCACCAATAACGGTCAGTCCTAGCGGCCAGCCAATATCCACGTAAGACATTCTGCCGGTCATCCAGATGGGCAGGCATACAACGAAGGCAAACAGCAGTAATTGCAGTAGGCCATTGATCAGGCCAATGGGCGCAAAGGTGTCGGTGAACAGTAAAAGTGCCCAACCCGCGATAAAGGGGATCAGGGAGGAAAAATACTTCATGGGTGTTATCTGCGTTGTTGGGGGAATGTCAGTGGCATGTAGCCATAGCGCCAGACCTTGATAGTCGGACGCTCCAATGGCTGTAAGTCACTGATTTATAAAAAATGGTGGGCCTTCGCAGACTTGAACTGCGGACCTGCCGATTATGAGTCGGATGCTCTAACCAACTGAGCTAAAGGCCCCAAAGGGAGATGTCTAACGTGTATCAGACGCGGCACATTATAATGCGCCTGCGTCCTAGTTTCCAGCCTGTGATGCGCTTTATTGCACGGTTTCGTTCTCGCTGAACTGTCCTTCGAACAGTGCGGTAGATAAATAGCGCTCAGCAGAGTCTGGCAGTATGGCTACGATGATTTTGCCTTTGTGCTCGGGTTGCTGTGATACCCGGTGAGCAACAGCCATGGCAGCGCCGCTAGAAATGCCTGCCAGTATGCCTTCTTTTTGCATCAGTAAGTGGGCGTACTCCATGGCTTCGTCATCACTGACCGCTTCAACTTGGTCTACCATGGCTAGGTCTAGGTTAGCGGGCACAAAGCCTGCGCCTATACCCTGTACTTTGTGCGGGGCATGCACCGGTTCTTCTCCTGACTTAGCCGCCCTAATCATGGTGGTGCTGGCGGGTTCCACGGCCACTGAGGTGATCGCTTTTCCCTGAGTGTTTTTAATATAACGTGAAATGCCGCTCAACGTACCGCCGGTGCCAACACCACTAATAAGTACATCGATACGGCCATCGGTATCAGTCCAAATTTCTGGGCCAGTGGTTTTTTCGTGAATCTCGGGGTTAGCGGGGTTGTCGAATTGGCTGGGCATCCAGCGTTTGTCGGGGGCTTCAGCTACACGGTTCTCGGCGGTTTCTATGCATAGCTTAATGCCTTTGGCGGCGTCGGTAATGATGATGTTGGCGCCTAAGGCTTTCATTAATTGGCGCCGCTCTAGGCTCATGGTGTGGGGCATAACGAGAGTTACCGGGTAGCCTTTAGCAGCGCCGACAAAGGCGAGGGCGATACCGGTATTGCCGCTGGTGGGTTCGATGATTTCCATGCCGGGGGTAAGCGTGCCGTCGCGCTCTGCATTGATAATCATATTGGTACCGATGCGACATTTTACTGACATGGCGGGGTTGCGGCTCTCTACTTTGACAAAAATATTGCCGTCCCCAATGTTGTTTATCCGTACCAGCGGGGTGTCGCCAATAGTGCTACTGTTATCTTCAAATACCGTCATCATGGTTCTCCATGGGGTGGGTTGAAATTATTTAGTTGTATAGACTAAAAAGGATTTGTTAAAGTGTAGGATGATTGCAGCAGTTTTAACACCCACTGTTACCAAATTGTAAAAGGTGGCGTGTTTTTATAACGATGTAGGTAAATGGCGGGTATAAAAAAGGCCAGTAAATACTGGCCTTGGATATTGCTAGTGCTCTTTATTCTTCTAAAAAGCTGCGCAGGTGGTCTGAGCGTGAAGGATGGCGCAGTTTACGCAGTGCCTTCGCTTCGATCTGACGAATACGCTCACGGGTTACATCAAACTGCTTACCCACCTCTTCTAGGGTGTGGTCAGTATTCATGTCGATACCAAAACGCATACGTAATACCTTGGCTTCTCTAGCAGTGAGGCCGCCCAGTACGTTCTTAGTGGCCTCCTGCAGGCCCTGGCCTGTAGCTGAATCTACCGGCTGCGCTATGGTGCTGTCCTCGATAAAGTCACCCAAGTGCGAATCTTCATCGTCGCCAATAGGCGTTTCCATGGAGATGGGCTCTTTGGCAATCTTTAATACCTTGCGTACTTTGTCTTCGGGCATGTCCATGCGATCACCCAGTTCTTCTGGGGTTGGCTCGCGGCCCATTTCCTGCAGCATTTGCCTAGAGATACGGTTGAGTTTGTTAATGGTTTCAATCATATGCACGGGTATGCGGATGGTGCGAGCTTGGTCGGCAATAGAGCGAGTAATAGCCTGACGTATCCACCAAGTAGCATAGGTCGAAAATTTGTAGCCGCGGCGGTATTCAAACTTGTCCACGGCTTTCATCAGGCCAATATTGCCTTCTTGAATAAGGTCAAGAAACTGCAGGCCGCGGTTGGTGTACTTTTTGGCGATAGAGATAACCAGTCGCAGGTTGGCCTCTACCATTTCTTTCTTGGCGCGGCGGGCGCGGGCCTCGCCGATCGACATACGGCGGTTAATTTCTTTGATATCGGTAATAGTAAGGTCGGTCTGTACTTCTAGTGCGGCAATTTTGCGCTGGGCGCGAAGAATAATCTCGCGGCCCTCTTCAAGCTTGGGTGCAACGGCTTTATGGGTTTTGACCAACTCGTCTAACCATTCTTTGTTAGACTCTTGTCCCTGAAACGATTTCACAAAGTCTTTGCGGCTCAACTTCGCGGTGCGCACACAGTAATCCATAATAATGCGTTCGTTCTCGCGAATAACATTGAGTTTAGAGCGTACTCGAATCACTATCGGATCAAAAACACGGGGGGTGAGTTTGAGAAACTTAAATACTTCGCCCAGCTTTAGCAGTTCTTTAGCCGATTCTTTGCTGTAGTAGCCGTGTTTCTCAACGGTTTTATTGAGTTTATTTTGCTGCTTACGCAAAGCGGTAAAGCGCTTTTTGGCCTCTACCGGATCCGGTCCGGTTGGTGCTTCGTCATCGTCGTCGTCGGTTTCTACCGCTGTAGCCTGAGCTGCTGCCTGTTGTGCCGCCGGTGGCACGTGATCTTCTGGGTTCAGGTAGCCGATCAAGGTGTCGGAAAGCTTACGCTCTTCGGTAGCCACCAGGTCGTATTCGTTAAGAATGGATTGCACTGCGCCAGGGTAGTGAGCCAGAGAGGCCATAACATCTCGAATACCTTCTTCGATACGTTTGGCGATAGCGATTTCGCCCTCTCTTGTCAGCAACTGTACCGTGCCCATTTCTCGCATATACATGCGTACTGGGTCGGTGGTACGGCCAGCTTCGGTCTCTACCGCAGCCAGCGCGGCGGCGGCTTCAGCGGCGGCGATGTCGTCGGGAGAGTCGTCACCCTCGGCCAGTAGCAGATCGTCGGCGTCTGGGGCTTTTTCAAATACCTGAATGCCGAGGTCGTTAATCATCTGAATAATGTCTTCAACCTGGTCCGGGTCGGAGATATCTTGGGGCAGGTGGTCGTTTACCTCGGTGTAGGTAAGGTAACCCTGCTCTTTACCCTTGGCGATAAGGGCTTTTAGACGAGACTGTTTCTGATCGGTTTCGCTCATAATAAGCCTTTCACAGTAGGTGTCTGATTCGAAATTTAGCCAGCAATTATAACGGGTATGTCATGGAACCGCCACGTTATGTGGTGATTGTCGGCAACTAATTGGGGTATTCGGTAACAAATAGTCGATTCTCAATCAAAATTCTTCAGTTGTTCCAGTATTTCTTGGATCCGCCGCTGTTCTTGTTCGTTCAGATGTGGCAAGCCTTTGGTTATTAGTTGGTCCAGTTCTCGCTCTAGTAGTTCCGTTTTTTTTTGCCGGCTCAGCAGCTTCAAGGTGTCGGCTAGTTCCAACGCAATATTGTCACCGGGAATAATCTGATCAAATTGCAGCAGTTGCTGCAAAGTTTCGCCCCAGGGTTCGCCGTACCAATGACCGATCAGCATGGCCGGGGTTGAATCGGGGCGTTTTTGCAGTAGTGTTAGCATCGCTGCTAGCAGTTTGGCATTGGAGTCTTCACCGGCGTCCGGTTGGTAATCCGGCGCGATATCGGCGGCGGCGCGCGGTTCGTATAACAGTAGTGCAATGGCGTATAAAACAGGGTTGCGGATACTCTCCGCGGCAGTGGTTTTTGGCTGGCGCTGGCGCGGTTGGGCGGGCTTTGTGCTGGCCACTGCTACTGGCGCCGCGGGGGCGGGTGGCGGTGGCGCTTTAGCCAGCGTTTCCTCCAGTTCCTCCGCCGACAGGCCGGTGCGTTGGGCCAGAGATTTCATCATCAGTTTTTTAAATATGCCGGCGGGTAGCTTTTCGATCAGTGGTGCCGCCAGAATACTCAGGCGGGTGCGTCCACCTAGGCTGTCGAGGTTCAGGCCCTCAGATTGGGCGTCAAACAAATACTCTTCTAGCGGTGTGGCTTTGTCTACTAGTCGAATGAAGTCGTTGGCACCAATCGCGCGCACTAGACTGTCCGGATCTTCACCCTGGGGCAAAAACAAAAATCGCGCCTGGCGCCCGTCTTCCATCGCTGCCAGCGACGAATCTAAGGCCCGAACGGCGGCTTTGCGCCCGGCATCGTCGCCGTCAAAGCAAAACACTACCTCCGGGCACTGGCGAAACACCCGCTGTAAATGGTCGTTGCTGGTGGCGGTGCCTAGGGTTGCTGCCGCCCAGGTAATACCGTGTTGCGCCAGTGCCACCACGTCCATATAGCCTTCGACGATCAGCAGTCGGTGCAGTTGTCGATTAGATTTTCGCGATTGATAAAGGCCGTACAGCTCTCGGCTTTTGTGAAAAACCGGTGTTTCCGGGGAGTTCAGGTACTTGGGTTTGTCGTCGCCTAACACGCGGCCGCCAAAGGCGATAATACGGCCGCGATTATCTCGAATGGGGAACATGATACGGTCCCGAAAGCGATCGTACAGCTTGTTGTCTTCTTCTTTTTCCACCAGCATGCCGCCGTCAATTAATAGCTGACGTTCTTCGCTGGTGGTGGCCAGGGCTTTTAACAGATTGTCCCAGCCCGGTGGTGCGTAGCCAATATCAAAATCGCGCACGATCTCACCGGTTAGGCCCCGGCCTTTTAAATAGTCGACGGCCCGGGGCCGATCCGGGTGGGTTTTTAACTGTTGTTGAAAGAAGTCAGCGGCTTTTTCCAAAATGGTGTAGATGTTCTTTTTTTGCTGGGGTTGCTCTCTAAATGCGCTGGCCTCCCGGGGTACTTCAAGGCCGGCGGCATCGGCCAAGCTTTCCACCGCCTGGGGGAAGTCCTGGCGCTCGTAGTCCATTAAAAAGCCAATCGAGTTTCCAGCGGCGCCACAGCCAAAGCAGTGGTAAAATTGCTTTTCTTGGTTAACGCTAAAAGAGGGGGTTTTCTCGTCGTGGAAGGGGCAACAGGCCATGTAGTTGCGGCCGCTCTTTTTAAGAGGTACCCGCCGATCGATCACCTCGACGATATCGAGTCGATCTAAAAGGTCATCAATAAAGCTCTGGGGGATTCTGCCGGCCATAGGTTTATTATGTCTGAATTTGGCGGTATCGGCTATGTGCCCATGTCGCTATGGGTGGCCAGAGCCTACGAGCGCGGTGTTTGTAGCGGGCGCCCGAGGCTAGCGGAGGGCATGCTGTGGGGCTAAAGTTGGGCTTTGATCAGTTTGCTGACTTGGCCCATGTCGGCGCGGCCCTGCAGGCTGGGCTTCAACAGTGCCATTACCTTGCCCATGTCTTTCATTGACTCGGCACCACTGCTAGTAATGGCCTCTGCGATTAATACGGTCAGTTCATCGGCGCTTAGCTGGGTCGGCAAAAATTCTTGAATAACCGCAATTTCGGTATATTCCTGAGCAGCCAATTCGTCGCGACCGGCGCTTTCAAACTGCTCTATCGAATCTCTGCGCTGTTTGCACATTTTGTCGAGCACCGCCAGTAGGCGGGCGTCGTCAACATCGATGCGCTCGTCCACTTCGATGCGCTTAACCTCAGACAATATCAGTCTAATTGCACCTAGTCGCGGCTTGTCTTTGGCACGCATGGATACTTTCATCTGTTCCGTCAAGCGGGCTTTAAGAGTGGGCTCGGTCATCGGTGAATGCTCCTGGAGTGCGCACCCGCAATTGGCTCGGTTGTCGACAACTAAGCTGCAGATGAGATGTAACGATTAGACAGTACAGAGGGTTGTGCCGGGACTGCGCTGGCGCGCCCCGGCGACAGTATCAATACAAACGCTGGTGCTTGCGTGTTTCGCGAGACATCTTTTTGGCGTGACGCTTAACGGCAGCGGCAGCTTTGCGCTTGCGCACAGCTGTGGGCTTCTCGTAAAATTCACGACGACGCACTTCGGCGAGAACGCCGGCTTTTTCACAGGAGCGCTTGAAGCGGCGAAGAGCTATATCAAAGGGCTCGTTGTCTTTAAGTTTAACTGAAGGCATTTGGCCGACCTATTATCAGAGTGATCTGTTTAGTGTAGTTGCTGGGTGTTGTTGAGTGTATTACTTACCTAACTGCCTATATAGCCACAGGAAGTCTTACTTGACCAGTGACTGATGCAGTTGCTCAGTAGGGTTGTCGTGCCTAATTTTTAGCACAACAACAAAAACATGTCCCCAATTCACCGAATCTGACCGGTGGCTACCGCAACGGGCGAGCATTGTATACTGCTGCAATGTAAAAAGCAAAGCGGCGCCGGGGATTATTTACCGGCTCACAGTAGCGCTCAGTGCTGTGTTTTTACCGGCTACAACAGGGCTCAAAACGACGGTTTTGCTGGCCTGCGAAGAGGTCAGCCAGTATCATGCAGGCCCCGTGGCTGCGCCTAGGCCTATTGAGTGTCCTGGGCTTGACCACTAACAACCGACGAGAGCCGCTATGCGCATTTTGGGCATCGAAACATCCTGTGACGAGACCGGGATTGCCATCTACGACAGTGAGCACGGACTGCTTGGCGAGGCTCTGTACAGCCAAGTTGCGCTGCATGCCGAATACGGTGGGGTGGTGCCGGAACTAGCTTCAAGAGATCATATTCGCAAGACCCTGCCGCTGATTGAGCAGGTGCTCAATGAATCTAACACCAGCCGCGAGCAGCTCGACGGGGTGGCTTATACCTCGGGCCCCGGTTTGGTCGGCGCGCTAATGGTGGGCGCTATGATCGGTCGCTCGCTAGCCTATTCGCTGGATGTACCGGGTATTGGTGTGCACCATATGGAAGGGCATTTACTGGCGCCTATGCTGGAGGCTGATCCGCCGGCTTTTCCCTTTATTGCGCTGTTGGTTTCTGGCGGTCACACACAATTGGTGCGGGTCGACGGTATTGGTCGCTACCAGCTGCTGGGTGAATCTCTGGACGACGCCGCCGGTGAGGCCTTCGACAAGGTTGCCAAGATGTTGCGATTGCCCTATCCCGGTGGTCCGCAGGTGGCCAAGCTGGCTTTAGACGGTGAGCTCGGCCGCTTTGTATTTCCTCGGCCGATGATCAAACACCCCGGTTTGGACTTTAGCTTTAGTGGTCTCAAGACCTATACCCTCAACACCGTAGCCGAACACAAAACGGATAACGGACAGCTGGATCGGCAAGTGCAGGCTGATATTGCCTTGGCTTTTCAGCAGGCTGTGGTCGAAACTTTAGTGATTAAATGTCGCCGGGCACTGAAACAAGAATCGCTGAGCCGGCTGGTCATCGCCGGCGGGGTCAGCGCCAATGTGGCGCTGCGTGAGCAGTTGGAGCTGGCTCTGGGTAAAATTGGCGCTCAGGTATTTTATGCCCGCCCCGAGTTTTGTACCGACAACGGCGCTATGATTGCCTACGCCGGCTGCCAGCGACTACTGGCGGGGCAGGCCGACGATCTGCAGATTGTGGCGCGGCCGCGCTGGCCAATGGAGCAGCTGTCACCGCTGTAGTTGATGTAGTTGATGTACTTGATCTAGTTTATGTCGTTGGTGTAGCTGGGACAGTTGAAACAGTTACACTAGTTGCGCTGGCCGCCGCTGCTATGCGCCCGGCACTAGGCTTAATGGCGCTAACAGCGCGGGTAGTATTGGTTAATATAGGCCCTAACAGGAATTATTATGGATATTGTCTATATTCGAGAGTTAAAAATTGAATGTGTGATCGGTCTGTACGACTGGGAGCGGGAGATCAAGCAGACTGTAGTTCTCGATCTGGAAATGGCTCACGACATTAGCCGGGCGGCGGCGGGCGACGAAATCGAATACACCTTAAATTACAAGGCGGTGGCCGATGCGCTTATCGCCTATGTAGGCAGTAGTGAGTTTTTGCTGGTGGAGACCATGGCCGAACAGTGTGCCGCATTGGTACAGCGAGACTTTGCGGTACCCTGGCTGCGGCTGCGAGTCAGCAAGCCTGAAGCGATTAGCGCGGCGCGGGATGTCGGAGTTATTATTGAGCGTGGCCAGCGGGACTGAAGCTGCGCTAGCACTGGCAACTCCCCCGCTGGTGTCGCCGTTAGATTGTCAGCTGTAGCGAGGTGTTGGCAGCTATAGTTATTGATAAGTGGTATTGCACTTGAGAAAGAACCTTTGACAGGACTCTTCTGAGGAAAAAAGATTGGCTTTAGTCTATGTTAGCATCGGCAGCAATATCGATCGCTACCGCCGCATCGGTGCCTGCCTCGACGCCCTGTCGAAACAGTTTGGCGCGCTGGTGCTGTCGCCGGTTTACGAGAGTGAGTCGGTGGGCTTTAGTGGTGACCCTTTTCTCAATCTAGTGGCTCGGTTTCACTGTCAGCAGTCGGTTGGTGAACTCAGCGCGGCGCTGCGTCAGATCGAACACGACAATGGCCGCCGTCGCACCGGCCCAAAGTTTAGCTCCCGGGCAATGGATATCGATATCTTGACCTACGATCAGTGTGTAGGTGCTATCGATGGCGTCGAGCTGCCGAGGGGAGAAATTACAGAAAATGCTTTTGTCTTACAGCCGCTCGCAGATATAGCCGGCAGCGAACTTCATCCGCTACTGGCCCGCTCCTACTCGGCGCTGTGGCAGGACTACGATCAGTCTAGTCAACAGCTGTGGCCGGTAGAGTTTCGCTGGCGCGGTGCCGATTTACCCATGTCCTCTGATTCGCTGCAGTAGCACGGTTCCAAAGCGCCATTGCTGCGGCTCGTAGGCTGGTGATCAGCGCTCAATATTACTGGCTGAGACCGCCGTCTACCGCCAGAATCTGTCCGCTAATATAGGGAGCGTCTGCCACTAAAAAAGCTGCGATGGTGGCAATATCTTGGCTCGAACCGAGTGTTTGCAGCGGGATTTTGTCCAGCATAGCTTGTTTTTGGCTGGCGCTGGGGGCCGGTTCAGGCCACAAAATAGCACCGGGCGCAACGCCGTTAACGCGCACACGCGGCGCCAGTTCTCGGGCCAGCGAGGTAGTCATCATTGCCACACCCGCCTTGGCCATGCAGTACAACGGGTGTTCGCTGAGGGCTTGCTTGGCGAAGATATCAACGATATTGACAATGCAACCGCGCTGTTTGCCCAGTGCCGGTGCCAGCGCCTGAGACAGGAAAAAAGGTCCCTTCATGTTGCTGCCAATCAGTGTATCCCAGTCTGATTCGGTGGCGCTGCCCATTGGAGTCGGGTAAAAGCTGGAGGCATTGTTGATCAGGGCATCAATCTGGCCCCACTGAGATAGCGCAGCGCCAGCTAGGGTTTCTGCCTCGTCTTGGCTTTGCAAATTGCCCTTGATACAGCGGGCGCTGTCGGCACGAATAGCGTTTAAGGACGCAGCTAACTGGCGGGCCTCAGCGGCGGAGTTGCGGTAGTGAATAATCACGCGGTAGCCGCGGCGATGTAATTCAGGGGTTATTGCGGCGCCGATACGCCTGGCGGCACCGGTTATCAGGGCGACATTGTGCGCTGGGCTCGGGAGTTGGCCGCTTTGTTCGGCCTCATTCAAAGCGGTTGCTGGCGTTTCCTTTGCGGTACTACTCATTGCTATTAACGCCGCCATTAATGCCACGATTGTCGCTGCTATTGAGTGCTGCGGTGACTAATTGCAGGCGCTGTTGGCGCACCGCCGCGGCCATGGCTTGGCCACCAAACCCTTGGGCAATGAGTGCTGCGGTGTCGACTTTTTTGCAGGCTTGTAAGGTTGTGGGTAATGTTTGCAGATTGTCGGCTGCCGGAAACAGTAGCGCGCAACATTGCAAAAACTGCTCAAAGCGCGGTCCTCGACGAAACGCATCAAGCTGTTCAAATAACGTCAGTATTGCCTCGGGTTGGCGCCAAGTCTGGTGGTCACTAGCATGGCGGCTGACCAACAGCGCCAGTTCTCGCACTTGGCTGGGGCATTTTAGCCGTTGGCACAGGGCCTCGGTGGGTTCTGGTGAGCGCCGAGCAAACAGTAGCGCGAAGCATACCGCTACTGAGGCACCGGCGTTTGCAGCCATCTGCAAGTGCTCGGCGCTGGTGTTATCAAGCGGCGTTAATTCCGGCAGCAGTGCGGTGGCGGCACCGGTGGCGTTCATGGCGGTAAAAAAGTGTTGCGGCGAGGGTGTTTGCAGGGACTTTTCTAGTTCCCGCCACAGCCGCTCTGCTGGCAGTGTTTGTAATTCGCCGCTGGCGCTAATTTGCTGGGCTAGGACCAAGGTTTCTGGGGCAATGCTAAAACCGAGGTGGGCAAAGCGAGCGATAAAACGCGCTAGTCGCAACACCCGTAGTGGGTCCTCAGTAAAGGCCGGCGACACGTGCCGCAGAACTCTATTTTGCAGGTCTTTTTGGCCGTCGAAGGGGTCGATAAGGTCGCCGTTATGTTGCTCGGCAATAGCATTGACGGTTAAATCGCGGCGCAGTAGGTCTTGCTCAAGGGTGACATCGGGGTGGGCGTAACAGTCAAAGCCAGTGTAGCCGGGGCCGGACTTGCGTTCGGTGCGGGCCAGTGCGTATTCCTCTTTGCTTTGAGGGTGTAAAAACACCGGGAAGTCTTTGCCAACCGGTTGATAGCCCTGATCCAATAGTTGCTGTGGAGTCGCCCCCACCACTACCCAGTCGCGCTCCGTAACAGCTAGGCCCAATAGCCTGTCACGCACTGCACCGCCGACTAGATAGGTTCTCATCGAGTTATTCTCATGCTGGATATTCCTCTGCATTGCGCTGCCGATCAAAAACGGGCGTATACCGGTCACTCGAATGTTGATTTTTAGGCGGGCCAACATTGTGTAGCCCACTGTAGCAGCAACATATCACACTGCAGTACGGCCCTTAGTGGTTGGCGTTACCAGGGCTACTTTTTGTGGCTTGGGCTGTTTAGGGGCATTCGCAGCTGTGAAGCTCGCCATTTTCAAGATTGAATAGCGTTAGCGAGCCCCCCCAGGCGCAACCGGTATCTAGCGCGAAGACCTGATCGGCATCGGCTTTACCCTCCAGTGCCGCCCAGTGGCCAAAAATAATTTTTTCGCCCTCGCTGCAGCGGTTGTGAGCAAACCAAGGCGCGTAATCGGCATCCGGATGGCTGCGCTGTTTGTAGTGGAAGTCGAGTTTGCCGGCTGCGGTGCAAAAGCGCATGCGGGTAAAATAGTTGGTAATTAGCCGCAGTCGCGGATAGCCGCTCAAGTTCTCGTGCCACAGATCAGGGCTGTCACCGTACATCTGCTCGAAAAAAGTAACCGGGTTGTCGCCGCGCAATACCTGTTCTACCTCGGCGGCATAACCGCTGGCCTCGGCGATGGTCCACTGGGGTGCAATGCCGGCATGACTCATGTGGTAGTCGCCGCTGGGGTCGCTGTACATTAGTGACTGTAGCAGCAGCCAGGCGACGAGCGACTCGCGGTCGCTGGCGGCCAGAATGTCTTCAAAGGTGTCGTGGCGTCCGATCTCGCGGGTGCCCAAGGCAATCGCGAGAAAGTGCAGGTCGTGATTGCCCAGTACCACCCGGGCACTATCGCCGAGTTGTTTGACAAAGCGCAGGCTGCCCAATGAATCGTGGCCGCGGTTGATTAAGTCGCCCACTAGCCATAGCTGATCTTGGTCGGGGTCAAAGTCGACCCGCTGCAGCAGGCATTGCAGTGGCTCTAAGTTACCTTGCAGATCCCCTACCGCGTAGCGGGTCACGGCGTCGGTTCGTCCACAGAGTGACTACTGTCATCGGCTTCGCCAGTGGCATCACTGGTGCCATCGTTGAGGTTATTGCTAGCGTCAGCACCGAGGCCGTTTTCGTCAATAGCGTCGGCAATGCGGACAAATTGGGCCAGACTCAGCGTCTCTGGTCTGGCCGTGGGATTGACGTCCAGGGCCTGTAACTGTTCCGCGCTGATCAGCGTTTTCAGCGAGTTGCGCAGAGTCTTGCGGCGCAAGTTGAAGGCGGTGCGCAATAGCGTTTGCAAGGTTTTAACATTGTTGGCAGGGTGCGGCAGCACGCCGTAGGGGGTTAGTCGCACAATCGCCGATTGTACCTTGGGTATCGGATCAAAAGCCTCCGGAGGCACCTCGAACAGACTGCTGATTTCGCAATAATACTGGGCCATAACACTGAGTCGGCCATAGGTTTTGCTACCAGGTTTCGCGGCTAGGCGGTTGACCACTTCTAACTGCAACATAAAGTGCATATCTTGAATCAGTTGCTGTTGGCCCAGCAGATGGAAAATAAGCGGGGTTGAAATATTGTAGGGTAGATTGCCGACTACTCGAAGCTTTTCACCGTCGCGTTGTAGCGAGCTGAAGTCGAAGTTGAGTGCATCACCCTGATGCAAGCTGAAGTTGGGCTGATCGGCGAAGCGCTGTTGCAGTAGCGGAATGAGGTCGCGATCCAACTCCACGGCATCTAGCTGGCAGCCACCGTCGAGAATTTCGTTGGTCAGCGCGCCCTGGCCGGGGCCAATTTCCACCAAATGGTCTCTGGCGTTGGCGCCGACCGAGCGGGCGATCCGGTGAATAACCCCGGCGTCGTGGAGAAAGTTCTGACCAAAGCGTTTGCGGGCGCGATGGCCGGGTGCTGCATTACCGGTTTTTGTTGGGTTGGGGTTATTCACTGTAGTGGACCATTGCTGTTAGGTTGAGAGAGAGTCGAGTGCTAGGCGGCGGTGGCAGACCATGGCCGCAGCGGTGTTAATGGCAGTTTCGAGACTGCCGCCGTCAGCGGTGCCGGTGCCGGCAATATCCAGCGCGGTACCGTGATCTACCGAAGTGCGAATAATAGGCAGGCCCAGAGTGATGTTAACCGCATTGCCAAAGCCTTTGTACTTCAATACCGGTAACCCTTGGTCGTGGTACATTGCCAGTACTGCGTCGCAGTGCTGCAGGTGTTTTGGGGTGAAGGCGGTATCTGCGGGAAGCGGGCCGATCAGGGCAAAGCCCTCGCTGCGTAGAGTCTCCATAGCGGGGATGATATGGTCAATCTCTTCACGGCCCATATGGCCGCTTTCACCGGCATGGGGGTTTAACCCCAAGACGGTAATTACCGGCTCGGTGAGGCCGAAAAAGCGCTGCAAATCGCGGCGCAATATACGGGTAATGGCCTTAACTGCGTCGCTGGTAATAGCTTGGGCTACCTGCGACAGGGGCAGGTGAGTGGTTACCAGTGCTACTCGCAGACCCTCGGTGGCGAGCATCATCACTACCTGCTCACTACCCGTGCGCGCGGCGAGAAATTCGGTGTGGCCACTAAAGGGAATACCGGCGTCGTTAATCACTGCTTTGTTGAGCGGCGCAGTTACCAGCGCGTCGAACCGGCCGTCGATGCAGCCGTCTGTGGCCTGTTCCAGAGTCGATAATACATAGTGCGCGTTGGCGATGTCGAGTTGGCCGGCAGAGCAGGGCGCCGCCATTGTTATAGCCTGTACACAGAGCTCGCCAAATTGATTGGGCGCCGGCGCTAGGTTCGGGTCAAAATGGCGCAGAGTCAGTGGCAGCCCGAGTTGCTGAGCGCGATCACGCAGTAACTGGGGGTCGGCAAACAGTACTAGTTCAGCGAGTGACCGGTCCCAATGTGGGCTGTGAGCCAGCTGTATCAATAGATCCGGGCCAATACCGGCGGGTTCGCCGGTAGTGACTGCTAGTCGGACTAGGCTCATGGTAGCGTAGCGACGACGGTCGGCTTATTTGATATCGACATAGGCCTCGTCGCGTACTTTTTGCAACCAAGCCTGTAACTCGTCGTCGTATTTACGCTGATGAATAAAGTTGCGGGCCATATTGCTGCGCAGGGTGTCGATCATGTCTTTGTCTCTACGGCCCTGTACCTGCAACAAATGCCAGCCAAACTGACTTTGAAAGATCGGGCTGATACCATCGATATCGGTACTGTCCATAGCGTCTTGAAAGGCCCCGACTAACTGCCCGGGTGTGGTCCAACCGAGATCACCGCCCTCCGCCGCTGAGCCGATATCTTCGGAGTGAGTGCGGGCTAGCATGGCGAAGTCGGCGCCATCGACGATTTGTTGGCGCAGGCCGTTGAGTTGATCTTGGGTAGCCTGCTCATCGCGTATTGCGGAGGCGGTTAACAAAATATGGCGGCCCTTAGTTTGGGCGACAATCTCACCGTCGCCACGGGTATCGGCCAGCATTACCAGATGGTAGCCGCTGCCACTTTCGAAGGGAGTGGCAGTTTCACCTTTACCTAGGGTGCCCACCAAGCCGGCTACGATTGCCGGTAGTTCCTTGGCGCTACGCCAGCCCAAGTCGTTAACATTGAGAGTAAACTGGCTATTACTCTGCATCGTCTGGAGGTAATCTTGGCCCTCTTGAATCTGGCTGTACAGTTGCTCGGCATAAAGCCTAGCCTGTTGTTTTAGCTCTGTCTCGCTGTTGGCGGAGACCGGCACTAGCGTGTGTAGCATGCGGTACTGCGGAGCGGTCAGTTCGACGCCCTCCGCCGAGGCTAAAAAGTTGGCGATCTCCTGCTCGGCGATCTGGATGCGCTGATTGACATGACCGCGTTGAATGCGTTGCAAAATCATATCTTTGCGCATTTGCTCACGAAATGATCCGTAATTTTGGCCGTCGCTAGCCAGTACTTCGGTGAACTGAGCGATGGTCATATTGTTTTGGTTGGCGATGCGCTTAATAGAGTCGGTCAGCTCGGCGTCGCTGATTCTCACCCCAGCCCGCCGGGCCAGCTGCATTTGAATATTCTCGAGAATAAGCTGGTCCAGTATGTCTCGCCGCAGCTTTTCTGGCGGCGGCGCGGGCTGACCTGACTCGGCTATTTTCTTTTCGATCTGATCGCTGCGCTGATACAGCTCGCTGTACAGCACAATGTCATCGTCGACGATGGCCACAATTTTGTCGATCGGGCTACTGGCCGCCGTTGCCAGGGCGCTGGCGAAGCCGAGTAAAAGTCCCAGCACCGGTCGCCGGGCAGCAGCCGTGACTGAGTGAGCTGAGAGACTAGGGGTGTTACTGTGAGAAAATAGTTTAATCAAGGTCTTCATATCCCAAAATGCTTTCTTTTAATATGTTATTGGTTTTGCCACTGATACCACCGAGGCCCTTTAGCTGAAACTCAATAATAAAGGCGTAGTCGTTTTCGACCAGCAAAGTGCCTGCTGGTTCATTGACAAATTCATCTTCAAACCCTTCTTGGTACAACAGACTCAGTTTCCAGCAGCAGCTTTCGTACTGCAGTCCCAGCATCGAATCGATGCCTTGCTCTTCAGTGATATCGTATTTAACCCGACTATAGACCGACCAGTGTTCGTTGACCGCATAGAGTACTGAGGCCTCAAGCTGTTCCAAATTCTGTTGGCCGGTCAATAAATTGCGGTCACCGTCGCGGCGGTAGCGGTAGTTGAGATTGTAAAGGCTATTGGTGGTGCTGCGATAGTGGAAACTAGCGCCAGCCTCCTGAAGTGTATTTTGCTCGCTATCCCATAGCAAGTGATTGTTGAGCCAGACCCGCTCATGAGGCTGGTATTGCAAAGCGGTGGCCATGTAGGAACTGTCCCGGGTGGCCCAGTCTTTAGTGACATTAAGAGCTACCCTGCGATCTTCAAAAAAGAAGATCTGGCCAATACTGGCGCTCAATACTTCCCGGCCAGTGTCAGTGTCGATAAAGCGGCTGGTAACCCCCAGTGACAGCTGGTTAGCATCGTCGAGGCGGTCATGGCCGGAAAAACGACTGTCTCTAAATAAGTGGCTGTAGCTAAAAGTCAGCTCTTTACTGTCGAAGTCCGGTTGCTCACTTTGGTCTTTATAGCCGCTGTAGGAGTAGTACAAGCGGGGCTCAAGGGTTTGCAGGAAGTTGCCATCGCCAAAGCTGCTGGGGCGCTCAAAAAACAGCCCCATATCGAGAGTGGCTGCGGCTATAGTGGTGTTGATGCTGGTGTCGGCGCCAGCTACATTGGCATCTAAGTTGTAGTTCAAGTGTCTGATTTTAGCGGTGGGTACGATAAAACCGCCGGCCCAGCGCAGCGGATAACGCAGACCACTCTCAGCGTAAATGCGCTGGCCGGTGACAAACTCGCCGCCCTTGTCGATGGCGTCGTCGTGTTGGAAATTACTTATTTGTGTTTGCGCCAGCCATTCCAGTGCAAAGGCCTCGCTGTGGCTGTTGCGTTCTAGCGACAACTGCGGCATCAACTGGTACTGGTTGTTCAGGTCCTCGTCCAGAGTTTGTCGCTGCTGCACTACCAGATTGGCCTGCCAGTCCCGCTGTTTATAATCCAACGCTAGCATTTGGTTGAGGTGGCTAGTGCGCTTGACCTCTAGGGAGTTGACCGATAGGTCGCGGAAATACTCGTCGTCACTGACCTTGCTGTAGTCGATTCGCGTTTCGATAGCACCGATAGAGCCGTTTTGCTTAATATGCGCTAGCCACCGATTTTTCTGGGGTGGTAGGTCCCGTAGTGCGCGTGGCGACAGTCCCTCGGCGTCGTCAGAAAATTGTTCATAGAGGTTGTCGCTAATCTTGGCGCCACCGAGTAACCAGTGGCCAAAACGATTGAGATGGCGCAGCTCCGCCTCCAGCATCAGGCCGCGATCACCAATGAGTCGCGGTGCCAAGGTGACATCGGTGTTGGCGGCGATATTGATGTAATAGGGGGTGGTAATATCCACACCGCTGTCGCCACTGGAGCCAAAGGTGGGCCACAAAAAACCGGTGGTACGTCGCTCGTCAATCGGGAAGCTGATATAGGGTGTGTACAGTACCGGCACATCCTTGATGATTAAGGTTGCGCCCCTAGCGGTGCCGACGCCGCTATCTTGGTCCAGTGCTATAGTGCTGGCTTCAAAGCGCCAAGTTTCATTGTCTGGGCTGCACTGGGTGATCATGCCCTGTTCAATGATCAGCGTATCGGCTGACGGTCGCTGTAGGCTTTCGGCGGCGCCGCGCAGTGCGCTGCGATGCAGTACAAATTCACTGCCCTCGAATTGCCCCGTACCGTCACTGTTATCAAACTGGGCGCTGCTGGCACGAATGAGCAATCCCGGTTCGCGAATTTCAATATGGCCGGCGACCGAGGTTTGATTGCTGTTGCGATCGAGGCTGGCACGGTCGGCGATGATGCGCTGATGGCCCCGACTGATGGTAACACCACCGCTGAAACTGGCGACATTGTCGACAGTGGTATAACTGCCAGACTCGGCGAGAATAGGGCTGTATTGAGGTTTGTCACCGGCATTAGGCCAGTCGGCCAACGGCTCTGTATAGGCCCCTTCACAACCTGTTTTACAGCGGCTGGGGTCGGCCAGATCTGCCCTGCGAACCCAGTCCCAGCGCGCACTATCATTGGAATTTATCAGCCTTTGGCCAGCGCTGGCCACGCTGTTGGTTGTAGCTTGGCGGCTGCAGTGCCACTGGTTTTTTGAATCGGGAGTGCACAGCCAGGGACCGCTACTGTCGGCTTTCACTGGCAGCGCTGCCGCCAGCAATACTGCGCTGGCCAGTAGGGAATAAAACGTGGTGTTTGCGGGTATTGGCATAGAGGACAAATTGATTCGCGCTGCCACCGGGGTAGCAATTGGGGTATTAAAGTGTTTTGTTCGACCCTTAGGATGGGGGATAATAAAGCATTCAGCTGAGGAAAGCCCGCGGCGGCGGTAATTGCGAGCGGTTTTTCCGCGTCGCGCAGCAAATGCATCGCCGCTAGCCCGGCCAAAGCGAATAAGAGGAGAGTGCAATTTGACCGTAAATAATGCGGATTCACGGCAGCAACTGCTAGAGCAGTGGCTGACACCGAGACTGGGCAATGCGCTGCAGGGTCAGTCCGCTTCTAGCGATGCTAGCTTTCGTCGCTATTTTCGCTACCCGACGGCTAACGGTTCGGTGGTGGCCATGGACGCGCCACCGGAGACCGAGGATTGTGGTCCTTTTGTCGCGGTGGCGCAGATACTGGCCGCCGCTGATATTCGGGTGCCAGACATCCTTGAACAGGACATTGAACGTGGCTTTTTGCTACTCAGCGATCTGGGTCGCGATACGTTTTTAGACCGGATGAGTGCTGAGCATTGCTCCGCGGCTACAGTCGATGCGCTGTTTACCTCGGCCATCGATATGTTGGTACAGATGCAAAGCCGCTGCAGTGCTGGGCAGTTGCCGCGCTACGATGAGCTATTGTTGCGCCGCGATCTGGGTCTTTTTGACCAATGGTTTTTGCAGCGTCACTTGGGTCTGGAAATCACCCCGGCGAGGCGAGTGTTGATCGACCAGTTATTTGCCGAGTTGATCGAGCAGATATTGTCTCAGGCTACTTGCTTTGTTCACCGTGACTTTATGCCCCGTAATCTTATGCTGGGGGCCGCCGGGGAGACTGGGCTATTGGACTTTCAGGATGCGGTGGCCGGTCCGGTCAGCTACGATGTCGCCTGTCTTTTTAAGGATGCGTTTATTAGCTGGCCGGAGCCTAGAATTAGGGCTTGGCTGCTGGATTATTGGGGCAAAGCTAGTGCTGCAGGGGTGCCGGTACCCGCCACCTTCGAGCAGTTCCACCTCGATGTCGATATTATTGGGGTTCAGCGGCACCTAAAAGTATTAGGCATTTTTTCTCGTATTTGCCTGCGGGACGGCAAGCCGCAATATTTAGACGATGCGCCGCGCTTCCTCGACTATCTGACCACGGTGGCTGCGCGTCGGCCACAGCTGGCAGCACTAGCTGAACTACTTGATAGCGTTAGAGATTGGATGCCGAGCCATAGCGAAACCGACAGCGCGTTATGAAAGCGATGATTCTAGCGGCGGGACGCGGCGAACGCATGCGTCCACTCACCGATCATACCCCTAAGCCGCTGCTGGAAATTGCCGGAAAGCCGATTATTGTGTATCACATTGAAGCTCTAGTAGCCGCGGGGGTGCAGGAGATTGTGATAAATCACGCCTACCTCGGTGCGCAAATTGAGGCGACGCTGGGGGATGGTAGTGAGTTTGGTGCTAAGCTGCGCTACTCGCCGGAGGCAACAGCGCTAGAGACCGCCGGTGGTATTCGCCAAGCGCTTCCGCTGCTGGGTGAACAGCCCTTTATTGTCTGCAATGGTGACATCTGGACCGACTTCCCCTTTGCCCAACTGCTGCAGCGCGACTGGAGTGAGCCGCAACGTCGGTTGGCGCATTTGGTGATGGTGGCCAATCCTGCGCATCATCTGGCCGGTGATTTTGTGCTGAGTAGCAAGGGTCTGCTGCGCACGGTTGCTTCTGCTGAGGGCAGTGGTCTGACCTACTCCGGTATTAGTGTTATGCACCCGCAATTTCTGCAGGCCTATGCGCCGAGCTCGGGTCCGCTGCTGCAGCCACTGTTGGCGGCGATGGATCGGTCTTTAGTTACCGGTGAGTATTATGCCGGCGACTGGATCGATATAGGTACGCCGCAGCGACTGCAGCAGGCGCGGCAGCTAGCCGCTTAGGGTGACTGTCTGCGACTAACGCTGCTCGACAGCAGCATCACTGATGTTTTTGTCCATCCAGCCTCGGATACGCTTGGTCACACTATTGTCGTGGCGCCGGGTGTAATTGACGATTCGTGGCAGCGCCAGTTGGTGGAAGTTAGATTCACTTTCGGTTGACTGACTGGCTTTTCTGCGCAGTTGCGCCAAGTCTTTTAAAATGAAGTCATTGTTCGACACGGCGTCGAGTAGCGGCAGTTCAATGTCGGTGATGGCTGCCAGTGTGTCGAGTTCACTATCGGTTGGTGAGTGGCGCGCGTTGATCAAAATGAGTGCGCGCAGGTTTTGTAGGGCTGCGCCACCGTCGCGACTTAGTTTTGCCAGATAGTTGATAGCCTGGGCGCCGCCGGCACCCTCGGCAATCAAGGTGATATTTAAAACATCCTGCTTTGCTAAAAACTCAATGCCTGCGGTCAGCGCCTCGAACATCTGCTGTGGATCGCGTCGATCGATGGGCCGTAGATCCAGTGTCACAGTGGAGTAGTGACTCTGGGGTAGGGCGTTGCGCAGCGAGTTGACAATGCTAGTGCTAGTGGGGCCATGTTGTAAGTCGGGTATTAACAAGACTGCGCCGCGGGCCTCCAATGCCACCTGATCAATATAATAGGCACTAAATAGCTGGCCGCCGGCACTGAGCCTGTGCTGCTGCTTGCGCAGCTCGCTGCCGATTGTCTCGCCGGACAGCTTGTTGCCTACCGCCCTTTGCTGCGGCTGCTGGCCTGTCGCTGCCGGTTCGGTGTCACTTGGTGCTGGGGTGCCCTGCTGAGCCTGTGCACTGCTGCCACTATTGAGTAGTAGGCAGCAGGTAAAACCCAAACAAAAACGCCGAGCTGTTGCTAGCGCCGTGGTTCCTGAAGTCGTTTTCAACATTAGCTGCTGATTCCCGCCGGTCTTTTTAGTAGAATAGGTCAATTATCAGTAGCAAAAGATAATGGTGTTAGCAATCGATCCGCAGCTAGGCCCGAGGCTGAGTACCAAAGACTATTGATTACTATTGCCGATCAAAAGTCCACTAACTTTAATGGGAAACCCTATGTCTGACTATTTAATTGCACCGTCTATACTGTCTGCCAATTTCGCCCGTCTCGGCGAGGAGGTTGACGCAGTATTGGCAGCCGGCGCCGACATCGTGCACTTTGATGTTATGGACAACCACTATGTGCCCAATCTAACTATTGGCCCAATGGTCTGTAAGGCGCTGCGCGACCATGGTGTTACCGCACCTATCGACGTGCACTTAATGGTTAGTCCGGTCGATACGCTGATTACCAGCTTCGCTGAGGCCGGCGCCAGCTTCATCACCTTTCACCCCGATGCGTCTACCCATGTGGATCGCTCGCTTGCGATGATACGCGACGCCGGTTGCAAAGCTGGACTAGTGCTCAACCCGGCGGTGGGAGTAGAATCGTTAAAACATGTGATGCACCGGCTCGATATGATTTTGCTAATGTCGGTTAACCCCGGTTTTGGTGGACAGAAATTTATTCCTTCGACGCTGCAAAAACTGGCTGAGGTTCGCGCGCTTATTGACGCCAGTGGTGAAGATATTCGCTTGGAAATAGACGGTGGTGTGACGGCGGACAATATTGCCGCTATCGCCGCCGCGGGTGCAGATACTTTTGTAGCCGGTTCGGCGATTTTTAACAAGCCGGACTATCGCCAGGCAATCGACGCAATGCGTGAGCAATTGGCCAGTGTTGACTAACGGTTAGGTGCCCTGCTTTGAAGTTTGGCTGTTGATGTTGCAGTGCGATGGCGGCTAACTTAGGGTATTGGTATAGCAGTATTGATCTGCAATATTTTTACTCTAACATGTTGATTTACATTGTTAATATCTGGCTTTCAGTGGTGCGCAATGGCTGTTAATTAGTTAGACTTTTTCAGGTACTGGGTCAGCAATACAATGCGGGTGCCGTTGACTCGGCCCTCTATTTGACTGGGATCTGAAGTCAGCGATATACCTCTAACGGCGGTGCCGCGCTTGGCGGTAAAGCCAGCCCCTTTCACTGCCAGATCCTTGATTAGGGTGACTGTATCTCCAGCCTGGAGTATGGCGCCATTACTGTCCACGGTGGCATCAGCGTCGCTTTCGTCAGACTCTAAGCCCGCTTCAGCCCAAGCCAGTACTTCTTCTTCGAGGTACAGCATGTCCAGTAAGTCCTGAGCCCAGCTTTCGCTGGAGAGCAGTGTTAGCTGTCGCCAGGCCATAACCTGTACGGCGGGCACCGTGCTCCACATGGTGTCGCTCAATACCCGCCAATGTCTGGCATCAACCGCCTCGGGCTGCGCTATTTGCTGGCGACAGATTTCACACAACAGCACACTGCTGTCGGCTGAGGCTTCGGCGAACGGTGCCACACCGTAAACAGCCAGTGATTTGTCGGCATTGCACAGTTCGCAACTCGAGTCGGCGCGCTGCAATAAATCGTCTTCGATACTCATGGCTATGTCCTCTGGTCAGTGCGCTATTATGCCAGTATTGCAGGTTCAGTGCCTGTGGCTTTTTGATCCTTAGATCATTATTCTATAGCGTCTTAAAATGGAGCTAATATGCAGCACAGCAACGAACTGAACCTAGAAGCCTATCGGCATTTTAATGCCGAGCAGTGGGCCCGGCTGCGCGCCGATACGCCAATTGGTATCTCCGAAGAGGAGCTTGCTGCCATGCGCGGGCGCGGTGAAGTGATTTCGCTGGACGAAGTCAGCATGATTTACCTGCCGCTGTCGCGCCTGCTCAATCTCTATGTTGGGGCCACTCAAGATTTACATCGGGTGACATCGACGTTTTTGGGTCGGCTGCAGCCCAAGGTGCCCTATATTATTGGATTGGCAGGCAGTGTTGCGGTGGGTAAGAGTACCACCGCGAGAATTCTACAAGCGCTATTGGCGCGCTGGCCCAACCACCCGAAGGTGGATCTGGTGACCACCGACGGCTTTTTGTACAGTAACAAGGTATTGACTGAGCGCGATTTGATGGAGCGCAAGGGCTTTCCTGAGAGCTTCGATCAACGCCGATTACTGGCGTTTTTACAGGCGGTTAAGTCGGGTAAACGCAATGTCGAGGCGCCGGTTTATTCGCATCAAATTTACGATATTGTGCCCGATGAGGTCAATATTACCGATCAGCCTGACATTCTTATTGTCGAGGGGCTCAATGTATTGCAGGTACCTCGCTTGCAGCAGGGTAGCGACTCGACCGCGGCGGTGTCGGACTATTTTGATTTTTCGATTTACCTCGATGCCGACGCCAGTGATATAGAGCAGTGGTATATCGAGCGTCTATTAAATTTGCGAGAAACTGCCTTTCGCGACCCCGATGCCTTTTTCCACCGGCTAGCGAAAATATCAGAAGAGCAAGCCGTCGAGTTTGCCCGGCATATATGGCGCTCGATTAACGAGGAGAATCTGCGCAGCAATATTCTGCCGACTCGGGAGCGCGCGCATTTAATCTTGCGCAAGAATATTAAGCACGCAATTTCCGATGTGTATCTACGTCGGCTGTAAGGGTATTGGCGTTGAGTCTGAAGTGCTTTCTTTCGACAATAAAAATCAACCCCGGCGCTTTTGTGGATGGTTTTTGGGTGCCCTATTTTGAACAAGGCGGTCTTCACAGGCATTGTCATTGGCGCTTTTATTGGCTTGTGAGTTGCAGTGATACAGTATGAGTGCGGCTGTGATGTTAGTTGCAGGCCGGCACAGATCTGTCGAAGGCATGCTGCCCTGCTGCAGCCCCATGTTGGGCCGGGAAGGGGTTGGCGGTCCCGCTGCTGTGGCTTTGCTTGCAGAGGTGACGTTGTGGCGATAGCTGCAGCAGTTGCGAGACAGTACGTTCTTTAGTGCCGCTATCGTCAATGTTGAAGAGGGCTGTTATCAGTGCACTATGACGTTTTTACCAAGCGAGCAGGTCGCCTAGGCGTCGGGAGGACAGAGTGAGTGATATCGGCAAAGAGCTGTATCGCAGCTACGACGAATATGGCTTGATTAAGGTTGTAGACGACGGCAATAAGCGTTTTCTCGCATTTGCTGAGGATGACGAGCAGAGCTGTCAGCTGAAATCTGAACCCGTGCAATTGCAGCACGATTACACCCAAGCGATGTTGTTGGTGTTACTATTTTGCCAGCCACAAAAGATTATACTTTTCGGTCTCGGCGGCGGCTGTTTAGCGAGCACGTTGCACCACCATTTTCCGGGGCTGAAACTGCGGGTGGTGGAGCTGCGCCAGGCGGTGGTCGACTTAGCCCACCGCTTTTTTCAACTGCCTCGCAGCAAACGCATGACGGTCTATACCGAGGATGTCGGAGACTTCCTGCAGCGTGAGCACGGCAAGGCTGATGTGATATTCAGTGATATATACTGCGCGCAAGGTTTGGATAGGCAGCAGGTCCAGCCCTGGTTTATCGAGCGCTGCGCCGAATTGCTAAAAGATCAGGGCTGGCTAGTTCTCAATTGCTGGCGCCAGCATCGGGCCGAGGACGCTATGATAGAGTCGCTGCAACAACATTTTACCGATGTTAGGGTTTGTGGTACAGCGGAGGGTAATTGGGTGGTGCTGGCCGGAAAACAGCGCTTTAGCGGCAGTGCCAGCGGTCAAAAAAGTGCCGCCAAGGCGTTGTCAAAAAAGTTGGGTTATTCGCTGTCGGCGCATTTTTCCCGACTCAATCAGGTTTAACGTCTTTGTCCTGATCGACGGGGATTTTAGCTGGATTACTCCAGTGTCGTTGCGAGTTAGCGCTGGTCTAGCTGGGTCTGCGCAAATTGGACAGCTTTTCTTTTGGCTCTTTGGCGTGGCGCAGCAGTAGGGCGACCTTGCCAATAGCCTGTATGGCAGTGGCGCGGTGCGCAAGGCACAGTTCTGCGACAATAGCTTTACGGGCAGCGGGGTCGTTGATGTTGATCTTAATTTTAATCAATTCGTGGTCGTTCAGTGCGCGCTCCAGCTCTTTGGCCACAGCTTCGGTGATGCCTTTCTCTGCGATCATCACTACCGGGTTTAGGCTGTGGCCGATGGTACGCAGGTGTTTTTTCTTACTGTTGGAGAGTTCCATGATGCTTATAGCCGCTTGTGTGGTGAGATGCTGGCCTAGATCGGCGCAGAAAAGATGCATTGTAGCGGCTGTTGCAGCATATCGGTAGCAAAATGATCGCGTATACTATGCGCCCCGGGCGATTGGCCGGATCTTGAGATGAATAAGGGTTAGTGGCTTATGGCCAAAAAAGGCAGTACCAGTAAAAGTTGGCTGAAAGAGCACTTTGACGATATGTACGTCAAACGCGCACAGCTCGAGGGTTATCGTTCCCGCGCCTGTTACAAATTGTTGGAGCTTAACGAGCGAGACAAGTTGTTTCGTCCCGGTATGACCGTGCTTGATCTGGGCAGTGCGCCCGGCGGTTGGTCTCAGGTAGCAGTCGAATTAGTCGGTGATCGCGGTCGAGTTATCGCCTCAGACATTCTGCCGATGGATCCGTTGGCGGGGGTCGAGTTTGTGCAGGGAGACTTTACCGAAGCTTCGGTGTTTGAGACTATCATGAAATTAATCGATGGTAGGCCAGTAGACCTTGTAATTTCTGATATGGCCCCAAACATGAGTGGAGTAGCTGCGGTAGATCAACCGCAGTCTATGTATTTGGTAGAATTGGCTTTGGACATGGCCAAGGAGATCTTAAAACCCGGTGGCAATTTTGTCGCCAAAGTGTTTCAAGGTGAGGGTTTTGAGCCGCTGCTGCGCGACATGCGCGGTCATTTTGCAACGGTACAATCTCGAAAGCCGGCGGCTTCACGGCCTCGCTCTCGTGAAGTCTATCAAGTAGGTAAGGGTTTGAAGCGCTAGCTGCTGTGCAGTTAGTGGGTAAGGCGCTGGAAAATAGTCTTTTTGCCTACGGCAAATGGGTGATGTTAAGCACAGATGAAAATGGAGCGCACCTGCGAACTGTAGTAGAGTGCACATAACAGAATTGGTACAGTCATCGGTCGATCTCGCTTGCGATATTGTTTGGCCGGCCAACCGATGGCTATTGAGGGTATTTTTTTGAACGATTTGGCAAAAAACTTATTATTGTGGTTAGTGATCGCTGCGGTGTTATTGAGTGTGTTCAGCAATTTTAATGCGCCTCCGAGTAAGGAGAGCCTCAATTATTCGTCGTTTATTGAAGAGGTGCAGCAAGACCGTGTTAGTCGCGTGGTGATTGAGGGCTTGACGATAACCGGCCAGCGTCACGACAATACAACCTTCGAGACCGTGCGCCCACTGTTGGATGACCCAAAACTGATCGACGACTTGTTGGATCACCGGGTAGAGGTTGAGGGTCGCAAGCCTGAACAGCAGAGTTTCTGGACGCAGTTATTACTAGCTTGTCTGCCTATATTGATCATTATTGCTGTGTTTATGTTTTTTATGCGGCAGATGCAGGGCGGCGCCGGTGGTAAGGGCGGCCCGATGAGTTTTGGTAAGAGTAAAGCTAAGCTCATGGGTGAAGATCAAATCAAGACCACTTTTGCCGATGTGGCTGGTGTTGATGAGGCCAAAGAAGATGTTAAAGAGCTAGTCGAGTTCCTCAGCGATCCAGGTAAATTTCAGAAGCTCGGCGGTCGCATTCCACGCGGCGTATTAATGGTTGGGCAGCCCGGTACCGGTAAAACACTGCTGGCCAAAGCTATTGCTGGTGAGGCCAAGGTGCCGTTTTTTTCTATCTCCGGTTCTGATTTTGTGGAGATGTTTGTCGGCGTAGGTGCTTCTCGGGTAAGGGATATGTTTGAGCAGGCGAAGAAGCAGGCGCCCTGTATTATTTTTATCGACGAAATCGACGCGGTCGGTCGCCATCGTGGCGCTGGCTTAGGTGGCGGTCATGACGAGCGCGAGCAGACGCTAAACCAGTTGCTCGTTGAGATGGACGGCTTTGACGGCAACGACGGTGTTATTGTTATCGCCGCTACTAACCGGCCCGATGTACTCGACCCAGCACTGCTGCGTCCCGGACGTTTTGACCGTCAGGTGGTAGTCGGGCTGCCTGATATTCGCGGCCGTGAACAAATACTTAAAGTACATATGCGTAAAGTGCCCTTGGGTGACAAAGTCGACCCCTCGCTGATTGCTCGTGGTACTCCTGGATTCTCCGGTGCTGACTTGGCTAACCTAGTGAACGAAGCGGCGCTGTTCAGTGCTCGCTCCAACTCACGCACCGTCGATATGGAACAGTTCGAATTGGCCAAAGACAAAATCATGATGGGCGCGGAGCGTAAATCAATGGTCATGTCTGAGGCGGAGAAGCGCAATACGGCTTTCCACGAAGCGGGTCACGCGATTGTTGGACGACTGGTGCCTGAACATGATCCGGTTTACAAGGTCAGTATTATTCCCCGGGGCCGAGCTTTGGGTGTCACCATGTTTTTACCCGAGGAAGACCGCTATAGTCTTAGTCGGCGCCATATATTGAGTCAAATCTGTTCGCTGTATGGCGGTCGTATCGCCGAAGAGCTGACGCTAGGTCCAGACGGTGTTACCACCGGTGCCTCCAATGATATCCAGCGTGCAAGTGACATTGCTCGCAGTATGGTCACCAAGTGGGGTTTATCGGAGGAGTTGGGGCCATTGATGTATGACGAGGCCCAAGAAGAAGTGTTTTTGGGGCGTTCCGCCGGTACCCAAAGTAAAAGTATTTCTGCTGACACCGCTCAAAAAATTGATAAAGAAGTGCGCCGCATCTCGGACGAATGTTATGCCCGCGCCACCGTTATATTGACCGAGAATCGGGATAAGCTGGACGCGATGGCCGATGCCCTGATGACCTACGAGACTATAGACGCGGCGCAAATTGAAGAGATTATGGCGGGTCGCGAGCCCGGTGCGCCCTCGAACTGGAGTGATGACAGTGCCGGTGGTGACGAGACCGGTGGTGGCGATACAGTTGCCAGCAGCGAGTCTGACACCGATGCCGAGTCTAATCCCGATTCTAAAACTGACAGCCGAGACCCCAATATCGGTGGCCCCGCCGGCGAGCATTAATACGCTGCGATGACCGGTAACGCTGTAAACCCTTCCCCTCCGGGGCCCCGATTGCTGCACTGCGGCAGTCGAGCCCTGGACCTTTCTCTACCCCGTGTTATGGGGGTGCTCAATACTACTCCAGACTCATTTTCCGACGGCGGTGACTTGCTGGTGGACGGCTGTCTCAGCCTCGACAAAGTGCTGCCTCGCTGTGCTCAGATGCTCGCTGAGGGCGCTGTCATTATTGATGTCGGCGGCGAGTCAACTCGACCGGGGGCGACGCCGATCAGTGTTCAGCAAGAGTTGGATCGGGTAATTCCCGCGGTGGCGGCTATTGCCGCGCGTTTCGATACTATCATTTCTGTCGATACCAGCAGTGCAGAGGTTATTACCGCTGCGGCGGCGGTCGGTGCCGGGCTAATCAATGATGTGCGGGCGCTTGAGCGTAGCGGGGCACTAAAGGCCGCCGCCGCCACCGGGTTGCCGGTGTGTCTTATGCATATGCAGGGGCGCCCCCAGACCATGCAGTTGGCACCTAGCTATAGCGACGTTGTCGAGAATGTGAGTGCTTACTTGCTCGATAGAGTCCGCTGTTGCAAGGAGGCGGGTTTTGACGGCAGCCAATTGCTGTTGGACCCGGGCTTCGGTTTTGGCAAGTCTGCCGAGCACAATTTGTCACTGCTTAACAGATTGCCTCAGTTGCGGGCGTTGGGGTATCCGCTGCTGGTAGGTCTGTCCCGCAAGTCGATCATTGGTCGGGTGTTGGGGCGGGAGGTAGAAGACCGGCTAGCGGGAAGTTTATCGCTGGCAGTACTTGCAGTTGATCGAGGGGCGACTATTATTCGTGCACACGATATTCAACAGACGGTGGATGCAGTGGCTATGGCTGCTGCGGTACTAGCCGAGTCAGCGCCGGAAGCGCTGAACTAAGACCCCTAACGAGGAAATACACATGGCGAGACAATACTTTGGTACCGATGGCATTAGAGGGCGAGTAGGTGCCGGGCATATCAATCCTGAGTTCGTATTGAAGTTGGGTTGGGCTGCAGGCAAGGTATTCGCTAGAGAGGGGCGCAGTAAACTTATCATTGGTAAAGATACGCGTATTTCGGGCTATATGTTTGAGTCAGCGCTGGAGGCTGGGTTGGTCGCCGCCGGTGTCGACGTGTGTATGCTAGGGCCGATGCCGACGCCAGCAATTGCCTATCTTACCAGAACCTTTCACGCCCAGGCGGGCATCGTTATCAGCGCCTCTCACAATCCTTATCAAGACAACGGTATCAAGTTTTTTTCCGGCGACGGCGATAAGTTGCCGGACCACATCGAGTATGAAATTGAGCGGCAACTATCTCAGCCTATGACCACCGCTGATTCTTCTGGACTGGGCAAAGTGACTCGTATCAATGATGCCGCCGGTCGCTATATTGAATTCTGCAAAAGTACCGTGCCCTCATCCTTTAGTTTGCGCGGTTTAAAAATTGTAGTCGACTGCGCCCACGGTGCGACCTACCACGTGGCGCCGGCGGTATTTGAAGAATTAGGTGCCGAGTTGGTGGTGATAGGTGCCAGCCCCAACGGCACTAACATTAACGACGGAGTGGGCTCGACCAATCCACAATTACTGCAGCAGACGGTGGTGGAGCAGGGGGCTGATCTGGGTATTGCCTTTGATGGTGATGGTGACCGCCTCGCATTTGTCGATAAAAATGGCGTGTTGATTGACGGTGACGAGTTGCTCTACATCATCGCCCGGGACCAGTTGCGTACTACCGGTGGTTGCAGTGGCGTGGTTGGCACTTTAATGTCGAATCTGGGTTTTGAGTTAGCTCTAGGTGAGCTGGGTGTGCCTTTTGACCGCGCCAATGTTGGCGACCGCTATGTTAATGAAATGATGAAAACCAAGGGTTGGCTACTCGGTGGTGAAAATTCAGGGCACATTATCTGTGCCGATGTGACTACCACCGGCGACGGCTTGGTG
>JBLHLU010000011.1:0-29705 GCA_047623385.1 Paraglaciecola psychrophila
TTGAAATAAGAAACCCCGATTCAAAAACCCTTGCGGCTAGCTTTGTTGTATCCATGCATATTGTGGACTCAAGCGGACGGCTGGTCAGTGATCAACAGCGAGCACAGCTAAGTCAGCGGCCTGAGCACTTTATTGCAATACCGGCTCATGGCGCGCCCCGTACCTTAAACCACAAGCCGGTCAAGGCTGTCAGCTTTGAAGAAATTGAAGCCATCATTGATGAAGGTCCAGTGCTCGATATGATGAGCGGTCGGCGCGAGGTTATTGTTTTAGCGCAAGAGTGTGATGCACAGGGGCGATTGCAAGAAGACGTCGACCTTATGTCGGTATTGCACCGCCCACAACCCGGAGAAAATCTCACCGCTATGGGCCAACCGGCACTAGCCGATGATCAGGGCCGCCGCCTCAGTTGGGCGATGTTAGAAACGCGATCGTTTCGATTTCACCGACCGGCTGTTGATGATGTTGTTATCTCAATGGGCGCAAATCTATCGATGGGCGAAAAGTGGCGCTATACCCGTCGCTGGATGTTTGTCAAAGGGTCAGGGCAGCTGCTTGCTATTGTTGATTCTGTCGGTATCTGTATCGATCTGGACGCGCGCAAGTCGGTGGTAATATCGCCTGAATTAAAACGCACCCTTGCAGCGACTTCACTACCACAGTTTCTGTAGCGCGCTTTGCTGAATTAGACGGTCATTGCAGTAGGCAATATGCCTCAGGCATCTAATAGTTGCCTCAGCCAGTTCAGACATAACTGGGCTCAGTATGTCGGCCAGCGATTCTGAGGTCTGTGTCTTCCCCCAGCTTGCCGGGATTAGAGGCGAGCTGTTAGGCGGGCCAGACTCGCGAATTTCCCGATACGTCGACCGACTAGGGCCGGCACCCTCACGCATGGGTGCAAAAAAATACCTTCGAGATCGAGTCCTGCCCGCAGGATTGGCTGTTTCCACAATCTGCGGCTGTTGTTCACCTCGGCGGCGTCGGTACTCTCGCTGCGGGTATTCTAGCGAGCTGTCCAACTATTGTTTGCGCTACACAAGGTGAGCAACCCTTTGATGATTCGATCCTACAAAACAAAGGTATTGGCAGATAGCGGGGGATGGCGGTTTCTGCGAAGCTGTCATCAGAGCAACCAATAATGACTGCGGTACGAGCTATCAATGTATAGGTTAAGGCAGAAGATGAGGTGGCGAATGCGATCAGCTTTGTTGACAGGATGGCGACGTTATTCTCATGCCGATGGCTTATTAAAAAATTAATACAACAAGGAAAGTCATCGGAGAGTTAAAAGTGTCGCTCACATTGCTTAGGTAATTACCCGCTATTTCTACCAGTCCGTGTTTGCGGTGTTAGTGAATCATATGAAAATCGCGCGAATACATGAATACACAACATACGCTAGCGCCTCAATGGTTCTGCTGATGGTTATTCAAATTACCGTGCCGGTGTCCTAGGCATACGAACAAAGTTCACCCACGTGCAGCAGTGACCTCAGACCATAATGACTTATTATTTCGAGTAGATCGCACTGTTGCCAATACGAATAAAAGCATCGAGTTTTCTATTTTAGCGGCAATCATTTGCATATTTTCAAAGGCACCTACAAGCTATGCGGGTTATGCGGCATGCGCATTTTCTTTCGAGGTCAGCATATACGGTATTTTATTACAGTAAGCTAAAGGTGCTAGGGCCGGTTGTATTTACTGTAAGTATGCTTTCGTTGACGTCTTTACTGGTTATAGGAGTAATGGCATGACCCTTGGCAAGTCAAAGCCCTTGGGTTTGGTAAGACTACGACCATGTAATCCCAAAAAATCTGCCGGCTTCACCAGTATGATGTTTGATGCCTCAGCTACAACGGAATTTTTTCTTGGTAGCTGTAATGAAACTATAGTGAAATTGTAATGAGTCTCTAGTTGAGCTATGGGTGAGCTATAGGTGAGCTATAGTAAGGCTACAGACCAACTATAGTGGAGCAATAATGAAATTATCAAAAATAAAAGGCCATTCTATCGATTGGTTCAATAAGGTCTTAAAATCGTTAAAAGATACCAGTGCTCCTATTATTGCAGCAGCAATAATAGCTGGGTTTAGTACCTTTAATTTGACCGATATAAGACTAGTGCAGCCAAACAATACTAGAATTGACGGATTAAGTAAGCGCATAGAATTATTAGAAAACCGATTGGCAAAAGTAGAAGCAGAAAAGCTACAAATAACCGTATCGCCTGACGGAAAAAGTTATATTCTAAAAGAAGAGTTTGATGGCACGGAGGCTCGGTGGGTTAAAGATGCATCATACAAAAATGTATTCGACTCTGGTTATTATTACATCAATAACAGCTCAGACGGTTATGCCTATTCCACGGTCCCTATTTCTCACCCGATGCTTGAGTATGATCTAGTTCTTGAGAGTAAGTGGGTAGACGGACGCAAAGATGCATTTTTTGGCATACTGCTATACGGAGACTCAAATAATATTATTCGTTTTAATCTTGCAAGAAATAGCTCGGCCTCTGTGCAGCGAAAAAGTAACGGCTCAGCTTACACAGAGCTTGTGGAACTCGATGTTGATTTAGGTGAAGAATCCATTAAAGCGACGCAAATAATTAGATATACAGACGGTGTTATATCCTATTTTGCTGGCAATAGACTAATTGGTAAGTTCAATTTCAGAGACTTTCCTATTAATAGGGTTGGGGTGTTTGTTCAGGGTGAACTAAATATCGGCTTTAATAAGTTGCATATCACCGAGGGCTAAAAAGCTGTAACCTGACGTCTCAAGCTGCCGAATTTTTTTAAAAAAATTACTAATAGTACGCTGCGCAGTTTAGCTTTGCGTGGTAGCTCTATATGCGTTGCTTGGTATCGCGGTTAAACGTATTTTGGGGGGTAGGTATTATTACGTCTAAAGTTACATCATCAAAACTGTATTCGCATAATGTAAGCTGCTTATTCATCTGAAAAACCTGCATACCCAAACACCAAGCTGCTTATTTTCTTCGCGCCAAAGTCGGCTTGGCCGTTGTCTTCTCGCCAGTCCCAGTCACTTCTCCTTCTGAACCAGTCTGATTTTTTACGGGATTTTTTCAAAGTCAACGGCTGAAAAAAACTCTTGCTTTGAAATAAAGTTATCGTTTTTCAGTTTTTCCACTTCTTGTTCGTCTTCGGAAATATTGTCTGCTTTACAATTTTGTAAGGCACATCTGGGTTATCTGCCATAATTTCAACCACTTTCTCCTCGTTTTCGATCTGTTTGGGTGGTGTTCGGTGCAAGGCTTTCGCCATAATTGTCACGTTGTTAGTACGATGCTGCGCCAATCGTACGCTTGCTGTTGTCAGGCTGCGTTGCTGCATATTGCCTCGATTGTAGCCATATGTCACAATCGAGGCAGTTATAACAAGCCCTACCAGTGGGCCATCTTAACGTGTTGTTTCACGGCTAAAATACCGACTCATTTAGCGCTAACTGGAAGAGAAAACGTGGTGCCAATAAATATTCGAAAATTTAGAGGTAGTGATGCTAAGGAGTTTCAATAAGCCGTTCTGGAGTCAGTCGAACACCTTTCAAAGTGGCTACCTTGGTGCACACCAGACTACAGCTTCTGCGACGCTACACAGTGGGTGAAGTCAGCAGCTGAAACTTGGGCAGCGGGAACCGATTACCGATTTGTTATCGAGGATGCGAAGACGTTTAAAATTCTTGGTACAGTCGGAATCAATCAAATAGTACCTCAGCACAAGACAGGCAATCTCGGGTATTGGATAAGAAAGTCTGCAATTAACCAAGGCGTGGGTACTCAATCTGCTCGCCAAGTAACTGCATTTGCATTTGAAGAGCTTGGCTTTCAGCGTATAGAAATTCATATACTGACTGACAATGAAGCTAGCAATGCTGTTGCGTGTAAGTTGGGCGGAAAATACGAAGGCGTTTTTCGGAATAAGCTATATTTCAACGGAAAATCCTTACCAGCAAAGTGTTACTCTATAGTTCCGAGTGACTACGAAAATTAACAATTTTGGGCACAATTGACCTGTGGTCTGGACGTCGCTAACGCCTCGCCTGTGCCAAAGGCATTAGAAGAGAAGGATAGTTACATGGAGTTTGCAAGTTTTTCAATAGAGTTGTTGTCGATTTTATTTGCCGTAGCAATTTTTGCTGGGTTATTAGATACGCTGGCCGGTGGTGGCGGGTTGATTTCTATACCCGCTCTAATTTTGAGTGGTATGCCGCCCTTGGCGGCACTAGGCACCAATAAGTTACAAGGCAGCATGGGAACGGCCACAGCAACGTATCTCCTAATTAGAAGGAAGAAAATCAACTTAGCTGAAAATAAGCCACTGATGAAGTCTGCCTTTGTTGGTTCTGTAGTGGGTACAATTATCGTGCAATTTATTGATACCGATATTTTGTCTTTTGTGATTCCTATTGTTCTTTCATTTATTGCAGTGTATTTTTTAATTTCACCCAAATTAAAAAAATCTGCTGATAAAACGCAAGTGTCAGATCATAAGTATAAAAATGTTGTTATTCCTTCAATTGGCGTGTATGACGGTATGTTTGGCCCGGGCACCGGTTCATTTTTTGCGTTGGCGGGTGTTTCTTGCAAGGGTCATGAAATAGTACCGGCAACGGCGATAGCTAAATCGCTTAATTTTTCAACCAACATAGCGTCGCTAATTGTCTTTGTGGCGGCAGGACAAGTTGTCTGGGTAGTTGGAATATCTATGATGTTAGGGCAGGTTATTGGCGCGTGGTTGGGTTCCCACTTACTTTTTAAAGTTAACCCCGACTATTTAAGAATTATAGTGGTACTAATGTGTACCGGTATGTTAGTTAAGTACGCTCATGGTATGGGTTGGCTTACTTTTATCTAACAAGCTATTTTGTAGGCCAAAGTACAGTGAGTCGTTGTTCGCGCCTCACAGGTTTCACCATCAGATCAGCTGTTTGTTGTTGCCAAAGGAGCTGTGGGTAATTCGGCAGCGGGCTGTGAACGTAAAGTCATGGTGGTAAAGCGTAAAGGTGTTAGTTATAAGGTGTTAGTAACAAGCTGTTAGTAATACGGGAGATTTCGGCACAGAGTTTAGCGCCCAAAATGCTCTATCAGTGTAATGTACAGCCAACAAAGTTGTGCTGTTGGCAAACTCTGGTTTTTGGTACCGCTTGTACCGGGCTTGTACCGGGCTTGCTCCACGCTCTGTTAAACCGCCGATGCAAAGGCACTACTAATGTCCGCTTGTAGCTAAACCATCGATAAGCTAACAACCCTTTTTGATATTATTGAGCCCCGTCAATGTAGCTAACGTGGGCACTGTAAGGCCTGTTATTAAATCTACAATAGCCCGGGATCAAACCGAGCGAAGATATCTCAGTGTCAATAAGAAGCGGTAGTCATCAACGGGCCATTAGCAGTCAAAAAGCAAAAAAAATCAGAGCCAAGAAGGCTCTGATCAGCGGTGTTAATTACTTTGCAGTAACATGAACTTGCACGCCCCTCACATCTTTACTGTGCCGCAGGTCTGATCGACCTTAGAGCGAGTCGGCGAAGCCCTTGATGTCGCGGATTGTAGCCTTCCATACGTCGGGCATCGCATCTAAGAACAGGCAGTCACCGGCATGGCAAGTGCCGTTTACGGTGCGGCTCACGGCACTCACTCCAGCGTCGAGTAGCATACGGTAGAACACCAGCCCTTCGTCGCGTAGTGGGTCGAGTTGGTTGACCGAGATAACGTGTGGCGGCAGGCCATCGAGATCCGATGAGTCGGCATGCATTGGCCACGCCAGTGGGTTGCTCATGTCTGCCGTGCCCGGTGTGGTGTAGGTTACAGCGAGTGCTCCCATATTCTCCACGTCGAGGAAGTAGCCGTTGTTCTCGGTCAGTGAGGCGAGCTCAGCGATGGGGTTGGCGTAGTCACCGAAAACGTAGGGGCACTGGGCGTAAACACCGGCGATGTCGTCGAGCCAGCCGTCTTGCTTGGCCTTGAGTGTTGTGGCGATGGCCAAGTTGCCGCCGCCCGACTCACCTGACACCACTACCTTTGAGATCCCGAGGGAGTCTCGATTGGCGATAGCCCACTGTACCGCGCTGGCACAGTCGTTCAGTCCGGCGGGGAAGGGGTGGGGTCCTAGCGCGCCCGCCGCGTTGCGGAACTCGACGCCGATTACCACCATACCGCTCGCTGCCAGATCATCACGCCATTTCACGTAGTTCGGGTTCGACGCCTTGAGGATGGCCATGCCACCGCCGTGGGTATGGACGATGCAGGGCAGCGGTCCAACAGCGTCGTCAGGACGATGCAGGTACAGGTCGATCGAGTTGCCGTCGACCCCGGTGATGGTCTCGGTCCGCGATGTCACACCGGAGGTAGCAGGGGTGTTCGCAGTGAGCATGCCGCCGATTGCGTCGAATCCCAGTTCCGCCTCGTCGCAGTATGCGAGCAGCCCCTCGATCGGGGTGGCGGCGGTGACCGGCGTCGGTGCTGGCTTGACCTCCATGCCGAGCATGGTCATCGCTGCGATCATTCGCGGATCGGCCCGGGGGTCGTCTTTGATGTCCATGTCAGGGGCGCCGAGACGGCCGGGAAGGGTGGGTGAGGTATTGTGAGTGCTGGCTGACATGATGTCTCCTGGGTCAATAGGCTATAGGCAGGAAGTATACCCACCTTCTAATTTACAATAAAAGGCAGGCTATTGGCAACGCTCTGATTGCTGTGAATGCTCTGCTATCGGTCAGTCACGGTTCAGTTACAAATCAATAACAGTTCAGCCACGATTCAGTCACAGCTCATAACAGTTCAGCCACGGTTCAGTCACGGTTCGATAGTGGCTCAACATTCAGGTTTCAGTCGATATCCGCTCTGCAGTAGCCAAAGTGAGAGTGCTTCAGAAACAAGTTGGCTGAAATTGGATAGTCTGTAGATGATGACCATAACCGTTAGTCCCGGCAGGTTTTTATTCGGTACGTTATGAAAACGGACATGGGTTTGGCAATAGTGTAATGTTATCGACCTTTTTCGACGTTAATTTGATAACAATAATTAGTTGGAGGTTAAAAGTAATGGTTCCGAGAATTGATTTGTATTGGGACCTTGGCTCGACCAATTCTTATTTTGCGATCAAACTTATAAAACCCATTGCGCAGCAATACGGTGCAAAAATTCACTGGCATGCATTTAATGTGGGTCATGTTTTTCAATCTAACAATTATGTTTTGATGGACGAACTACCGGCAAAATTGCGTAATCGCGGTGACGATCTTATGCGCTGGGCGAAAAAATATGAGCTGCCTTTTAGTGTGCCAGCAGCGTTTCCTATCAAGACTAGTCGCGCCCTACGTGGTGCCATCGCGATGCGACAGTGGGGCAAAGAAGCCGACTTTATTGAGGAAATATTTGCTGCCTATTGGGAGCGTGGCGATGGCAGTATTGGCGACTACAAAACCTTGCGTGAGATTGCATCGTCTCTGGGCGTTGACCCGCAAGCGTTCGAGCAGCGTTCAGAAAGCGATACTGTGCGTCAGGCACTTATTGATTCAACCAACAAGGCGCTAGACAAAGGCGTTTTTGGTGTGCCGTCTATCATCATTGGCGATGAGCTCTACTGGGGTAAAGACCGGATGGAGTTTGTGCAAGAGCATCTTGCAAGGCTGTAGCTGGCGATCAGCAGTTCGAGGTCAGCAGATTGAGATCAAGAGGTCGCGACCGATAAGCTCTGATCAACAAGCTGAGATCGACAAGCTGAGATCGACAAGTTGAGAGCAGCAAGTTTAGATCAGCAACGCCGTTCAACAATAACCGGGTTCGCTAGTAGAGTTTTCGGAACTTAGATTGACGCGTTCAGCGATACGCTGGATCCGCACAAAGGATAAAAAGTTATGACAGAAATCACTGGTAGGGTGGCGTTTATCACTGGGGCAGCCAGCGGTATTGGTTATTCATTGGCTCAGACATTTGCCGCGCGCGGGGCAAAAGTTATGCTGGCAGACAGGCATGCGGAAAACTTGGCGCTGGCAGAAGATCGTTTGCGGGCTATGGGCGCCGATGTAGCATCAGTGGTTTGCGATGTAACCGATATAGAATCGATGAAAGCCGCGGCCCAAGTGACACTGCAGCGCTTTGCAAAAGTGCATATTGTAGTCAACAACGCCGGTGTGCCGATGGGCGGCAGAGCGGGTCGCATTCCGATGGAAGACTGGCGCTGGGTTATCGACATCAATGTTATTGGGGTAGCCCATGGCGTTGAAGTATTCACGCCCATTTTACAAGCACAGGGCGAAGGCGGGCACTTTCTTAACACCGCATCTATGGCCGGACTTGTCGGCCAAGCTGGCGTTGCACCCTATGTGGCATCAAAGTTTGCGGTAGTGGGCTATTCAGAATCGTTGCGCGCTGAAGTGGCCGGCGACAATATAGGGGTTAGTGTGCTTTGCCCCGGTTATGTAAAAACCGGTATTCACAGTGCCATGTTCGACCGACCGTCGCAAAAAACGACGACCGAGCAGCCCGCTAAAGGTAAGCGTTACGCCGGTATGGAAAGTCTGATTGAAAATGGCAAAGATCCAGACGCTATAGCGAGCTGGGCGGTGGATTGCGTGGTCGCGAACAGATTTTATATATTCACAGACCCAGAGACCCGAGAGGCTTATTTAGCGCGCAATGCAGCCGTTTTAGCAGATTTTGAGGCACTGATAAGTGATGGTCGTTTTTCATCGTAGAGAAATACTATATGGTCATTAAATAAGGCCCCCGCATAGGGCTTTAGCCTAAGCACGTCGTGCAAGAACAGTACGTAAAAATGCACCCAAAAACAGCACGTAAAAACAGCACAGAAAAACAGTACGTAAAAAAATGCGTAGGAACGGGGATTTAAAAATACGGCGTAAATGCACTGCCTAACAAAAGTGTGTTGTCTTGGCGAGAGCGAAGCCTAAGCGGTTGCTACAGAGCAATACTATTACTGCTATTAGGCTTTGCCGACATTGCGTTTTATCTCAGTGCAGTGCCTTGTCGATTTTTACATCGAGCTATATTCGTACTACAGGCCTACTACAGGCCTATTACAGCGGTACTGTATTTCGTACCACAGCTCCCACTACATCCCGCACTACAGCCCTGCGACAGCAGCGCCTATAGACGCTACTGCTGCTAGTATTTGTGCTCGGGGGGCGCCAATATTTAGTCGCATAAACCCTGAGCCGCCGGTGCCGTACTGGTCTCCGGGGCTCATGGCAACCTGTGCCTGTTCGATAAAAAAGCGCTGTAGTGCGGTATCACTCATCGCCAGTTCGCGGCAATCAAGCCACAGAAGGTAAGCTCCCTCACTGCGCACCAGTTTAATATTGGGAACATGCGCCAGCAGGTACTCGCCGACCGCCCGTTGGGTCGTTTGCAGGTAGGGTAATAATGCGTCTAGCCAAGCTTCGCCACCGTTATAGGCGGCTTCAAAACTACAGATACTAAAAGGGTTCATATTACTGGACTGCCACTGCTGGTAGACCTTTGTTATCGCTTGGCGCTGCTGCGGATCGTCCACCACCAGTGCCGTCAGGCTTAAGCCTGGCATATTAAAACTCTTACCGGGGGAGAGCGCGGTGATGACCGCAATGGTATTGTCCAAGGTGGCGACAGCGGTGTAGGGTTCAAGCACCAGATCGGCGTGAATATCGTCAGAAATGATAGTCATGTTGTAGCGTTTGACGATTGCCAGCAGGGCTCCCAGTTCAGTTCGCTGCCATACACGGCTCACCGGATTGTGTGGGGAGCACAGCAACAACACTGAAGCGCCATCTTGCGCGCAGCGTTCTAAGTGCTCTAAGTCCATGCGGTAGTGATTGTGCTCAAACAGTAGCGGGTTTTCAACTAGGGTGCGGCCGGTATCGTGTATCGCGCTAAAAAACGGTAGGTACACCGGTGGCTGAATGATGATTTTGTCACCGGGTGCTGTCAGCGCGGTAATGGTGGCGTATACAGATGACATAATTCCCGGACAGATAACAATACTGTCTCGGGCTATCGGCCAGTTGTGCCGGCGCTCAAACCACTGCTGCAAAGATTGATAGAGTGACTCGGGGTATTCGCTGTAACCATAAATGGGGTGTTCGGCTCGTTCGACTAAGGCCGCTGTGACCGCCTCGGGGACGGCAAAATCCATATCTGCGAGCCACAAAGGAGTGACCTCGTCACTGCCGAAGCGGCTGCTGCGACCGTCGTACTTTAAACTGCCGGTGCCCACTCGGTTCACCGGCACATCAAAGCGACTGCTCAACCGCGATAGCGCCATAAGGTGGCTTCAGACAGACTGTGTTGGAACTTGCGGCTGGTTTCGCGAATAACAAATGGTACTGATATCGGCTCTTGGATCAAATCAAAGTGGGGTTCTAACATCGCCTTCAGTCCTTCAAAGGTGGTGACATTTTCGCCATCCACTTTGCGTCCGCCGACCCATTCTTCTTTGTTGGTATGCTCTTCCAGCCAAGTGTAGGGCGAGGCAATTAACAGCACGCCACCAACATTCATACGTTCGTGGATGGTGCCCAAAAATAGCGACGGTTGATACAGACGATCAATTAAGTTAGCCGCCAGCACTAAATCGTAGCCGGTATAGTGGGGTTTTAAGTTACAGGCATCACCTTGGGCAAAGTCTACTTTTAACGCATTTTTCGGGTCGCTAAAATCGCTGAGCTTGCGCTCGTGATAATGGGCCAGTTCGCCCTCGTCAGCGATGCTGTAGCGGATAACACCTTGATCTTGTAACTGTACCGCCAAATTAATCAGGCGGGCAGAAAAATCGATGCCGGTTACATGATCGAACTGTTCGGCCAGTTCAAAACTGGAGCGACCCACGGCACAGCCGATGTCTAACGCGCGGCCCTTGGTTTGCTCGCCCATGGCGCCTAGCGCCAAATCAGCCAGCGCCTTGGAAAAATTATCAACGTCAAAATAGCGATCGCCAAAGTGGAATTCGGCGTATTCAGACAACATCTTATCGGTTTCGTAATTGGATGCCATGGGTTCTTCTAACTCCTTTGCGTGTACATAGCGGAATCCCGCATGTTGGAAAAAATGTTTTCTAAAGGCGTAACGGGCACTGCGACGGGTTTCGTTACCACAAGATATCCAGGAACCGCCCTTGAACAGATTGTGCTGCCCGTCAAAGGTGGGCATGGTGAAATCGTCGTACAGCGGGTGTACTTTAAAATCATTAAAGGGGTATATAGCAGTTTCAGTCCACTGCCAAACATTGCCCACTACATCAAACAAATCCCCTTGCGGGTAACGATTGACCGGGCAGGAAGAGGCGCTATCGGCCAAGTGTAAGTTGGCACTGGCAGCTGCACCGGGCACTAATTCTTCAATGCCGGCAAAATCATATAGCCGGTACCACTCGTCTTCGCTGGGCAGGCGCAGTGTTTGTCCGGTTTTTTCTCCCAGCCAATGGCAAAACGCTTTGGCCTCGTGATAGTTAACTTCTGCTGGCCAGTCCCAGGGCATGGCCACAATGTCGGTCATCAGGCGCAGCTGCCAGCTGCCAGCGGTCTCTATCCAAAAACTCGGATGACGGGCTTTGGCAAAATCTAACCATTGTTGGCCTTCCGCGCTCCAGTACTGGGACTGTTGATAACCACCGGCATTAACAAAGTCTAGAAATTCACCGTTGCTGACTAAATAGCGTGAGGCTTCAAAATTGTCTATGTCGGCTTGGTGGTTGCCGTACTCATTGTCCCAGCCGTAGTAGGGGTCGTCATTGCTTTTGCCCAAGGTCACACTGCCGGCAGGAATAGGCACTAGCGCATTGTTTGGCGCATCGCCGCTGTCGCGGTCTGGGGCCCATTGCGGCATTGATTGCAGCCAATCGATGTTTTGCTGCCGAATTAATACCGAAGAGGTTTCAAGATGAATATGCTCGTGCTCAATCCCCATGATAATTGTCCACCAGGGATGCTGCCAGTTGATTGGCAGGGTCAGTGGGGCAGTTTCAATGAGTGTGTTGATCAATGCTCGAACCTTGGCTCGGTAGTCGCTAACCGCGGCGACGGTAGGCCAGTCGTAATTGGCTTCATCGAGGTCGTCCCAGCCCATCTCGTCGACACCAATAGCAAACATCGACTCAAAACCGGGATTAATACGGTGCTCAATTAAACCGGCGAGCACCAGCTTGTTGATAAAAAACGTGGCGGTGTGGCCATAATAAAAAATGAGTGGGTGGCGCAGTGATATCGATTTTTGAAAAAAGGCGCGATCATCGGCCAAGGTTTCAAATAGGCTGTCGTAACGCTCCCAGCTGGCATTAAAATACTCGGCCATGGCCTGGCGGGTGACCTCAACATTGTCACCATTGAGTCGCGGCGTTCGCAGTGGTGATGAAAACAGTGGCTGCTCAGTAACGAGTTCTGAAGGCATTGAGCGTCGCAAAGACTGCGATGGTGACATTACAATTTCCTTTATTTTTTGCCAGTAGCGTGACTTGTGGTGATAGCTGCGACGCACTAGAGCGCCCCATGTTGCGATTCTATTAGTGATTTCACTGACTAATCTACAGTAGCTCTTCATCGCTACAGGCCGCCCTGGCAGTTAGGGCCATATGCCTAAGGCTGTGCCCCAAGAGTTATGTCCCAAGGATTATGTTCTAAGGCTTATGTCCCTAGACTTATGCGCCTAGGGGCCCCGATAGCAATCCACGGATAAATTAAAGAGCCATCATAGGCAATCGCCAGCGTCGGTTCAAGTCCATACCCATAACAGGCGGAAGGCTTTTGCAAAACCGTGGTCTATCCATCGAGCAGAGCTGCTATCTTGTGCCTGTGTATACGCTAATATATTGATTTTGGATTAGATTAATTTCCGCAGCGAAGGGCACAGTCACTGGTAGCTCCGTTTCAGGCGAACACCTTGTAGCGGGGGCAGCTATTAACCACAGAGCTTAACCGCTCAGCAATAACAGTCTTGCTATTGGCTTGCTCACGGTGCAGATCAATAAATACGCGTGGAGTCTCAACAACTCGCTGAGGCGCCATTGCTAGCTAGGTGCAGATACAGGCCACCAGCTTAAAAACTGTCTGCATCAAGGCCTAACCCTGTGCTTTGGCCGTTAGCTAGTGAGGTGAGTGCGGTCAGTGAGCGCACGTTTATCCCTAGGGGGGGTGCCGAAGGCCAGCAGGGTGCGGTGGTTAACCCGTCGAGCTTGCCGGTTTAAGCAGTGGCTTGATTGCTAGAACGCCAAGTCAAAAGGCAGAGTCACAGAAAATTGCACGGTGAGGAAATACATACACGGGCAACGCGCTATTTACTCTACGACGATTTCGGCATTTTATGTCAACAGGAAAAATTACGATTTCTTAGGCTTGATGGTCAAATCCGAGCTGCTGTTGTTGAAATATTGTGAACAGATGCAGCAATAGGCGCTGCGTAACAAGATCCGCCAGCATATGCAAAACTGACGGTATAGCGGTCTGCATGACAAAACTCGGATTGTCACCCATAGCCAGCCTGATACCCGCTGAAGCCCAGTGCCGCCATAACGCATACTACCCACATCGACAGGGCTAACGCCGTAACCTAGCTATAGCCATGGCCTATATTATTACTAACAAAGCCTGATAAACTGAATAAAATACCCTAACGCAATGGCGCGGTGCAAGAATCACAGAGGCCGCCACTGGTGGTCTGGCTCTATTCATTGTTCCAATGATGTTCTCGTTTTTGCCCGGAATCTCACCACGACGCCAAGTTGTACCCCCGCGGCTAAAGTAATATTGTAGGCCGATTAACAGTAAATAGCTGGAGATAAAGATGATCAGGTTTGGAACGCTCGGTGCAGCAAGGATTACTCAGCTGGCTCTTATCGAACCCTGCGCTGCTGATGCGCGCGCGACGGTTCGGGTGGTAGCCGCACGGTCACTGCAACGGGCACAGAAATTCGCATCGAAACATGGCATTGAGCATGTCGTAGCTGACTATCAGGCGGTGATCGATCACCCGGAAGTTGACGTTGTCTATGTGCCATTGCCAATCACTGCCCATCGAGAATGGACGATAAAGGCGCTAGCCGCAGGTAAACATGTGTTGTGTGAAAAGTCGTTCGCCTGCAATGCCGCCGAAGCCGAGGAGATGGCCGCTGCGGCGCGTGATAGCGGGCTCGTTCTGATGGATGCCTTTCACTATAGATACCATCCCCTTTTCATTCGCGCGCGCGAGATCTATGCATCTGGGCAACTGGGTAAGATTAAGCAGGTCAGTGCCGATTTTCATATACCGATTACTGATAACAGCGACATTCGCATGAACTACGAAACGGGGGGTGGCGTGACCATGGATATTGGTTGTTATCCGATTTCCTGGGTGCGGCACATTACCGCGAGCGAGCCTGTTAGTGTCACTGCCGAGGCTGAGGTTGGGCCCAAAGATGTAGATATCTACCTCGAGGCACAAATGCAAATGGCTGGTGGCGTGGTTGCCAATATTTGCGGTGATATGCGCGCTTCCGCGAAATTTCGAGCCGATATTGTGGTTACCGGTGACAAGGGTGTGATGAAGGTTAACAACCCGATCGCGCCGCAGCTAGGTAATAGCATTAAAGTCACGATTGATGGTGAAACATCGACCGAGCACTTTGATCGACGTACGACATACAGCTACCAATTGGACGCCTTTATCGAGGCTGTCGAGCGTCCTGCCAGTGAACGTACGCCACTTTTGACCGGACCGGATGACGCCGTCAAGCAAATGCGCGCGATTGATCAGTGTTATTCTGCCGCGGGTTTAAAACTTAGAGGGCTGAGGTAATAACGGCTGCTTTCTAGCGGCGCTAAAGACTCGGCAGTATCACGTAAAACTGTTAGTGATTTGGTCTGCTCAGATAAAATGTATGATTTCTAAAAATCGGCACTATTAGTGTTGCTACTTGGCAACAAGCGACTGCAGTTCAGAGCCTGTACAAAGGGTATTTATAGTCCTCTAGATAAGCTAAAAACAGTCACTGACAAATCCCCACTGACTGGTGATTGCTTAGCAGGTTGAATGGCTGGAAGCTATTAGAGCGAGAGTTTGCAGAGATTACTAGCCTGTGGATTGGCTCAGTATGGTCGTTAAAATGATAACTATTTAAAAAGTTATTTAAATACTCACCCAACCAGCCAACCGGACAGTCACCTAGATAGTTAATAAGACAGTCACCTAAACAGTCACCTGAATAATTCAGCTATTACCTCCTCCAACAAGGCCGTTTTACACTAGAAGCGACCAGCACGAAAGAGCCAATCCTAGGAATAGACAGGCACATTTTGAGGTATGCCACCGGTGCATCTTGAGGGGAGCTATTGGGGAGGGCTATTGGGGAAAGATATCTTGCAACTGGATTTTGCAGACTTACATTACGCACAGCAAACATTGATGGGTATTAAACGTGCCTAAATGTTGGGAAAAAGACCAACGCAATAGCAGACGCAAAGGTTAAAACCCCGGCTGAGGTATTCTATTTTTTGCACCATAGAAAAATACCCGGGTACATTTATCTGCCGAATTCTGTAAATGGTGACAGAATCTGCCCGGTGCTACGGACGAGTGTAATACTGATGTTGAACAAGGTGCTTACTTATTTTGCGGCACGCTGTTCCAGCTCTACGCGAACTTCGTCGTAGCGCTCTTTGCTCAGTTTTATTCTGCGTGCAAAGAAGTATGGCACCAGAAAAAATAATGCCAGTAGCGGCCCCATTACTATGCCAAGATTAAACAGCACCTCGGTAGGAATGGTACCCGGTGCAGCATTGGCGGGTAGCTTGATAAAATCCAATACAAACCCCCCGATAAAACTTCCGATACCGGTAACAAATTTCAGCGAGAACCCCTGAGCGGCAAAAAACATGCCGTCGTTGCGCTTGTGGGTTAGATATTCCTGTTCGTCTCCAATATCGGCGATTACCGAAGAGGTAATAGTTTGATACCAAATAATGGTGGCGGAGCCAACAAACACCTGGGACAAGATCAAGCCAAATACCAGCGGGTGATCGTTGTCGGGCAATATATTGAGCAGGCGCAAAGAGACCAGCCACAGCGCATTAATGGCAAATAAGAAATTACAGTATTGTATGGCCTTGTGCTTTTCTACATGGCGGTTGAGCCAATTCATAACGAATAACATCAATACAATGGGGGCAAAGGTGAACAAGGTTGAGATGAATATCTGCTGCGTACTGAGCTCCCAAAAGTAGGTAGACATATACAGACCGAGAGTGGCGAAAACCCCAGTGCCGGTGCCGAGGGTTAACATCACCCACACCAAGTTGCGAAAATTATGATTGCGCATAGCCTCGCTGATATCTTGAAAAAGTGTCTGAAAGCTGAATGCCGGGGCATCGGGACTAGCTTGCGGTAATTTCGGTATGTGTTTGGCTGTGGCAATAATCGACACTGTGGTTAGCACTAACACAATAGCCATCGACAGTAGGCCATAGTGGTAATAATTTTCCCGCAGCAAACGGCCGTCAGTAATGCCGTCGCCGGTAAATATGGCGCCCCAGGCCACTGCTGCTAGGCCGATAGCAGTGAGCCAGCCAAGTAAGGTGCGAATACCGGCAATAGAAGAGCGCTCGTGGTAGTCCTGTGAAAGCTCGGCTCCCAGCGCCAAATAGGGCACCGTAAACAGGGTAAGAAAGGTGCGCAGTAGTAGGCATACCACTAACATCCAAGTGAAAATTTGAGCTTGGCTGAGGCCTTCCGGTACATTGAACAGAGCAAATAGACATATTGCCAGAGGTGCACCGCCAAGGGCCATAAAGGGGTGTCGCCGGCCCCACTTAGAGCGAAAGTTGTCTGATAGCGAGCCGATAATGGGGTCGGAAATCGCGTCCCAGATCATCGCAATGAGCAACACCGTGCCAGCCAGTTTGCCGGAAAGACCCACCACGCTGACATAGTAGAACAGTGCAAACTGGGTAAAGGCGATGTCTTTGACTGAAAACGAGGCGGTACCGCAGGCGTAAGACAGTTTTGATAGCAGGCTGAGATGTTTCATTAATAAACCTTTAGGGCCGACAAAGGCAAGCCGCTCGCTATGAGCTAGGCTAGCGCCGCTACCGGTATCAGATGTCATCGAGAGGGGGTTAAAGGTACCTGTACTCGCCGCTGCTCACTTTCCCAGCAGCATGGATACCAGTATTTCAGCATGTTTTTCGATCATGCTTTCCTCCGTGGGGTTCACTCCAAACAAGTCCTCGCACTGTGAGGCGAAAACAAAAATATTTGAGCTGCCGCTAGTCATAATGTAATACCAGTGAATAAAGTATTCACGGTCCATGCCCTTGGTGACATGAATGAGCGACTCTATCTCTTTGGCAGAGGGGCGGATGTGGGTATCTACCAAGTGTTTGCTGCGCCAGCTACGCTGGGTTGCTTCCTGGCTCATAAGTCGACTTAACTGCGGGTTGTGGGCGTGAAAACGAACGTAAAATCGCACCAGTAGTGCCAATGTCTCCTGCTGTGATATTTCCTTCATGATCGCCAAGCGCTTATCGAATTCTAATTTCATCAAACTGCAGATCGCATCAGCAGAGGCTTTCCACAAGGTTTCTTTGTCGCCAAAGTGATAGCTCAATGAATTGCGTTTGGCGCCAGCCAAACTCTCAATATCGCGCACCGATACCGCATCAAAACCACGGTCGGAAAATAGTGATTTGCCCGCTTCAATAAGGCTGGCCCGCATGGTCTCTGTGCGTTCCTGTACCCGGCGGGTGGGCTTTTTGGGGCTATCAGCGGGAGGAGAATGTAGTGCGGGCATAGTTTTATTCTTTTTATGATTTCAGCTGATTATAAGAGATTTCACCCAATGATACGAACCTTGTAATGTGGCTGAATACACATATTATCTATTAAAACATGCACAAGAGTATATTTAAATATTTTAAGTGTGACGTATAGTATGTATTATGTGAGGTATTCTACTTATATGTTAATTATAAGTAGTTGTAATCAATGCTGACCTGAGCAAATTCGAATAATACATACAGAGCCCCAATAACGATCAAAGCACAGTGATTCAGTCAACCGTGTTGCCTGTCTGCCAGTGGCAGGCGTGATGGGCGGTATCCAATCACTCGCTTTGCCGTTGCGGCGATTGTTCTGCCGACCGGTTAACGTCGTTACTTTTTACTATTTAGGAGACATAAAGGATGTACATAATAAAGAAAACACAAGTTTTACTAGCGGGGTCGGTGTTAGCCACCTTCGCCAGTATGCCGACGGTCGCTCAAGAGAGTGACAAGCGAATTCTAGAAGAGGTATTAGTCACCGCAGAAAAGAGAAATTCGTCGGTACAAGATACCGCCATAGCAATTTCGGCTTTCGATAGCGAATCGATGGATGACTTTGGCATCAGCGGTGCTGAAGATATCGCTAATTACACCCCGGGTATGACGTACAACGCCAGCCCCAATCGCATTTTCATTCGCGGTGTTGGTCGGGTCGATAACTCACTGGGTTCGGAACCCGGCGTCGCTATTTATAAAGACGGTATTTATACCAACGAAGCGACCGCAGTCGGTGAAAATTCATTTTTTGTCGAGCGCATTGAAATCTTACGTGGCCCCCAGGGTACCCTATACGGTCGTAACGCGATCGGCGGTGCCGCTAGTGTTATATCGAAACGCCCCACCGAAGAATTTCGTGGTGAAGTACGCCTTGGCGCCTCAAGCTTTGGCGGCCAAACTATAGGCCTGTCGGCCTCTGGACCGGTTACTGATACATTGCGCTACCGGGTTGCAGCAGAGAAGACCGGTAACGACGGTTGGGTAAAAAACATTGCCGGTGCTGGCAACCAAAATGATGCAGATTACCAGCGCGTAGAGGGGCAATTTGACTGGGATGTGACCGACAGCGTCAATATTTGGGCCCGCTACAGTGACTATGAAACAGATAGCAATATGTATGGTGCAGTCTCTCTTGACCCCTATAACACTACCTCCCCTGGTGGCCCGGTCGGTGATTTTAGTTCAGACTTCCAGCAGTTGGTGCCTAATGCTGATTTAGGCTACGACGTTGAGCGGCCCACTTTACGAAACATTCACCGCACTAACAAAAACGAATCAGGCTACATCACTTCTCCCGGCAAATCCTATGCTGCGCATGTGACTTGGGAAACCGAGAGCTGGACATTTAAATACATCTACGGTGTTGAGCAATACGATTATGAATTTCTCAATGACTATGACGGCACCGACCGCGAAGATATTCAGTACCTGAACTACATTGGCCAGTTTGAAGACTCCAGCCAACATGAGTTGCAAGCGATTTCAAACTTGGGTGGTGACGTTGAATTCATCGTGGGTTTGTTTAAATATGACAGTGAAAACGAGCAGCCCTACGATTTGTTGTCACCTACTAACCCGGTCTTGAAAAACCCGGTCTTCCTCGATTTCAGCGGGGCGATTTGTGGCTGCGTTATTGACAGCCCGGCCAACCCCGAAGGTGTTTTTTACCACCAGCAAGGTAAATTGGAAACAGAGTCCACCGCCGTTTACGGCCAAATGGACTATGACATTAGCGATACCCTGCATCTGGCGGTGGGATTACGTTATTCCAAAGACGAAAAAACCGGCTACGAAGAGCAGCGCATCATTTTTGACGGGCAGGGTACCTATGCATTTATCGCCGGGTTATCGGGTCTATCTTGGTTCAACGCTGCGGGCCCTCAGGCGCGGATTGCTTGGGATTTCAATAACGGCACGGTCTCTGCCACCCACAAAGACGACTGGAGTTCTGTTGATGGCTCTATTGGCCTCGACTATAAGCCCGATGACAGCACTATGTACTACGGCAAGATTGCCACCGGCTATAAGGCAGGTGGTTTTCGTTTAGGTAGTATGCAGGCTGACCAGGGTGTTGACCCCGAGACGTTACTGGCTTATGAAATTGGCATGAAAAAAATGATTAACGATGGTCTTCGTGTCAATGTAGCGGCTTATTTTTATGACTATGAAGATATGCAAGTACCGGTTGCAGCAGTGATTAATGGCGTTAACAATACCTTGTTTCTCAATGCTGAAAAAGCGGAGCAATTTGGACTTGAAATTGACGCTCAATGGCTGGTTAACGAAAATCTTATGCTGTTTTCCACTTACTCCTATATGGACACCGAGATAGGCACTATGGGTGTACCCGTTGTCGACACTACAGCCCCCCTTCCGGTGGCATCGCTGTTGGAGGGTAACGAATTGCTGAAGGCGCCGCCGCATAAGTTCACTGTTAATAGCCAGTACACGTGGTACATGGATAATGACTCCAGCATCGCTGCGGTAGTTTCCTACATCTATGTGGACCAGCAGTGGTCAACTATTTTTAACACTGATGAGTTGCAAGTGCCTTCTTCTAATCGCGTTGATTTACGTTTGACATATCGCGGCATGGACGACAAGTTGCGCATTAGTGCGTTTATGCGCAATGCCACCGACGAAGATATCTACGAAAGTATTAGCCGTACCAGTGCCTATTTTAACAACACACGTACAGCGTCAATTCAGCCGCCGCGGGTGAGTGGAATTGAGGTTAACTACCAGTTCTAATACGGCTAAATTAGTAGTCGCTAGCACAAGCGCTGGTTATACCTTAGCAACTGTTATTACCTCTTAATTTGAGGTAAAAAGAAGGCCTGAACCCAAGACGTTATAATGTGAACGAACATTATAGTTTCGAAGGGTGCAGGCCTTTTTTCTTTTATTGTCTCGCGACGTTCTTACCCTACTGAAACCACGCCCCGCTGAAACCATGCCCTACTGAAACCAGTCCCTACTGAAACCATGCCCCACTGAAGCCATGCCCCACTGAAGCCATGCCCTACTTAAACCATGCCCAGCTTCTACGTATCTATTCGCTGTCTTCACGCACTGTCTTGACTGCAGTGAAAGTCATCTCGAAAAACTTTGATCAATCACCACTCACCTATGTAAACAAAAAAGCCGTGTAGACTGGGTAATCTAAAGGATTGCGAAAGTGACACTGGCACCGCAAGCTAGCCTTTTTTTCATTTTATTAATGACTGCTTTTGGCACGAAACCGAGGTATTGATTCAAATCAGCTATTGGCCGTTGATGACCCACAACAGAGATTGGTAAAGTCGGCGGTTATGGGTGATTAGGCTCTACTATTGCTCAGTGGCAGACTTTTAAGTACTTATTATAATTTTACGCCTATTTTGTCCATAATTTTTCAGTAAACGTTCCAACTTCCTTTTCAATGGCTTGCGCCGCATCAAGGCATAGATCTTCACGAAAACGTTTCCCTATGATTTGAACACTTAAAGGCAAGCCATCTTCAGATAATGCTACTGGGAAGACAGCGCAGGGTAGCCCCAAACCATTGAACGCAAAAGAATAACAAGAGGCATCAATCAGATCGCGACACTGTTCTAAACCGTGTGCGTCATAGTCAAAAGGAAAATTCTTCTTCATAATGAAAGGGCTTAAGACCAGTGGATATTGATCCAAGAATAGATTCCATGCGCGGGTATACGCTGTACGCTGAGCCATCGCCGCCATATATTCACTAGGGGAAAAAGGGTCTTGAATTTTGTAATACAATTCAAATACCCGTTTGATCTGCTCGCTACCCAGAGTGTCAATCGCTTGCTGTGTTAGCTGTTTCACCTCACCCATCAAAAGGCGCATATAGAAGTCTGAAATCTCTTTAACGCTTGGAGGGTTGACCTCTTCAACGTCATAACCCGCATTGGAAAGTATATCTGCTGTATTGTCTAAGGCTTTAACAATTTCTGGGTCGATATCGTATCCATAACTTGCTTTAGTAAAGGCCACTTTAATAGGACCATCGATAACCGGCCCGTTGAATGGAACAGGAACCCACCAAGGGTCTCGGCTGTCTTCTTGCATGCAAACTTGTGTGGCAAGGCGCAGGTCTGAGATGTTGCGGGTAATGACGCCTTGGACCGATGCCAATTGTGCCAGCATGCCCCGTTCAGCAGGCTGGGATGGATTAAAAGCGGGTACACGACCAAGACTTGGGCGGATGGTTGCAACCCCATTAAAAGCCGCTGGAACACGCAGAGATCCGCCTATATCGTTGCCGTGCCCAATCGGCCCCATCCCCATGGCCACAGCAACACCGGCGCCGCCGGATGATCCGCCCGGCATTAAATCTTTATTCCAAGGATTGACCGTACGTCCATAAAGTTCATTTATGGTGGTCAGGCGAAAAGAGAATTCCGGTGTATTGGTCCGCCCGATAATGATCGCTCCAGCCTTTAACAAATTGTCCACAACCGGAGAATTTTGTGTAGCAATAACGTCCTTAAGCCCAACAACCCCGTTATCTGTAGAGTGCCCAGCGACGTCTACGTTAACCTTTATAGTGATAGGGACACCGTGAAGAGGGCCTAGAGCTTTACCGTTTTTGCGCGCTAAGTCCGCATCCTTCGCTTTTTGGCGAGCTTCTTCGCCCATCGCATCCACGATGGCGTTAACCGGAGGGTTTACCTGCGCAGTGCGGTTAAGAACAGATTCAACCGCTTCTTCGCTGGTCAATTTACCGTTGTTAAAGTTATTGATTAATGATGTCGCGCTTTGCTGCCATGCTTCTTGTGTCATGTTGATTAGTCCCTGTGTTGGTACTTCAATGTCACAAGCTAAACACATGGCTCAGGCAATCGCAAATAGACTGAATGCCTGCTTGGTTTCGCAGGATATCCGTTGTCAGTCGGTTAATAGATATAACACGTTAGCTAGAAATTTGGGCGCTATTGACCTACAGCAGACACTGCAAGTGTAAAAAGCACCGGTATAGGTGAGGGGGCTAACGTAGTATTTTGTGATGATTGAATACTGTAAACGTCAGCCTGTATTTGCCCCGTAACGGCCACTACACTAAGCCTCGTTTAACCCAAATCAGCAGTTCATGACTCGCTATCTTGAAAAATATATTGGAGCGCGATGATTTATAGAGAACAGCTTTTGTTCAAGAGAAAACTCTTGGGCAGCGTACTATAAGCCAGCGGCTTTTTTTGTTAGCGCAGGGTAAGTGGGTTATGCTTGTTACCTGTTGGATAATATTCAAGTTTACAAGTAGTCAGGATACAGGCCATCTTGTTCAAGAGACTCAAGAGACTCAAGATACAATGCGGTAGGCTGTTGAATACACGGTTATATGAGCTTGGAGATACCACAATGACTAATGCCAATGGCGAGAGGCCTCTACTTGGAACGGCAATAGCCTGTTACCAGGCGTGAACGAATACTGAAGGCGCGTTAGCGTGGGCTGAAGTGCCCTGTGCGCCAAGTATTCGAATGCATATACCTAAGTTTGAAGTTACGCCAGTCGGCGCAGAAGTGACCGGCTCAAAGGTTTTCGGATTAATCGCAGCAGCCGGTATACAGCAAGAATGGGTAGAAATTCATGAGTACGGACTCTATGTGACGTGTTTTTTGCACCAGACCGATGGCACCGACGGGGGGGACGTAGTAGAAATAGTTCTCTTCGACGAGCAGGATCGAGTGGTCAAGATTTGGGCTCTCAAAAATGACATAATAAAATTCTGAACATTTTACGCTACGCGCTCTGGGACGTTCCGCAGCAAGCTACTCTGCGACCGTTAGCATGGCGTTAAGCATCATGGAGAGTAAAGTGATAATAACGGGTGAGTGCTTTTGCGGAGACATAAAGTACCAAGTTGATGGAAAACTTCGAGACGGGAAATCATGCCATTGCTCACGTTGCCGTAAAGCGTTTAGTTCGCAAGCTTCTTCATCTGCAGTAGTAGAACCAGAAGATTTCAAGTGGCTCTCTGGGGAGGATCAATTAACCTCGTTTATTGGTGAGCATGGCTTTGGTTATCAGTTCTGTAAAATGTGCGGGTCTACTCTGTGTACGGTATACAACGGTAAGGTATTTCAACTTACATTGGGCTGCATTAACGGCGACCCAGAAATTGAAATTGGTAAACACATCTACGTTGGTTCTAAGGCCAAATGGGAAGTTATCCCAGAGAGTGTTACTCAATTCGAAGAGGATGAGCTATAAAATGCCTAACAAATGTAGCGAAAATCACCCTGCGTGCCTTTGCTGCAGGCGTTATAAGTAATTGTGTAGGAGGATAAGATGGCTCACAAATGTCCAGAATGCTCTAGTAGTTTTACTGCGAGCACTGCACTTTGCATAGATTGGAGCGATCGCAATAAGTCTTTTGGCTGCCCGCATTGCGAAACCTTTTACGTAAAAGACATGAAGCCAAAATTTAAAGTATCAATGTGTCTCGGCATATTCGCCGGTGGGATAATGGCTCCAGCGTCTATAATGCTTGGTCAGTCCTTTTCTAAGGATGAGCCATTATTTTTGTTCTATGGTTTAGTTATACTGTTTTCTTGTTATGCAATGACTGCCCTTAATTCTTCGAAAATAAATAGTGATCTCATCAAGTCACCTTATAACAAGCAGCGCAACACTGATTCCGGCGCAACTGCATCTTCACCGGTTCGCTGATTGTTAACGCCTGCTTTCACCGGAGCAGCCAGCAACCGAATGACTACTTTTGGCACTGAGCCGACGTACTGATACAGTTGAGCTATCGGTCGCTTTCGGGGCTTTTGACACCGTTCACCTTTATAAATTGGGACAATACAAGGACTGCTAACAACAGCTAAAGCAATCACCGATTACACTGTGTGAGACTATTTCATTTTCAATCAGAGCTTACCGCAGGGCAGCTACACTTGTAGCTAGGCTTTCGCTAGTAGCTGCCACCCTAGTCGATACGGCTAGTTAGTAGCACCGTTATACACTTCCACTTGTACCTGGCAGCTGCCGGAGCTGGGCCCCTGAGCTAGCTTAGAGGTGCCGCTGTCGCGGGTTAGTACATTGGGATTGCCGGCTAATTCCAGTGAGCCCGGCTCGCTAGGATCCTGAGGTCGATACCACGCGCCGGTCGGCAGCGACACCACGTCTGGGCGCAGGCTCTCGATGAGTACAACGCTGGCCAAACAGCTGCCACGGTCGTTAAACACCCGCACCGTGCAGCCCTCCGCTATGCCGCGCGCTACCGCGGCTAGGGGGTGCATAGACATCACTTCGATACCGGCTACTTTACCAGCTTGGCTCAGCGCGCTGTGATCTAACTGGCTGTGTAATCGGCGTTCGGGTTGAGGTGATATCAGCGCCAGCGGGAAGCGCTTGGCACCGTGTCCGCCCAAGCGCTCAAAGGGTTCCAGCCAGCTGGCATGGCCGGGGCAGTCGTCATAGTCGAAGGCGGCGACTGTGGCCGAAAACAGTTCTATTTTTCCGGAAGGTGTCGCCAACGGGTGGCGCTTGGGGTCTGCGCGAAAATCACTAAGCCAAGGGCTGCGGGTCGGTGCGTCGGGAATACGGTATTGTTTGTCTGTCCAAAATTGCTCGAAGCTGGGTAGTTCGAAGCCCTCAGTTGCCGCCCGCTCACCGGAGCGCTGCCACATTTGGGCCATCCATTCGCGCTCGTTGCGCCCCTCAGTGAATTGTTCTTCGATACCTAACTGTTGGGCTAAGCCTTTGAAAATAAGATGGTCTGAGCGAGCTTGATGCTGCGGGGGAATGGCCTGTTCCATGATATGCGCATAGGGGTCGTGACTGCTGGCGCAAATGTCTTCCCGCTCCAATTGGGTGGTGGCGGGAAAAACAATATCGGCCCACTGCGCCACGGGTGTCCACCAAGGCTCATTGACGATGACGGTGTCGGGTTGTCGCCAGGCCTGACACAGTCGGTTTAAGTCCTGATGGTGGTGAAAGGGATTGCCGCCGGCCCAGTAAATGAGTTTGGTGTCGGGGTATTCGATGCGCTGACCGTCATAGTCGATGACTGCGCCGGGCTGTAATAACATATCGGCAATACGGGCAACGGGAATGGCAAAATTGGCGGGGTTGCGGCCCTTACTCAACGTAGCCCAATTAAATCGCCGCCAACTGCTACCGACAAAACCTTCGGCGCCATAACCAAAACCAAAGCCACAGCCGGGTAAGCCTACTTGGCCTAACATACAGGCCAGGGTGACCGTCATCCAGTAGGGTTGTTCGCCGTGGTGGGCGCGCTGTAGTGACCAAGCAGTGGCGATAAAAGTGCGTTTACCGGCCATTTTTTGCGCTAGTGCGACAATCTCTGGGGCCGGGACATCGCAGATACTCGCCGCCCAAGCCGGTGATTTCGGTTGGCCGTCGGCGCTGCCCAGCAAGTAGTCGCGAAAGGTGTCATAGCCGGTACAGTACTTATCCAAAAATGGCCGTTTTGCGGCTCCGCTGGTCTCCAATTCAAAGGCTAAACCCAGCATTAGTGCGACATCAGTACCCGGCCTCGGTGCCAGCCACTGACCACCTGCGGGCAGATCGCTGTGCTGCGGAGAAATATTAACGAACTGTACCCCCGCCGCTAACGCCCCGGCAAGACCACCGGCGGATTGGTGTTCGGTAATGCCGCCGTAGGCAACTTGGGTATTGCGCAGTGGTATGCCGCCAAAGGCAACCACCAGCTCGGCACCAGAGGCTATCTCCTGCCAGCTGGGTTGCTCCAGTTCCATCTGGCCCCAGGGCGCTACCACATGTGGCAATATCACTTGGGCAGCGGCGGTAGAATAGCTATTCATGGCCCGCGTAGCGCCGCCCATCATATTGATAAATCGATGGAGCTGTGACTGCGCATGATTGAATCGGCCGGCACTGGCCCAGCCGTAAGAGCCGGCGAAGATAGATTTGTTACCGTGCTGTTCGGCCACCCGCTGCAGCTCACCGGCGGCGAGTTCTAGCGCTTCGTCCCAGGGCAGTTCGACAAACTCGTCGTTACCACGTAGGTGTCGGGCGCGGTCGGGGTTTTGCAGCCAACCCCGGCGCACCGAGGGTCGCTTGATTCGCAGTGGGTGTTGAATGCCATCGACCAGCGCTTGGCCCAGTGGCGAGGGGTCGGGGTCAATGGCCAGTGGTGCCACTGCGACTATCTGCTCGTCCTCTACTGACACCTGGTAAACGCCCCACTGGGTGGCGGTTTGGTATGTTTTCAACGAGTGATTACTCCTATGGTTTGGCATCGTGATTAGATGAAATGGTTCGCCATGCCAACGCTTGTTGACCACAGCGAGCGAACTAAACCCCGCGGCGTTGATCGCTCATTAATGAGGCTGGGGCTGAAGCTGGGGCTGAAGCTTAGTCTCAAGCACCGGCGCCTAACAGGGCGGGTAGATGTTAGTTATTTGATAGTTAAACAGATAGCACAATACCTAGAGGCCTTTTTTAGTAAAACTGACTCTATTGCAGGAGGGGTATTGCAGATTAAAACCCGCGTAGACAAAATGTTGGTTGATCTCAAACTGTCGCAGCAGCGCTTTGAGTTGCGGATTTTTAAATTGAAAGCTGTGCCAGTCTGGCAGTGGATAAAGGTTGAAGCTACCCCCCGCTTTCAATACCCGGTAAAACTCTGAAAATATCTTTAACAGCTCGACCTCTTCGTTGATCCAGATAAGAATAAGCCAATTACTCAAAATGACGTCGACCGAATCATCGGCAAAGGGTAGGTCGTCGGCCAGCGCCGAAATCGCTTTTTCGACCCCCGGCGCGTTGGCGTCTAGGGTGCCGGAGCCTCCGGTCATACGGGTGTAAAAGGCGTCGGAAGCTTTAAAGTTCATGGTTTTTTTGATTATGGGGTCGACCCCATAAAAAGGGATGCCGGCGTCGTGGCAGGCGCGAAACATAGAGTCGGGAACAAAAGGTGTGTAACCGCAGCCAATATCGACCACGGTTTTACCCTGCAGCGACGCCAGTATATCGGCCTTGCTGCGATTGTTAAAAAACACTTTGCGATAGTAGCGAAAGGGCCGGCCGGTGTTAATCACGCCGCCGGAAAAGCGCGCTAGACGCCGAACTTGATCGCGGGTTAGCCAATAGGCAGTGGTCGCTATTATGTTTTGTATGGGGTGCTCCTCACCAGCGTTGCACAGATAACACAGGGGTAGTCCTGCGGTTGTTACCCGAGATCGGTTGCGCCCAATACTGCCGCTAATGTTTAGACAATGCAAACGGTAGCCCAGCCGGGGCAAGCAGCATAAAGCCAGTACCGCTTTGCAAGGATAAGCACTGGCATCGACATACTGCACAAAAGAGTATGGCGGTGTTATATTCACCGGCATCCATCACACAATAATCTAGGGAATAAAGCATGCCAAATGTAAGTGCCAATAATATCGATATTGAATATGAAGAATTTGGCGAGGTGTCCAAACCATCCGTATTGTTAGTGATGGGGCTGGGCATGCAAATGGTTGGCTGGCCCCGGGACTTTTGTCAGATGATTGCCGATAAAGGGTTTCATGTGGTGCGCTTTGACAATCGCGACACCGGCCTGTCCAGCCATTTTCACCAGGCCGGCATGCCGAATATGCTGGCTATTGGCACGGCGCTGATGAGCGGAACAAAACCTGACAGCTGTTATTATTTGAGCGACATGGGCAACGACGCGGCGGCGTTGTTAGATGCCTTAGATATAGAAAAGGCCCACGTGGTAGGCGCCTCCATGGGTGGCATGATTGCTCAGGAGTTGGCTATTAATCACCCGCAGCGAATGTTGTCGATGACCTCGATTATGTCGACGACTGGCCGTGCCGATTTACCCAAGGCCAGCCCCGCAGCGATGGAAGTACTGATGAGCAGGCCCACCGGTGATGACGAGGAAAGCTTATTGGACCACGCCTTTAAGTCGCAGCAAACGATATCGGGGTCGAAATACCCGCCGGTTAAGGTTGATGTTGATGCCCGCACCCGGGAGTCGATGGCGCGCAATATCGATGCCGCCGGGGTTGCCCGGCAAATGGCGGCGATTGCCGCCTCCGGTGATCGGGTTGCAGGTCTGGCTGAGGTCGATATTCCAACCTTAGTTATTCACGGCAGCGAAGATCCACTGGTACCGGTAACCGGCGGCGAAGATACCGCTCGTTGTATTGCCAATGCAAAACTCGAAATTATAGACGGTTGGGGGCATACGCTGCCTCGGGTTCTGTGGCAGCGTATTGCCGATATGATCGGTGGGCACATAGCCGCAGTATAGCGCCTCGGCCGAGGCCTACTTCAAGGCCTCAGCCAACCTAGGTGGCTAGCAGCGGGCAGCGCCACAGTACGTAATAAGTAAGTGTTCACTATTTACGGGTGGGCTATTTAAGAAGGTTGGGTACATACGCTGCCGCGGGTTCTGGGGCAGCGCATTGCCGCTATGATCGGCGGGCACATAGTCGCAGTATAGCGCTTCTGCTGAGGCCTTCTTCAAGGCCTCAGCCAATCTGGGTAGCTAGCAGTGGGCAGGACCTCAATACTTTATAAGTAAGTGCTCACTATCTATGCGTGACCTATTTAAATTATGGGTGACGAGTTGCACAAGAGTTTTTGATGCTAGCCCTAGTCATCTAATAGTCTCAAAGCCCCAGCAAAATTAGCTGCTCCAGCGCAAGGATTTATCTGGCGTAGCTACCTACCCAACGATACCCACTCAACGATACCCACTCAACGATACCCACCCAACGATACCCACCCAACTATACCCATCTAACCATACCCATCTACCACGCCCATCCAACTATACCCATCCAACTATACCCACCCATGTTCGGCGACAATAAGCATGGCCGGTTAACGACAATTATCTTGGCCGGTTGGGTGCGACAATTGGCACTTTGTTTTCCACTACGGAGCACAAGGTGCCTGGTCCACAC
>JBLHLU010000012.1:0-28187 GCA_047623385.1 Paraglaciecola psychrophila
AGTCGGTGAGAATCGCCGGGCGAAGCAAAAACTCCTCACTAAGAGGTAGCTAATCGTGCAACCCAGTGACCACAAAATCTCTTTAGCCAATAGCTTTTTTCATTTGCCCAGGCTAACCATTCTGGCCATTGGCTTTATTCTGGTTATGGGCATTTCCACCTTTATCAACATTCCCCGGCAAGAAGACCCGACCATGTCGGAGCGATTTGCAACCGTTGAAACCTTTATGCCCGGCGCATCCGCGGCTAGAACCGAAGCCTTAGTCACCGAGAAATTGGAAAATGCTCTCAGAGAAATCTCGGAAATAAAGCAGCTACAGTCTACCTCTCGTCCTGGCCACTCGATGGTTCAGGTTGAGCTTTTCGATTTTGTCGTCAATGAACAGATTGATTTAGTTTGGAGCGAGGTACGCGATAAACTGACTGACGCCCAAGCAACGCTGCCAGCGGGGGCCAGTGAAGCTACTCTAGATATTCAAGGTTTGACAGCGGTCACACTGGGCATAGCCATCACCAGTGATAATACCCCGCTGTCGGTGATGGAACGGGTAGCAACAGAGCTGCAGCTGCGATTGTCATCACTTGCGGGTACCCGAGAAACCGAGCTCTTTGGCGAACCCAATCAAGAAATTTTGGTTGAAGTTGACCCCCACCTATTGGCCAGAGTTAACTTATCGCTGCCGGCACTGGCTGCTATTATCGCAAGCTCTGACACTAAAATTGCCGCAGGGGAGTTTAAAACAGCGACCGATTCGCTGATAGTCGAGGTCAAAGGCGAGCTGGATTCATTGGAGCGCATCAATGCCATTCCACTAAAAAGTCACGGCGACGGACCAGTGCTGCGATTATCTGACGTTGCTGCAATCAGCAAACACTATATCGACCCGCCAGAATCTATTGCCATTATTAACAATCAAAGGGGGATATTAGTCACCACCACCATGGAGTCAGGCCGCAGAATTGACAACTGGGTGATGGCTGCAAAAGCAATTGTCGCCCAATATGATCAAGAACTCCCTGAGAGCCTTAACCTAGAAGTCATCATTGACCAAAACTTCTACACCAACAAAAGGCTGTCATCGCTACTGCTCAACCTCCTAATGTCGATAACACTAGTGATTATTGCGCTATTTTTCTTGATGGGTTATCGCTCAGCGCTAATTATTGGCTCCGCGCTACCACTGACTCTGGCCATGGTAATTACTGGCCTTCAGTTTTTGGGTATACCGCTGCACCAAATGTCGGTTACTGGATTAATTATTGCACTGGGGTTACTGATCGATAACGCCATCGTTGTGGTTGAAGAATATAAGATTCAACGCAGCAGAGGGCTCGATTATGGCGAGGCTATTGCCGAATCTATTCACCATCTATTTATACCGCTTTTAGCCTCGACCATGACCACCGCCTTTGCTTTTCTACCGATCGCACTGAGCCCGGGTGGAATCGGTGACTTTACCGGCAGCATGGCCATTGCTGTTGTGCTCTCGGTAATGGCTTCTTTTTTACTGTCGATGACGGTTATCCCCAGCATTGCCGGCTTAATCGACAAAAAATTTCCTGTCACCGGTGACAGGAATCACTGGTGGATCTCTGGCTATTCCCCGACCAAGCTTGCGGTGCATTACAGAAAGTCGATAAATGCGGTTTACCGCCGACCCCTTTTGGGTATTGGTGTTTCATTGATTCTCCCGCTCTGCGGCTTTTTAGTGGCTAGCAGCATGACTAGCTCGTTTTTCCCACCGGTCGATAGAAACCAGTTTCAGATTCAAGCGACATTGCCCGCTAGTTGGTCACTAGCCCAGACCTTGCAAGAAACCCAAAAAATAAAGACCTACATCGATGCAATCCCTGAGGTAGTCGACAGCCAATGGTTCGTGGGCGAGAGTGCGCCGGCGGTTTATTACAACACCATTGGCAATAGCGACGGCGTTGCAAGTTACGCCAGTGCCTTTGTCACCACCGGTGATGTCGATGATCCGAGAAAAATTCTGCCGGCATTGCAATTGCAATTGATGAAAGAATTTCCGCAGGCACGAATTATGGCACTGCCCTTTGAACAGGGCCCACCTTTCGCTGCCCCCATCGAGGTAAGAATCGTTGGACCCGACCTTGGCATATTAAAAGAGTTGGGTGAAAAAATACGCCTTACCATGTCTAAAACTCAAGATATCACTTATACCACGGCTTCATTATCCGGCAGTGCGCCCCAAGTATCGGTATACCCCAATGAAAAAATGATTCGGTCGTTAGGCTTAAGCAACAGTGATATTCCCAGTCAGTTAAACAGTGAATTGGGCGGAACCATAGCTGGCACAGTTATGGAGGGCTCTACCGAAGTGGCCATAAGAGTGCGCTTAAACAATGCCACTCGCTCAACCATGAGCAATCTAACCACCATGCCAATATTGCCTGTGCCGCGATCGTCGATGCAAACAAACAGCAGTACCAATGATTACAAAGGTATTCCGCTGGAACAACTCGCCGACATTGTGCTGGAGCCTTCGCCGATGCGCATTGACCGCAATCAAAACGAACGTATCAACACAGTGGCGGGCTTTCTAACCCCCTATGCCTTTCCCAGCGTGGCAGTTGCGGACTTCAGGCAGCGGTTGAGTGCGCAAGACACGGTACTACCAGAGGGTTACCGCATTGAATTTGGCGGCGAAGAGGAAGAGCGCGGCGAGGCTGTTTCAAGCATTATGGCAACCTTTGTTACGTTTTTATGGCTCATGGTGGCGGTGATCGTGTTGTCACTCAACTCGTTTCGCTATGCTGGTATCATTGGTGCGGTCGGATTTTTATCCATCGGTCTGGCGCTGTTAGGAGTCTGGGCTTCTGGGTATCCACTGGGTTTCACTTCTTTAATTGGCACCCTCGGTTTAATTGGACTGGCTATTAACGGCGCTATTATTGTTTTGTCAGCATTAAAAGCCAATCCTAAAGCACTTGCCGGTGATGAAGAGACGGTAGTTGATATTGTGGTGGAATCTACCCGTCATATTGTATCTACCACTATAACCACCATTGGTGGATTTCTACCGCTTATTCTTTTTGGTGGCCACTTCTGGCCGCCATTGGCTATGGCTATCGCCGGCGGCGTAGCCGGTTCAGCCATTTTAGCGCTCTATATGGTCCCGTCTATGTTCAGTTATTTTAGCCGTGGCGACATCGCTAGAGAAAACGCTAAGGCTGGAGCACTACAAGACAATTCAACATTAAGCGGCGATATGAAACTGGGACTGTAGCCTACTCACCAGCGGAGGTCTAAAACTGTATTTTTAGTGGTGTTAAAAGCTAACGCCACTTACCAGAATTGGCGATAAAAACTCAATTGACGCTACCCCTAGAAAAAAGTGGGGTGTAGGGGTAGGGGTAGGGTGCTAACGAGCAGCAGAAAACTATAACAATCACAGCGGTACGCCTGTTGGCCGCCGCGTGAGGTAGCCGCTGCGAAAATAAAAAATTAGCACCATCGCCTTGTCGTTTATGACTAGTCAAGCGGCAAACTATTTTTCGCCAGCGCTATAAAATTCGCCAAAATAACTGCCGCTAAATTTCTTCAAATGCTCTTTCAACAAGCCCTGCAAGCGATCTCTACCAGCGATAATTTCTTTAGCTAATTGGCTCTCCGGTATTCGAGTATCATTATTGTTATACAGTAAGTTGTGGTATTGCTGTGGGTCGGTTGCATGGTCGTAATATTGATCCTTATTCCAATATTGATCATTATAGAAACTAGCATAGTGACCCAAATGTTTATTGTTCAATAAATAAGGCTTGGTAAGTAGAGCGTCACTTTTACTGTAGGGCCTCCAGGTTTTACTGGCTTTTATTTGGCGCTGTATTTTATGGGGATAACGCACAGCAATATAGTGGTTATCCAGTGTCATCACCGCCCGGGAAAAACCCATTTCAAAAAACAGGCTTTGGTGAGTCACCAACGAATTGTCTTGGGTTTCGATATAGCGGTGCAGCGACTTTCCGTCCATATGATAATCTGCTGGCAACTGATCTAAGATACCTGCGTAGTGATACAGTGTCGGTGCGTAATCTATGCCCTGCACCAGCTGATGGATTTTTTTACCCGCCGGTATTTTGCCCTTCCACACCATAAACAGTGGCACCGCGGTACCGCCTTCTAACAAAGACGCTTTGCCATAGCGATCTTGACCGTGGTCGGAGGTGAAAATCACCAAAGTATTGTCGCTAATTCCCAGCTCATCTATCTTATTCATTAAAGCCTCTACCCCTTTATCAAGATAGAGCGTCCAGGAATCTTTAACGTTATGACCGGCGGCCTTCATTTCTTCCATGATTTTTTGCCGGGAAGGCATAACATTTTGCCTTGGTATTTAACGCCCTCAGGGTAGTAGCCGTCACCGGTATACCGTACATCGGCTTTCATCGAGCGCTTTAAACCCTCATCAAAAGGCCCGGGGCCATGATGCAAGGTAGTATTAAAATACATAAAAAACGGCTTCTCCGGCGTTGCTAATGCCAACTCCATAAATTCGAAGGCCCCTTTGACCGTCCACTCGAGGTTGTGTACATTGAGGTGGGTGTTTTTCAGCTCTTTGAGATTGGCAAGATAAATATTTTTGGCATGATCCCAGCCGTAATCGTCCTGTAGATGCTGCTGCACCACCCGCTGATTGTCGCGCATTTTTTGATTAACCTGCGCATCGCTGGCCGGGTCAGCATCGCGATCGTAGTAGGCCATGCCATAGTTTTCCCAAGCGGTTTTACTGCTTCTAACATGCTGACCTAAATGCCACTTACCCACTATACCGGTGGTATAACCCGCTTTACTGAGCTGTGTCTGAAGATTCATCCCGGCGTATTTTTCACTGCCCTTTTCCATTGATATATTGATATTTTCAACCCGAGAAAAAAATGTTCTTCACCGGGTAACTGGTTCACCGTGTTGGATGTAAGGAAGTCTGCCGATTGATTATTACCGGCGTAGCGCCCGGTTAATACCGAATACCGCGCGGGTGCACAGGTTGTGGAAGAACTGTAAGCGCGGGTAAATTGCAAACCTGCAGCAGCCAGCCGATCCAGTTGTGGCGTGTAGGGCGTATGGTTGGCAGGGTTATAAGACCCTAGGGCCTGCTTGTCTTCGGACCATTGGGCGCTGGACTGGAACTGTATGTCATCCGCCATAATGATGACAATATTGGGCCTAGAGGCCTGCGCGCCAACACCGAACAAAATAGTGATCAAGCCCACAGTCAATTTTAATATTGTCTTATTCATTATTGTCCTGCGGGTTTGCACATACCGGGGGCTAAACCCTCAATGTAGTTCAATCTACAAGATAGTATAGGCAATAGAATAGCCCTAATCATTTAACGCTAGCGCCAAGCTACACGGCACTGGGGTCAGCCTGAACAGTAGTGCCTGTCAGTAGTGCCTGTCAGTAGTGCCTGTCAGTAGTGCCTGACAGTATCGGCAGCGGTGGCTAACTAACAGGCAAAAAAAAGCCCGAACGGATGTTCAGGCATTTAATTACTTGGCTGCTGGGCTAGAAGTTGTAACCCACTGCTACCCCGTAAGTCCGTGGCTCAATAACAAACACGTTAGTGAAGTTGCCGGATGAGGCATCGGTAAAGTAGTGACCGACCACATTGTTATCATCGGTGATGTTCTTTACATAAGCTCTGGCGTACCAGCGTGCATCGGCACTGGTGAAAGTAGCCTGTGCCTTCCAGATATCCCAAGAGTCAACTTGGTCAACCGGCTGGTTGTACAAACGGGTGTAGACATCGTCTTGCCAGTAGTAGTCTAGTCGTACAGTCATTTCGCCGGCATCTTCCATCAGCCAGGTGTACTGCGCGCCTAGGCTGAGGGAGAATTCAGGAGAATTTTGCAACTGATTACCGTCTAGGTTCTGTTCGATACCACCAACAACAGGCAATCCAGCGGCCTGCAGAGCGCCACGGGCGCTATAACGGTTATTCGCAGCACTACCGGTGGCCGCTTCGTATACCTGTGGCGCAAGCATCACCACACAGTTAGACGTATCGCCCAAGGACCTGAACATTATTACCCCGGTACCTAAAACTGGTACATCAGAGCCAGATAGGTCATTAGTCAGCGGATCGCGAGACGTGGCAGCAGGGCGCTGTAGCGTGTCGTTTTGGCGCAACTGATCCTGCATGCCGCGACTAAGGCTAACCGAACTTATTACTGGTGCACTCTGGAAATAAACACTGATAGACAAAACTTGATGGAAAGGCTGGAAATACATACTAATAGAGCAGTGCCGCGCAAACTCAGTAGTCGTCCGGTGCGGGCATAATCAGCGCGATATGAACTGATTACTGAGATAGCGCAACCCCCTTGTTACCGGCTCAACTCTGAGCTCAACCTTGGCAGGCTTGGAGACTGTAAGCAACCATCTGAGATTCAGATTTAATAACCGGCATCAACCATTGAGCCCTAGCGATTGCCGCTAGGGCGGTGCCGCCAAAAAACCACCAGCGCCAATACAAAGGCACAGGCCTCCGCTAGCGGCAGCGCTATCACAAAACGGTAATCTGAGAGTGTCGTGTAGAGCAGCAGCAGAAAAGCCGCCGGTAAAATAAGACTGCGACACAGCGCAACCAGACCCGACTGTAACGGCAAGTGTATAGCGGTTAGATAGCCCGATATCAGCATATTAAACCCGGCAAATAAAAACAGCGGCCACACATAAATAACAAAATCCGTCGCCAGCGCCACCACTTTCGTACTGTCTTGACCCTGGACAAAAAATTGGATTAAGGTCTCGCTGGCACTGGTTAGCACGGCGATAAATACCACGCTAATCAGCGCGACTAGAGCACTGGCCGTTTTTAGAAATCCACGAATACGCTGCAGGTTACCGGCACCAAAATTTTGGGAAATCATCACTTGGATGGTGTCTGAAATAGCAAAAAATGTCATAAAACCAAGAAATAACAAGTAGTTAACGACCGTAATTGCCGCCACGCCAACTACCCCTGCCCGCTGAATCATCATCCAGTTGAAAACCAGTGCAATAATTGCCCCAGAGACCTCATTAACAAATTCTGAAATACCGTTATAAGCGGCCTGAAAAACTTCAGCCCAGTTCTTTTGCACAAAACTAAATTGTAGCCGCCGCTCGGGCCTTATAAAGTAGACCGCCATCACCAGCATTGGTATGGCCTGCGACAGGCCGGTGGCAAATGCTGCACCCTGCAAGCCCCAGCCGTATACAGCGATAAACAAGTAGTCCAAAATAATATTGATCAGTGACCCCACCGCCAACGCCACCGCCGCCAGATTGGGAAAACGATCCAGCCGAACAAAAAAGTACTGCACAATGACAATAAGCTGGGCAAAAAAGAAAGGTAGAATGATGCGGTAATATTCGCTCATCAATGGGAATAAGGCCTCGGTGGCACCGAGTACAGTGAACAGCTGTTGCTCCAACACCAGTCCCAGCAAAATGACTGCGACACCGTAAACCGCTACAAATATCAGCGTCTTACTGAAAATAGCCGATGCTGCCGCAGTATTGCCCTCACCCAGATACTTACCGGCGCGCACAGAACCGCCAATAGCCAGCATAATACCGACCCCGAACAGCAATGCAGTGATGGGAATGATCAGGTTTACCGCTGCCAGTGCTGCGACCCCAACATAATTACCAATGAAAATACCATCCACTAATGAGGCGGATGTCATCGCAATAAGTCCCACTAGAGAGGGGATTAAATACTTGAAAAACGTTGGCGTGATGGCGCCATCAAGGGCGTGGTCAAAAGCGCGACCGGGGTCGGTTGGTTCACTACTCATTGTCTGGCTCGGATCAGGCCGATAGCTGGCAGGTTTATGATGGATCCACAAAAATACTCACTATCGTTGAGCGCGGTGAATCCTCTGTCGATATTCGCTGTGCGCAATAATAACCTGAACTCACTCTGGCACAAAACCAGGCGGCAATTTAATGCCTTATCTACTGTACCCGGGAGCTTTGGTACAGCGGCTGTGGGGCCTCACAGTAATTGCTACCTCACTGCGTTGAGTTACAACGATTTTGGCGTTGTATATGAGAAGTAAAAATTCCCGACTTCTCATTCTTAACGGTCAAATCCGGGCCGCTAGTATCGAAACAGTATGAAGGACAGCCTAGAGACTGTATTGGACTAAAAGGTACGCCACCATGTCGAACCTGACACTATAGCGGACTAGGGGGTCGGATAGGCTTTATGACCGCTGATGACCCGAAGCGGACATTAGATGGCCTTTATGTGTGTGTTCAGCACAATTATCAGCGATCTGCGGGGCTGATGACGGCATTACCGCCTCGATTTAGTAAGTGAGTGTATATCTGGGTAGTCTTTACATCTGAGTGCCCAAGTAACTCTTGTACCGTCCGTATGTCGTAACCACATTCCAATAACTGAGTCGCAAAAGTATGGCGAAACGTGTGACAACTGATTTTTTTGAGTACGCCAGAGGCTCTTACAGCACGCCTTAGTTGTTTTTCAAGAACCGAAGGGTGTAGGTGATGCCGCCGCTCAACACCACTTCGTGGGTCGATGCCTCGTCTAGGTGCAGTAAAAATGTATTTCCAGTGCTGATTATATTCTTGATTTGGATATTTCTTTTCTAATGCGTATGGCATTTCAACGGACGAAAAACCTTCTTCAACATCTATATTATGATAATGCAATGACTGCCGAACCTTTCTTGTCAGTTCTTCAATGGTGCACTCGGGTAAAACAGTCACTCGATCTTTTCTGCCTTTACCCTCCCGAACGACGATGCTTCTTCGTTCAAAATCGATATCTTTAATTCGCAAACGAAATATTTCCATCTTTCTCATGCCGGTCCCCCAGGCGAGCTGTATCATGGTTTTATAGGGTTGTTTAAGCTCTGCGAGGACCGCATTAACCTCACTCGTGTTAAGGACTACAGGTATTCTTCTAGTTTCTTTCGCTCGAACAGCGCTAATGTTTTCCATAGGCATGGCGAGAACATGCCTAAATAGAAATAGCAGCGCATTGAATGCTTGGTTTTGTGTATTGGGTGACACATGCCTACTTACGGCAAGATAAGATAGGAATGCGGTGACATCATCAGGCTTTATATCGCTGGCCGACTGGTATTTTTGATGACGAATAAAAAACCGTATCCAATAACAATACGTTTTTTCTGTCGCTAGAGCCATATGCCTCGCACGGATAATATCTTTGACGCTCTTTATAAAGGGGCTGTGGTCATTCATAAGTTCACTAAGCCTCCTAAGCTGTATATATATACAGTAAAATAGATTTGGCGTTTTTCAAGTTGAATCCTGATAATCTGCCAAATAAGTGCGTAGACTAATAAAGATATGAATTTCAATTAGTTACAACCCTAAGAACAGTTGATTTTAGAACGTTATCGAGACGTGTCTCAATTATCAGCTAAAACACGAGATAACAGAGACAATGCTTCATATTTGGGAGTGAATTAGATAAGTTGGATTTTTTGTAAGAAAAACAATATATTAGAAGCCTAATATAACGGTAGCGATGGGATGTTATACCGACTTGTCTTGATAACGGCCCATTTTCTGTACATATACCGACTTGTCCTAGGTTTTCAACATATACCGACTAGTCCGTTCAATAAGCGTTAGGTACATAATGGCATATGGGGTTCTTTAAAGTATGGGTATACGTTCAAAAATTCTTTGGATTGACGGATGGGCTGCATTTTTAGCTGGGATTTTTGTCTTTTTAACGGTCGATTGGTTAAACGTTTGGTATCTGCTCCCTCGGGATTTACTCATCTTTATTGCCACAGTTAATTTGTGTTATGCATCCTTTTCTTTAACGCTAGCGTTAGTCAAAAGGCCAAACATAGTCTTAGTTATATTACTGGTAGCAGCAAATTCCGCGTGGTCATTTAACTGTCTGCGCTTAGCAATAAATCATATAACAACTGCAAGCTTTTTTGGATTAGGGCACTTAGTTGGGGAAGCTGTTATTGTGGGCACATTAGCATGTTGCGAATGGCGATGGAGAAAGGAACTCACCAAGGGTGAAAGCGTCAATGTCTAACAAGCTTAACAACTACCGCACACTGCGTTTACTCGGGCATGCACAAAACACACGTCGGTTTTAAAGGTGTTAGGAGACTCTTCCATGATCGTCGATGTGTCAACGTTCCTTCCGATTAAGCCTAGAAAAGTTGAGATGCACCTTAGACCTTCGCATTTGCTTATTCATGTTGCTTTCCCTCTTATCAAGCTCATTCCCTATTGCGCTACTAAACTGCATGAAGTGTGGAAAGAAGGAGCGTACTGGGTGTCTTTCCGATTACTTGGGTTTATCCCTTTCGCAGAACAGGCAGTGGTAATTTCGTATCCTGAATCACCCAGCAGCTTCAGTTTTCGAGATAATGCGCATAGTGTGCTGGTAGAGAAATGGGACCACGGAATTACCATCGATTCATCAGGAACTGCCACCACTTATCGAGATCATCGAAGCTGGAATATTCACCTTTGCTATTTGGTGATTTTCTCAAATTTTCTGCCGTCATCGCCAGCGACGCAGGCAGCAACTAGTGGTAATAGTGGTAATTGGATTTAATTATGCAGCCACCTAACAAGCGTAAGCAAGCGACGCTGACGCGCGCATGTTACGAGCGTTAACTGTCTAAGGAGGTATTGTGCAAGCAACAGATATAAGAGCTTTTATACCAAGTAAGGATTACGAAGAATCACAATCCTTTTATCAGGCACTAGGTTTTACAATGGATCCTGCAAATGACGACCTTTGCATTTTTAACAAAGGGGGTTGTACATTCTTCCTTCAAAGATTTTACAACGAAGAGCTGGCAAATAATTTAATGTTCCAATTAATTGTTTCCAACATAGAAGAAGCTTTTGCAACAGTATCTAGCATTGAGATGTCCAGCATCAGGTATGAGCCAATTAAAACGGAACCCTGGGGAAAGGTAGTTTATTTATGGGGGCCATCAGGTGAGCTTTGGCATATTACAGAGCTCAACAGTTAACAAGTTAAGGCAGTCGGACACAAAAACTGCGTTTTTGGTCCGCTGCTTAAAGCGTTAACCATACTCATTATGAACTACGAAATTAGCTCGGCCATAGAAGACGATAAAGAGTCTCTCGCAGAACTTAGAATATTCGCTATGAAAGAGAGCCTTGAAAACATTGGTCGTTTCGATCCTGTTAGAGCTAGGAGTAGATTTCTAGAAACCTTCAATTATGGGGATATAAAGAAGGTTTTAATTAATCAAGAGTTAGCTGGTTTCTATGTGTTAAAAAATAATGAAGATCATGTTTATGTTGATCACTTATATGTTCATCCTAAATATCAGAGCTTAGGTCTTGGTAGCGTTATTTTATCAACAATTAAAGATCTAGCAAAATCACAAAACCTACCCATTCGCCTTGGGGCGCTTAGAGAAAGTCGGTCTAATGAATTTTATAAAAAGAACGGCTTTAGTTACACGCACGAGGAAGAGTGGGATATATACTATGAATTCACGTATGGTTAACAAAACGCTCAAATGGACTCAAAAACCCTGCGGCTTTTCGGTCCATTTAGCTCAGCGTTATGGGGATAAATTTCTTAATGAAGAATAATATATGTCCAAGTTGCAATGAAGTAGCGGCCAAACAGATTTCGCGACTATTTAGTGTCTCTGGTCTTCACTGTCACCAATGCCACGCTAAATTGCGGCCAGCCATTGCCTCAATGATAGCCATATTTTTGGTCGGTGTATTTACATTAGGTTTTTCATTTATTGTCATCCAGTTCAGCTCGGAGAATCTACTACGTATAATAGTATTTTTGGCCATAGTACCTGGCTGGGGTTTGTTAAAACTAGAGGTAGTCCGTGAGTAAATCTCATAACAAAGCAAAGCACTTCCGCTTCGCTTGGACGCACTTCGTGCGCCCGTGTTTGCGGCGTTAGGCGTCTATCGAGAATTTTAGGGGTAACTAAAGTGCACATAGCAATACTTACTTTCCAAGGCTTCAACGAGCTCGATTCTCTGGTCGCGCTCGGCGTACTCAATCGAATCAAAAAATCAGGTTGGCGCGTTACACTTTGCTGCCCAGAAAGCTTAGTTACTTCAATGAACGGTGTCACCGTGCATAGGCAGTCAACCCTGGCGGAGATTCCTACGGCTGATGCCGTTATCATCGGCAGTGGTAACAAAACACGAGAGATTGTAAATGATACAAAGATCATGTCAGCTTTGCGCTTAGACGCCACACGCCAACTCATTGGAGCCCAATGCTCCGGTGCTCTTATTCTTGCCAAACTTGGCTTTCTTGCGAATATTCCGGCATGCACGGACCTCACAACTAAGCCTTGGGTACAAGAAGCCGGTGTAGACGTTCTGAATCAGCCTTTCTACGCGTCAGAGAACATCGCCACAGCTGGAGGTTGCTTTGCATCCCAATATCTCGCCGCATGGGTTATTGCGCGTACAGTCGGCGAAGAAGCCGCTAAAGACGCCTTGCATTACGTGGCCCCGGTTGGTGAAAAAGACGAGTATGTTTCAAGGGCAATGAGAAACATCGGACCATACTTGTCTAACAAAACCATGCACGCGACTAGCGCGTGATGGCTGCGTTAATGTCTGAAGTTGGCACAAAGCTGCCCCCGAAGTATCGACTAATACCCGGGGTTTTATGTCCGTTAACTAACCGGTTACTGACGCCCAGATACCCTAGATATCAGCAGTGACACTTTATAAGAGAAAATTGTCACTTTATGTGAAAACCTACATCACCTTCTATTTAAAACAGCAACAACCTAATGACCGCAATGGCACCTTTGAGACTTTCAAAAGCCATGAATCTGGTCAATTTTGGTCTGCTATCGAAACTAAAGCGGCCTCGAATAAAATCGAGGGAGCATATTCCATTTCCAATGAGAACCTACACGGCAATAACTGCCGCCACAGACGCCTGCGAGCCCCTAAATATCCTCTCCAGCATGCCTAGCGCGCTCGAGCCGAGTCTCCAAGTCCCTACCAATGGTTTTTGTGGCGATGAACAGCAGCACAATACTAATAACAGCGATGCAACAGCCCAGTAGCATACCCATCTGTAATGATTGCGCCGAGGTCGACCCGGCTTTTTCATAGATATCACTGATTTGCCCAATCATAAAGGGCCCCAGCGCAAGACCAATAAAGGTCACCATTAACAGATAAAAGGCCGACGCCATTGCCCGCATTCTCGGCAACATTAAGTCATTGACGGTGCTGGCCATAGGGCCAATCCACATTGGGGACAGTATTGAAAAGATGAAATTACAGATGTAGGCGGTGGTGAGATCAGTGGTAGTCAAGGTGAAGTAGATAAAGGGTAGTGAGCTGATCATCGATAGTAAGGCCACCCACACTTTTGCACTAGGGCTTTTCCGGTAGGCTCGATCGGCGATAACACCGGCGAAAGTAACACCGAACCAGCCACCGACAGCGGCGGACAGTCCCAATACTTTACCGGCTTCTGCAGCACCCACCTCATGCATACGCAGAAAAAAGGAAGGCCCCCAGAACCCAATACCGTAAGTGATAAAAGCAAAACAGGGTACCCCAATACCTAACAACAATAGCGTCGGGGTTCTAAAAATCATGCTGAAGGCGGCGGTATCTTTTAATGCCAACGCCTGCGCCCAGGAGAAGGCGCAGTAAATGCCGATACCTAGCGCTACCCATTGTACCGGGTTGCCCAAGGTAACCGTGGCGGTATAACTCACCAGAAAAATCACTAAACCGGCAACGAGGTTGAGCACAATAGCCCTTCCACCACCGCCGAGGCCGATCAAAACCATAAAATTAGTACCCGGCAATAACGCCAGCAGTTCCTTGAGGGCCGCTTTAAAAGGATGAGGATGCACCGCTGTTTCGATGCCATCACTCATGCCTCGACGCGGTTCCTTTAAGGTGGCGACCCACAGCGCCATGATCACACCGGGTAAGCCAACAGCAAAAAATGCCGCTTGCCAACCCTTCAGCTGAAACGGCGCGGCCAGATGATCAGGATAACTTCCATTCCAGTAATCGAGGATAACCCCGCCTAGAAATATACCAATACCCGAGCCAATATAGACCCCTGATGAGTACACCGATAATGCGGTGGTGCGCAGCGCAGGTGGAAAATAGTCAGACAGCATCGAGTACGCCGCAGGGGTGGCACTGGCTTCGCCAACACCGACGCCGACTCTGAAAGCCGCCAGCGAAGCAAAAGAACTGGCAGTACCGGACAGCGCGGTCATCATGCTCCAGAAGCCGAGGCCGACGGCGATCAGCTTTTTTCTAATCCAAACGTCAGCGAGCTTACCTAAAGGAATACCAAATATCGCATAAAAGACGGCAAAAACGGTGCCGTACAAAAACCCTATTTCGGCGTCGTTAATACCGAGATCAGCCTTGATATCTTCGGCCAAAATAGACAATATCTGGCGATCAATAAAATTGAATATGTAGACGATAACCAATACAAACAACACGTATTTGGCATAGCGCCCACCGACCGTAGCTGACGACTGTACACTGCCTGTACCGGCTGGGGATGGGGATTGTTCCAAATCACTCATAATACACATCTCGCTTAATTATTATTTTTATCAGTCCACTGCCCCGCCCATTCGTGCCTAACGGGTCGTACCCGGACTTTACAGTCAGGTAATACGCTGCAGATTAAAATAACTCAGCGTAACAGGGATAACAAGAACAACTATTTGCGCTGATGTTAGTGACTCGGGCAGCCTATTTTAATGTACTGACTACTGCGGCCAGCATTAGGCCACTCAATGGCAACTGCCGATGCAGGTGCCTGAGCATACCCGCAGCTGTATAAATTGGTTACATTGAGTCTATTGTTCTTTTACCGTCACTTAAGCAGGCTTCAACATGCTGGAAAAATACACCCTGCTAATTTACTGGTACACGACCTCGACGCGGCGGTTGAACGTTAGCGTAAAACGCTGGGTATTACTGCGTTTATCTATGACCGGCTAGCTGGTCGAGGCCTGCGCACGGACCGCTTTGAGGTCGCGAAACACGGTGGGTACTGGTGAACCGACCGATACCACTGGCCTGCCAGAGCAGCATTTGGCAGAGCAGGGCGAAGGCTTGTTTCATCTATCGTTACCAACCGATGACTTAGCACACTGTATTGAGGAGGTTCGTGCAAGCGGCGGAGAAGTTACCCGTGATCAACCACGCCAAGGCCTAGCAAACTGGCGGGGGATCGAGCTCGAGCCTAAACAATTTTTTGGCAGTCAAATTCAGCTGATGGAATATATAAGGTTTTCTAGAATAACTTCAAGTTGAAATTATCTCTTTCAATTTGAATCTATTTTCAACTACTCTGCGTATAACCATTCTAATGATGGGTAATTTCGTTGCGAAGGAATTTCACTAAGCGACTGTTTTTAAAATACTTTAATGATAATAGCAACTTTTCAAACAGCTTAAAAAACTCTGGCACGGTAAATGCTAAAGCCCTATACATAACACCAAAAACCGTAGTAGCCGAAGCAACCGGTTTTTGAGTGAATTGTTTTTCAACGAGCCAAGCACTTTTACAGGACACAGTATGAATAAGCCTTTAGCCGGTCTCCGGGTCCTCGATTTGACGCATATGTTGTCGGGCCCCTACGGCGGCATGATACTTGCCGATCTTGGCGCTGAAACCATCAAGATAGAACCGCTACAAGGAGAAGGCACCCGCAAGTTACTGGCCACCGATCCGACTAATTCTCTGGACGGGCAAGGTGCTTATTTCATCACCTTGAATCGCAACAAACAGAGCGTGGCACTGGATCTAAAAAGTGAATCTGGGCTCAACATTTTTTATGATTTGGTCAAAGAAGCCGATATCGTGCTAGAAAACTTTAGTGCCGGTGTGGCTGCTAAGCTGAAGATCGACTACGACGTACTCACTGTTATCAACCCGCGCATTATTACCTGCTCCATCAGCGGTTTTGGCTCCGCCGGCCCCAACTTCCAGCGCCCGGCCTTTGATCAAGTGGTACAAGCGCTTGGCGGCGGGATGTCGATAACGGGCAATGACCAAGAACATCCGACCCGCGCCGGCATTCCTATTGGCGACCTCGGTGGTGGCATGTTTGGGGTGATGGGTATTCTGGCGGCGGCGCTAGAAAGAGAGCGCAGTGGGCAGGGCCAACACGTTGATATTTCTATGCTCGACTGCCAAATATCAATGCTCAATTATATGGCCACCATGCATTTTCTTTCCGGCGAAACCCCCACCCCTATTGGCAACGCGCACTTTGTTCATGTGCCCTATAACAGCTATGCCACCTCAGACGGCCACATTATTGTTGCGGTCATTTTTGACAGCTTTTGGCTAAATCTGCTGGAGGTTATTGACTACCCACCGTTCCGCGATGAAAAATATTTGACCCAGCCCGGACGCTTGGCCGACAAAGCATTGATCGACAGCAAACTCAGTGAAATCTTTAGTACTAACAGCTGCGAATTTTGGCTAACACAGCTGCAGGAAAAGCGTATCCCCTCGGCGCGCATAAACCAACTGGGAGAGGCCCTGGCCGACGAACAAGTACTCTCTAGAAATATGGTAGTCGACCTGTACCACCCTAATGGCAAACACACCAAGGGCCCGGGCAACCCGATTAAGCTGTCGAGAAATTCAGAAGAAAGTTTTTCCGCCGCACCACTGCTGGGCGAACACACCGCGGATGTACTCAGCGATATTCTGGGCTACCCACAGGAGCGTATTGCGGCACTGAAAGCGGAGGGCGCCATCTTATGAGCCAAGAAAATATTATTATCAATGAAGTGGGGCCCCGCGATGGTCTGCAGAGTCAGGCAAAACATTTAACCTTGCAAGAGCGGGTATTGTTTGCCCAGAGCCTATTGGCCGCCGGCATTAAACATATGGAAGTCGGCAGTTTTGTATCCCCGAAAGCGGTGCCACAAATGGCCGGCACCGATGCGCTACTCAAGCAATTACAAAGCGCCCATCAGGCAAGTTTCACCGTGTTAGTGCCCAACATGAAGGGCTATGAGCTAGCGATTGCCGCCGGTGCCAAAACCGTGGCGGTGGTGGCCTCTGCCACTGAAACCATGAATCAAAAAAATATCAATATGAGTCTGACTCAAACCTTTGAGGTTAGCCGCCAAATCATTGAGCGTGGCCGGGCTGAAGGCAAGCGTGTTCAAGCTTATTTGGCGGTCGCTTTTGAATGTCCCTTCGAGGGTCAAGTGACCCTTGATACCGTGCTGCAACAAGCCGATGCGCTAAAGCGTTATGGTGCCGACGAAATTGTGATTGCCGATACTATTGGTGCGGCGAATCCAGCCGCAGTGAAAGCCATGATGAGCGCCTTGGTGGCCGACCATGGCAGTGAAAAACTGGCCTGTCATTTCCACGACACCCGAGCCCTAGGTTTAGCCAATATTTACGCCGCCATTGAAAGCGGTGTACGCAAGTTTGATAGTTCTATCGGTGGTTTGGGTGGCTGCCCCTTTGCACCGGGGGCTAAGGGTAACGTGGCTACCGAAGATGTGGTGATGCTGTGTGAACAAATGGGCTTTAGCACCGGCATTGTTATGCCGAAATTATTAGAAGCCGTTGCTGTGGCCGATCAATTGACCGGCAATTGCGCCGGCGGCCGCGCTCATTATTGGCTCAGTAATAATGCAAAAAAAATGCCGCATAGTAATACTGCGTAGTAACGTCGTGTAGTAATACCGCATAACAACGCCGCCTAGGGCGCAAACAATACAATAAATACTGCAGTCAACAATAAATAGACAGCCAGTAGACAACCAGTAAACAAGGAGCATAAACAGATGGCCTATCGACTCGGCGTAGATGTAGGAGGTACTTTTACCGATTTCCTGCTGATGGACGAAGCCAGTGGTGACACCTTCACCGCCAAAGTACCCTCAACACCGGAAGATTCTTCCATCGGGGTATTAAACGGTGTTAGCAGAATCTGTGAAGAATCAGGCGTTGAGCCATCGCTTATTGAATTGGTTATGCACGGCACCACCGTTGCCACCAATGCAGTACTGACCGGTCGCGGCGCTAAGGTTGGCTTGGTCACGACCGCCGGCTATGAACAAACCCTGCAGGTAGCACGCTCTTTTTGCCCCGGCGGACTCGGTGGCTGGGTGTCATTTGTCAAACGCCCAATACTGGCTCCGTTAGAGCTAACTATCGGCGCCAGCGAACGCATGTCTGCCGAGGGCACCCTAGTCACCGCCCTAGACGAAGACAAGCTGCGCTTTGACCTGCAAACCTTGAAAGCTAAGGGCGAAGTAGAAGCGCTGACTATTTGCTTTGTAAACGCCTACCTCAATGGCGAGCACGAGCGCCGGGCCGCCGTTATCGCCGCTGAGGTTTTTACCGACATCCCCATTTCGATTTCTAGTGAAGTGGTACCGGAGATGCAGGAGTACGAGCGCACCGAAACGACGGTGGTTAATTCCTACGTGCGCCCCGAAGTCGCCAAATACATGAGTAACTTGCAAAGCGCACTCAATGAGCGTTTAGGCACTAATACACAACTGTCGATTCTTCGCTCCGACGGTGGCTTGGCTTCGGCCAGGGCCACCGGCGAATCCCCGGTTAATATTTTGATGTCGGGGCCCGCTGGCGGCGTTGCCGGGGCTATCTATTTTTGCAAACAAGCCGGCTATAACAATCTACTGACCTTTGACATGGGCGGCACCTCTACCGATGTTGCGCTGATTCAAAATGCCCGAGCCAATGTGCGCCGTGAAACCATTGTTGGCGATGTGCGAGTGCGTGCGCCCTCTATTGATGTGCGCACCATTGGTGCCGGCGGTGGCTCTATTGCCTTTGTGCCTGAGTTGACCCAATCACTGCGGGTTGGCCCAGAGTCAGCCGGCGCCGTTCCCGGTCCAGCAGCCTATATGAAAGGCGGTGTACAACCCACCGTTTGTGACGCCAACGTGGTGCTGGGCTACCTGCCTAGTGACGCACAGCTTGGCGGTGCCATGGCGATTAATCGCGACGCCGCCGTCGCTGCGGTTCAGGGTGTTGCCGACAGCCTTGGGCTTGATTTAATGGCGGCGGCTGAAGGTATTATCCGCATCGCCAACGAAGCGATGTTTGGCGCGCTGCGCTTGGTGTCTGTTGAACAAGGTTATGACCCGCGGGACTTTTCGCTGGTTGGCTTTGGCGGTGCCGGCCCACTACACGCCAATGCGCTGGGTATACTGGTTGATTCCTTCCCGGTAATTATACCGCCGGGGCCCGGCGTATTGTGTGCCTATGGCGATGCCACCACTCAGGTACAAGACGAAGCCACTCGCACCTACTCAACTATGGCCGACGCTCTGGAAGCACCGCAACTGTTAGCCGATTTATTTGAGCTACGCGAACGCGCAGCGCGCTCGCTGATCGCCGACGGTATTAGCATAGATGATCAGATCGCAAGCTATCAAGCAGATATTCGCTATGCCGGACAAGCGTTTCAGATTTCTATCGACTTCTCTGAAGAGGCGCTTAAGCAAGAAGGGGTGGCGCTGCTAACCCGCGAGTTTGATGAAGAACATGAAAAGCTATTCACCTTTAAGCTCGGTGAAGGCCACGAGATTGTGATGATTCGCTCGGTGGTTAAAGCCAAGCCTGCCAAGCTGGTATTGAAAAAGCAAAACGATACCAGCGCTAACCTTGAAGACTGTCTGCTGCAGGAGAGCAAGATTTATCACCAAGGTCAGTGGCACCAAGCCAATATTTACCACCGCAAAAAACTTCATAGCGCACTGGTAATTACTGGCCCGGCTATTATTACAGAAATGGACTCCACCACGCTGGTACTGCCCGGCTACCGGTCTCGAGTTGACTCGGTCGGCAACTTGTTGATTGAACCAAACGCGGACCAACACTCAGGAGTAGCGTCATGAGCGCAACCGTATTAGAAAGCAATACCACACCACTGGCTCGCGTCGATGTCGATGGCGTCACCGTAGATATTATTGAAAACGCCTTAAAAAATGCCCGTGAAGAAATGGATACAGTGCTGTTCCGTACCGCTATGTCACCGGGTATTCGCGAACAAGGTGACTGCTTTCCGATGATTGCCAACAGAGAGGGCAAAATGGTGGTGGGCCAGTTTGGCTCTTTTATCGGCCCTTTTCTGTCGGTCTTTGATGCCCAAATTGAAGAGGGGGATGTTATTTTAACCAACGACCCCTATCTGTGTAATGCCGCAGTTTCTCACCTGCCCGACTGGCTGGTATTGGTGCCGGTATTCAAAGACGGCCGTCACATTGCCTGGTCAGCTATGTTTGGCCATATGTCAGACAATGGCGGCATGGTACCCGGCTCTATTCCCATTGCCGCCACCAATATTTTCCAAGAGGGCATTCGTATTCCGCCGGTTAAACTGTATAAGCGCGGTGAACTGCAAAGCGATATTCTTGAATTAATATTGCACAACGTGCGGACTTCACAGTGGAACCGTTTTGATCTCAATGCCTTAGTTGCCGCCTGCAATACTGCCGCCAAGCGCTGTGTCGAACTGGCAGGACGTTTTGGCGACGATGTTTTTCACTCCACCATGGGTATTATGTTGGAGCGCAATTATGAAGCGATGAAACACGTTATTGCCATGGTGGTACCAGAACAACCCAGAGAATTTACCGACTATATTTGCGATGACGGCATGGGTATGGGCCCCTACCCTATTCACTGCAAAATGTGGCGGGAGGGCGACAAAGCCATCTTCGACTTTGAGGGCACCGCGCCGCAGGCGCAAAGTTCGGTCAACTTTTTTATGAACGAAGATATGTTCAAAATGTTTTTTGGCTCATTCACCATTAATATTGTCGACCCACAAATTGCCTTTAACGACGGTTTCTACGACTTGGTCGATGTTCGTATTCCACAGGGTACATTGTTAAAACCCAACTTCCCGGCGGCACTATCGGGCCGCACCCACGCACTGGGCCGCATCTTTGATGTTCTAGGGGCACTACTGGGTATGGGGGCACCCGATGAAATGCTTAGCGCGGCGGGCTTTTCTGACTCACCACACTTATTTTTCTCCGGTTACGACCGGCGCCCAGGACGTAAAAATGAGTGGTTCCAACTGTTCCAAATTGGCTTTGGCGGCGTACCGGGTCGCCCCATCGGTGATGGCCCCGATGGCCACTCACTGTGGCCGGGCTTTACCAATGTACCTAACGAGTTTATAGAATTTTATTTTCCACTGCGCATAGAACGCTACGAAACCATAGCCGATTCCGGCGGTGCCGGGCTGCATCGCGGCGGCAACGGCTTAACCGTGGCCTACCGATTCTTGGTTGACGGTGAGGTCGGCATTCACGACGAACGCTGGTTAACCCACCCCTGGGGGGTTAATGGTGGCGACCCTGGCATGCGCTCAACCAAGCGTATTGTGCGCGTTGATGGCAGTGAAGAGTGGCTGCCAGCCAAGTGCGAGAGTATCAAAGTAAAAGAAGGTGACCTGCTGTACTTCAATACCTGGGGTGGCGGCGGCTGGGGCGACCCGGTACTGCGCGACCCGGATTTAGTGAGGCAGGATGTTGAGCGCGGCTTAGTCACAACCATTGGAGCGCTGCGCTATGGTGTGGTTATCACTGACCGCGGCCAAGTCGATGCCACCGCAACCCAAGCCAAGCGCGAGGCTATGCGTATCGAAAACCCCAACACCGGCGAACTGTTTAATTTCGGTGGCACAATCGAAGAACTGAAAGCACGCTGCCTAGAAGAGACGCATTTGCCGCCACCGGTAGCGCCTAAATTCCTTAACTCGGAGCACTGAGTTAGCCATGGCTGACCTCGCTAACCATACGCTCTCGATGGGCCGGCGCCCGGCACTGCTGCTGGTGGACTTAAGTGTCGGTTTTACCGACGCCGCTAGCCCGCTAGGCTGTGAGTGCAGCGAGATCATTGCCGCTAACGCCCAATTGCTGGCGACTTTTCGCCAGCACCGTTTACCGGTGTTTTTCTCTACCGTGGTTTATCGGCAAGCAAGTGAGGCCAGCGTATTTCGAGAAAAAATTCCGGCGTTAAATATTTTGGCAGCGGGCTCGCCCTGGGTAGCTATCGATGAGCGGGTAAAACCACAGGTCGGTGAAGTACTAATAGAAAAATGTTGGGCCAGTGCTTTTTTTGCAACCGATTTAAACGAGCAGTTAGTCGCAGCCCAAGTAGACTCACTGGTGGTGACGGGCTTGACCACCAGCGGCTGCGTGCGCGCCACCGCAGTAGACGGCTTGCAACACAACTTTTCGGTGACGGTGGTACGCGACGCGGTAGCCGATCGCAACAGCGACGCCCATCGGGCCAATTTATTTGATCTACAGGCCAAGTACGCCCAAGTGCGCACGGTAGCTGAGGTGATTGCGGCCATTAGTACAGTGGAGCAGCAAGCATGAACAGCCACGATACGCATAAAACCCGCGTGCTTATTATTGGCTATCGAAAGTTTAGCGAGCTGATTAATGCGGTTATGCACGAATTTGCCGACCAAGCAGATATCACCTTGGTCGAGTCCGTCGCCTCAGAAAAGATGGAATACCACTCACTGATTGAAAAACATCGACCCGACGCAGTAGCCAGTGCCGGCTCTAATGCCGCTTATCTGGCATCGACATTAACCGTGCCGGTAACCAGTCAGGGTGTTTCTGATACTGATGTGATTGAAGCATTGAGTAAGGCCCGCAATATTAGCCGGGAGATTCACCTATTTACCTATCAAGCAAAAAACAGCATTCGCTCCCGACTGATGCCTGCGCTCGAGGCGCTGTTAGATATCACCCTTATTCAGCACAGTTATGTCACCGCCGATGAAGCGGCGGAGTGTTTTATGTTGGCACAGGCCGCCGACGATATGAAAGCGGTAGTAGGGCCCAGTTATATCTGCAACCTAGCAGAGCAACAGCAAGTGCCGGCCATTCTCGTTTACAGCAAAGAATCGGCGCGCACGCTTATTCAGGAGTCTATCGATAAGGCCAGGCGCACCGCCGCCGACTCGTTTCAGTTGCAATTGCGCGCGGCACTGATGCACGACCCCCATGAACCGCTATTGGTTTGCGACGCTAGTCTCAACCTTATTGAGGTCAATGATGTCGCGCAAAAACTGTGGCGGGTAAAAGCCGGTGATAACCGGCTAGCGCTGGAACGGCTCAACCTTATTGCCGATTCACCGGGCCAGGACGTTGAGCGGTTAGTGGTAGTGGACGGCGACAACTGGTATCAACAGGCCTGTGCCATTGAAGTTAACGGCCGCACCTTAGGCTATGTTTTTCGGTTTATGCCTCAGCGTGCCTATCGGCCCGACTCCGATCAGAATGTGGAGCCTGACGTTCAAAATCAGTTTGTTATCAGCTCGCCACGTATGCAAAACGTGGCCAATCTTGCCCGTACCTATGGTCTCAGCGGCGGTGCGGTATTGGTAGAAGGTGAAAGCGGTACTGGCAAAGAACATATCACTCACGAAATTCATCGCTATAGCAATTATGCCACCGGCAATTTAGTGGCGGTGAACTGCGGCAGCATCCCCAACGAACTATTTGAAAGTGAATTATTTGGTTATGTCGACGGTGCCTTTACCGGTTCCCGGCGCGGCGGACACCAAGGACTAATAGAACAGGCCAATAACGGCGTACTCTATTTAGATGAAGTGGGCGAAATGCCGCTAGCGCAACAAGCCAAATTATTGCGGGTACTACAGGAAAAACGTATTCGCCCACTGGGCTCAACCCGGGAATTGCATTTAGATTTTAAAGTGGTGGCCGCCACCAATATGGACTTGCGCCAAGCCGTGGATCAGGGCCGTTTTCGCGACGACTTATTTTATCGGCTCAATGTTTTCTCATTAAAAATTCCACCACTGAGGCAGCGTAGAGAAGACATTAGTGCTATTGCGCGCTACTACCTCAACGACTATCGCCAGCGCTATCGCGTGGATTTCAATCAGGCATCACTGCTCAGCGCGGTACTGCCCTTGTTTGAGTACTACGCTTGGCCCGGCAATGTGCGCGAGCTACAGAATTTTATTGAACGTTTGGTAGTGAATTGTGCCGCTGCGGGTATGGCGACACTGGAGCATAATCGTCTGCGGGAAATTTTGCCGGAGCTTTTTGTCGAAGAAAAAACCGATGCAGCCAGTACCGGCGAACTTAAAAGCCAAGAAGAAAAAGCTATTATTAATGCTATGGCCCGCTTCGATAACGACAAAAATCAAGTAGCTGATTATTTGGGCATCAGTGCCACCACGCTGTGGCGACGCTTAAAAGACATTAATGCTAGCAACCACCCAATTTCAAAAGCACAACAGTAAGACTCATTACAATCGAAAGACCCATTTAGCTATAAAATTCTAGCTATAAAATTTTAGTTATAACATTTCAATTATAAAAATGCAGGAGATAGGCTATGAACCTCAAGTATAAACCTTTAATCGTCAGCTTGGCTGCGGTGGCGATGTTACAGACCGCACCCGCAGTCTTTGCCCAACAGGAAGTCTTCGAAATTGAAGAAATTCTTGTAACCGCACGAAAACGAGCGGAAAACTTACAGGAAGTACCCATCGCCATCACCGCGATTAGTGGGGAAACCATTGAGCGCGCCGGCATTGAGCGAGCGGCAGATTATATTGGGTTAATTCCCAATGTAACCATTGTCGACACTGCCAACGTTGGCGATACCCAGGTTAGCATTCGCGGCATTATTTCTACCCGTGACGCAGAATCTACCTTTGCCTATGTGGTTGATGGCATTCTAAGCACCAATCCCAATAGCTTTAACGAAGAGCTATTTGACGTGCAGCAAATTGAAGTTTTAAAAGGGCCGCAGGGCGCACTCTACGGTCGCAACGCGGTGGCAGGCGCCATTCTTGTTACCACCAAAAAGCCTAGCAACGAATTTGAAGCTAAGATTAGTGGCGGTATCGGCAACAACAATAGCAACAAGATTGGCGGCATGATCAGCGGGCCTTTAATCGAAGACACGCTGGCAGCGCGTCTGTCTTTTAGCACTAGTGAAACCGATGGTCACTACTCCAACACCCTCTCCGGCAGTGATAGCAGTGTCGATTTTATGGAGGACACCAGCGTGCGCGGGCGCGCGATCTGGGATGTCAGTGAAGATCTGAGCCTCGATTTTCGCGCGGGTTACTCAAAAGTGGAAGGCGGTGCCATTAACTTTAACGCCGCCTTTGCTATACCCCAGTTTGTCGCCAACTTTGGCAGCCAAGCCTACAATCAAAACGTCAATGACATGGATTTCAACTTCACCTTTAATGTTCCCGGTGAAAACAAACAGGAAACTAACGACTTTGCCGTTAAAGCCGACTGGAATTTAGGTTTTGCCGACCTAGTGGCTAGTATCGCCTACAGCGATTTGGAAGAATATTTGATTTCAGACGGCACCAGCGCAACGTTTTATGGTTATGAAGTTACCGCTAGTTGTCAGGCCGACCGCGCCGAACTCAATAGCTTTACCCGCGCTGATTTATTTGGCGAGTTTTTCTCTCCCTTTGGCGTTTTGCCGCCGGGTGAGGGCAATGACTTTGTCGGTGTTTACGGCCCCTATACAGCCACCTCCTGCGACGGTTACCAATACCAAGAACGCAATCAACAGGACCTGAGCTTTGACGCCCGACTAGTATCTGCCGGCGACAGCGAACTGCGCTGGATTGCCGGTGTTTATTATGCCGATATTGAACGTGAGTCAGTGGTCGCCTATGGCGCAGACACCGGTGCCGGTTTTGTCCGCGCGCCCTATGTTGACCCCACCGGCCCCAATCCCACCGACCTACTATTTTGGGATGAATTCGATACCACGGTATACGCCGTATACGGTCAGCTAGAATTCGACCTTAACGACGATATGGAACTCGCCTTTGCCCTGCGTTATGACCGCGAAGAGCGCGATGTTGATAACCAGGTACCTAATGTTAACGGCTCGGGTCTGAATATTAACCTGCCGGGGAAGATCAACCCAGCACTGGAATCTAACCCCAACGGTATCCCCAACCGCAGCGATACTTACTCACAACTACAACCCAAAGTTTCTTGGAACTGGAGTGTCTCCGAGCAAGTGAATGTATACGCCAGCTACGGTCTGGGCTTTCGCAGTGGCGGCTTTAACTCGGTCGGTACCGAAGACCTATTGAATACCTGGTTTAACGCCGGTTACGGTGGCGCTGGTGAGGCTGTCAACGCGCAACTTATTGTTAAAGACGACTACGACAAAGAGGTCTCGACCAGCTTTGAACTGGGATTAAAGACCGAGTTTATGGACCGACGCCTGCGTATTAACGCCGCCGTTTTTAGAACCGATGTCGAAGACAATCAGTTTTTTGAATTCTTTGCCGGCCCTTTTGGTATTCTGCGCGCCGTCACCACCATTGACGAACTCTATGTACAAGGTTTTGAGGCCGACTTTAGTTTCGTCGCCACACCTAGCCTGAGCGTATTTGGCGGCATTGGCCTATTGGATTCCGAAATCGAGAAAAACAAAAACCGACCCTTGTCAGAAGGCAATTCGGCACCACAGGCTCCAGAAGTAACCGGCAACCTCGGTGTGCAGTGGGAGATGAACGTCAGTGACGACATCGACTTGGTAATGCGGGCCGACTGGCAATATGTTGGTGAGACCTGGTTCCACACCTTACAGGGCGAGCAAACACCCACTATATGGAACGCCTTTTTTGGTCCGGGTTTCAACCAAGACTTTAGTAATTCCGAGCGCGATGCCTACGACACATTGGATGTACGCATTGGTCTGGAAGCCCAGCAGTGGTCTATCACCGCCTGGGGACGCAACATAGCCGATGAAGAGTACTTGCAAGAAGTAATACCCGCACCTGAGTTTGGTGGCAGCTTCAATCATCCCTCTGCCCGCGACTCTTACGGTGTTGACTTCGTCTACCGCTTCTAAGCTTTTTTAACACAGCGGCAAGGGCCTTGGCGGCCCCTGCCGTATTTCATCCTTCTTTATCCGCGCCTACCCATACTCCTTTAGTACTACCTCTGTCCCGCTGTTGCACCTGTACCTAGTCCCTTGCATATTGCGCCTAGCACCTAGCACCTAGCACTCAGCACTCAGCACTCAGCCAACAATACAATAGCCCTTGCGTGCTCGCCAATAATAGTGCCGCCAGTTGAGCCGATAACACTGACCTCGCAGCTGTTAGGCTTGGCAATGCACAATCAGTGCTGGCAGCGGCAATAGCTGTGGTCCTAGAAAAAATGGGGACTGTCATTATGCAAAAACTGTGGCCTGTAGTAGCGCTGTTATCAATACCGCAGCTCATAATTCTCGGTTGAAGACCTGAATTCTAGCGGTTACGGTTTGGTTGATTAGCATTGTGGGGTCTCACAGTGATTGGTACCTCCCTCCGTTGATTTATAACTCTTAACGGTCAAATTCGGTTCGTTGTTATCGAAATAGTATTGAGGATAGCCCAGAGCCTGTACTGAACTAAAAGGACCGCCACAAAGTCCGAACCTGACGGTATAGCGGACTAGGGGGCCGAGTTGGCATTATCACCGTTGATGACCCGTTTCTGCCGTTTCGACCTACCCATCATTCCCGCTCATTAAATCACACAGCTGCAAAAATTCTGGTAATTTTAAAGAAAACTGTCGATATTTTTTACACCTATAGGGAGGATATAAAATTCAATTTTTATAACCTGTTGATTTAATGGGAGTAAAATGTCATGGCCTGATTATTGTTGTAGTGAGGGTTGGACGATAGGTGGTCTCCGTAAAGACCTCGTCATCAACATAATTAATCATGTATAAGGAAGATTATTAGTGATGAAAATATTTAAGGTTTTCGTGTTAGCAGTGTTTATGGTAGTAGCGTTAACCCAGACTGTCGCCCCCGGCGTAATTCTCAACAGCGTTACGTTCACGTACCGGGACACCTCATTCATTCGTTTGTACTTTGACGGGGTGACCGAGAGATTTGCCCCTTTTCACTTAACGCACGTTGACGTCGTGGCTGATGCCCACTATAGCGAGTCTGAGACTCCAAATGACATCATAAGAGTTGATCCCGGTTGGTATGATGGCCCCCAACCGTTTCGCGCAAACTTTTACACTCTCTACCATTTTAGTCCACAAGATGTGTGGTCGGTCGAATTTCTACGCCCTACGCGTTTGGGCCAGCTTCGAGCTGACTTAGATCACAT
>JBLHLU010000013.1:0-28164 GCA_047623385.1 Paraglaciecola psychrophila
TTCACCGCTGCAAAACGCTTTTTGTGGATCTAGGTAGTTATTTGGCTGACGGGTTTTCCAGCGGCGTTGGATGGTGCCGGTAACCGCGCTGGTGAGTTTGCCGTGGGCACCAGCACCAATGCCTATATAGTCGCCAAACAGCCAATAGTTGCGGTTGTGTCGAGCTTGTTTCCCCACTTTGGCATAGGCTGAGGTTTCATATTGCTGATAGCCACCCTCCGCTAGCAGTATTTCCCCGGCTTGTTGAATATCAGCTAGATAGTCGTCACTAGGCAGTATCGGCGGCGCTGAGTAAAAAGCGGTGTTAGGCTCGATGGTCAATTGGTACCAAGATATATGACTGGCTCCGAGTGCCATCGCGCGTTGTAGATCTGCTGATGCCTGAGCTTCTCGCTGCCCCGGCAGGCCGTGCATTAAGTCAATATTGATATCGGTGAAACCGGCTTGCTGGGCAATACCGACCGCTGCGATGGCCTCGTTACCACTGTGAACACGGCCCAATTTCTGCAGTTGGGTCTGCTCAAAGCTTTGAATGCCAATCGACAGGCGGTTGACACCGGCACTGCAGTAGTCTGAAAACTTGTCCTGTTCGGCGGTACCGGGGTTCGCTTCTAGGGTTATTTCTATATCGCTGGCAAAGCGAATGCGTTGTTTTACCGCACAGAGGATGTCATTAATAGCATCGCCACTAAACAGACTTGGCGTGCCACCACCAAAAAAGATGGATTGCAATTCACGGCCCTGAACGGCATCCAGCTCTTGATTTAGGTCATCAATAAGCGACGCCACATAGAGACGCTCGGGAATATCGTCACTCTGGTGCGAATTAAAGTCGCAGTAGGGACATTTGCGCAGGCACCAGGGGATATGGATATAGAGGCTTAGCGGTGGCAACTGCAGGGTTTGAAATTGGCTTAGCAAGACCTTCCCCTAGCCCAGTTAGGTGCCAATAGCTCTGGCGTTACTGAGACCATAGCGCTATTGCTCAGGCAGGCCAAGTTCTGACCACATTGCGTCTACTCGGTCTTTTACTGCTTGATCCATGGCAATAGGTTTACCCCACTCCCGCTCAGTTTCACCGGACCATTTATTGGTAGCGTCGAAGCCAATTTTAGAACCCAGACCGGACACCGGCGACGCGAAATCCAGGTAATCAATGGGTGAATTGTCGATAAAAACACAGTCTCTTCGAGGGTCCATCCGGGTAGTCATGGCCCAGATAACATCGTTCCAGTCTCTTGCGTTAATATCGTCGTCGGTGACAATGATAAATTTGGTATACATGAACTGACGCAAAAAAGACCAGACCCCCATCATCACTCGCTTAGCGTGGCCGGCATACTGTTTTTTAATGGTGACAACGGCCATGCGGTAAGAGCAGCCCTCAGGGGGCAGATAAAAATCGCTGATCTCTGGAAATTGCTGTTGCAGTATGGGGATAAAAACTTCATTGAGCGCAAGCCCCAATATCGCCGGTTCATCCGGTGGCCGCCCTGTATAGGTGCTGTGGTAAATGGGGTCTGGACGATGAGTGATATGGGTCACTGTCATCACCGGAAATTGATCGACTTCGTTGTAATATCCGGTATGGTCACCAAAGGGACCTTCATCGGCCATTTCGCCGGCAGCAATAAAGCCTTCCAAGATATACTCGGCGCTGGCGGGTACTTGTAAGTCGTTACTGATCGATTTGACCAGCTCAGTTTTTTTGCCACGCAACAAGCCGGCAAAAGCGAATTCGCTCAAGCTGTCGGGGACTGGTGTTACCGCGCCAAGAATAGTGGCAGGATCGGCTCCCAGCGCCAGCGAAACCGGGTAGGGTTGACCGGGGTTTTGCAGCTGAAATTCACGAAAGTCGAGCGCTCCGCCGCGATGGGATAGCCAGCGCATAATGAGTTTGTTTTTGGCCAGCAATTGCATCCGGTAAATACCAAGATTTTGCCGCTCTTTGTGAGGCCCCCGGGTGATGACCAGCGGCCAGGTGATCAGTGGCGCGGCATCTTCTGGCCAACAAGTTTGGATAGGTAGTTTTTCTAGGTCGACATCCTCACCGCTGATAATAATGGTCTGGCAGGGCGCTTTTTTAACTACCTTAGGTGCCATGTTGAGCACTTGTTTTAGCAGCGGCGCTTTGTCCCATAGATCTTTGAGACCCTTGGGGGGGTCGGGCTGACGCAGATAGGCCAACAACTCGCCCACTTTACGCAATTTTGTCAGCGAATCTTGGCCCATGCCCAAAGCAACACGCTGTTCGGTGCCAAATAAGTTGGTTAATACCGGGGTATCAAAACCGATCGGGTTTTCAAATAGCAGGGCGGGACCACCGCTGCGCAGTACTCGGTCGCAGATTTCGGTCATTTCCAGTTTTGGATCAACTGCGGCGGTAATGCGAACCAACTCACCGCGCTGTTCTAGGAATTGTATAAAGTCACGCAGGTCGCTGTAGTTCAAGAGTAGGATTCGCTATGTCGCGGTGTTCAAACAGCCGGGGCGAGAGCCCCGGCGGGGGGCTTACTTGCGCTTCATTGACAAGAAGAATTCGTCGTTAGTCTTGGTGTCTTTGAGCTTGTCCAGTAAGAATTCGACCGCTTGGGTATCCTCCATACCGTGTAACAGCTTGCGAAGAATCCACATGCGCTGCAGTTCCTCATCGCCGGTCAATCGCTCTTCACGGCGGGTGCCGGAGCGGCGAATATTGATCGCAGGATATACCCGTTTTTCAGCGATCTTCCGATCAAGATGCAGCTCCATGTTGCCGGTGCCTTTAAACTCTTCGTAGATGACTTCGTCCATCTTTGAGCCGGTATCGACTAGAGCAGTGGCGATTATAGTCAAACTACCACCCTCTTCTATATTACGAGCGGCACCAAAAAAGCGCTTAGGGCGCTCTAGTGCGTGGGCGTCGACACCACCGGTCAATACCTTGCCGGAGGAGGGAATAATGGTATTGTAGGCGCGGGCCAGACGGGTAATAGAATCCAGTAATATCACTACGTCTTTTTTGTGCTCAACTAAGCGCTTGGCTTTTTCGATCACCATCTCTGCGACCTGCACGTGCCTTGCTGGGGGCTCATCAAAAGTTGAGGCGACCACCTCTGCTCGCACCGAACGCTGCATTTCTGTAACTTCTTCCGGGCGCTCATCGATGAGCAGCACGATCATGTAACATTCCGGGTTATTGCGCACCATGCTCTGCGCAATATGCTGCAACATGAGTGTTTTACCAGCCTTTGGCGGTGCTACAATCAGCCCTCTAGCGCCTTTGCCCACCGGTGCGGTCAAGTCGATGATACGCCCGGTTAAATCTTCTGTAGCGCCGTTGCCGACCTGCAAAATACAGCGCTCGTCAGGAAACAGGGGAGTAAGATTTTCGAACAAAATCTTATTTTTAGACTGTTCCGGCTGGGTGTAATTAACTTCACTGACTTTTAACAGTGCAAAGTAACGCTCGCCATCTTTGGGTGGGCGTATCTTTCCAGAAATAGTGTCGCCAGTGCGAAGATTAAAGCGACGTATTTGGCTGGGTGATACGTAGATGTCGTCAGGGCCGGCCAAGTAGGAGCAGTCGGCACTACGCAGAAAGCCGAAGCCATCTTGTAAAATTTCGAGTACACCGTCGCCGTAGATATCTTCACCACTTTTTGCATGGCGTTTCAATATAGAAAAGATGATATCTTGTTTGCGCTGGCGAGCGATATTTTCGAGGCCAATATCTTTGGCCGTATCCAGCAATTCTTGGGTTGGTTTTGTTTTGAGTTCGGTTAGATTCATAGAGTTATTAAAGTTGGGCTAGTGGGGAGAAAACGACAACAAAAAATTTTGGGCATGCTGCCTAGGTAATGGCAATGCCGTCCGGATGTGTTTTCTGAATTAATTGGGTTTGATTAAAATATCAACAGCGAGATAGTGATCTAGAAAAATACAATTCAAGATAGTTAATTACGAAATATATATGGAAAAAATGGTCGAGAATACAGTCTGAAAATGGTCGAGGATATAATCTGAATATGGTGATGAAAGCTGCCGGAGTTGGCAGATTTCACAAAGGTAGCACTGATGGCGGTGGGTGGCAAGCCTTTATTGGCTGTAAAGGCTCAACAAAGGCTTTAGCTCAGGGCACCACTACAGGGTGCTATCAATAAATTCCTTAAGCTGGGTCTTTGAAATCGCGCCAACCTTGGTTGCTTCGGCGTTACCATTTTTGAAGATCATCAGCGTAGGAATACCGCGAATGCCAAATTTTGGTGCGATTTCAGTATTGTTGTCAACGTCGACTTTGCAGACCTTAATCTTGCCGGCATATTCGTCGGCGACTTCTGCCAATACCGGTGCGATCATCTTGCAAGGGCCACACCACTCGGCCCAAAAGTCGACCAATACTGGTATGTCGGAGCCGAGTACTTCGGCTTCAAAGTTTGAGTCAGTTGCGTGAACGATATGGTCGCTCATGATTGAATCTCCATTACTAAAAATCGTCGATTAAACCGGTATTTGCTTGTTGATGCACCGATGTTAGGGAAAGCTAAGCTGTCAGTATGAAAATTACACCTTGGCCGATAAAACTTTGCAGTTGAAACAGAAATTGATCACTCGGTAGATTGAGTGCGCTATCGATACGAAAAATAAGCTGCGAAAAGTAGTTGGCTGTTACTACAAGCGGCTTTGCGCGAATAGTTTCGAGGCCGATCGATGGGGGCATATCATAACCCCCATTGTGTTTGAATAAAACAGTTGTCGATAACTTATCTATTGCGGCAAGTTAAATAATGGTGGCGCGGTCAGCCAATTTCAAGGATAGAAGATTGCATAAATTTATGACTCAGGGCTGTACAGGCCCCATTGAGACCGAAAAACCGTGGACATTATGATGGCTGTTGATCAAGCTTCTATCCGTCTGTATCTATTAGATGCCTGCTGGGCGGCGACAATGTAACTGCTGTGGCCGCCCAGCAACGACCGATGCAATTGAGTTTGAATAAACGCGCAAGTCAGCTTTTAGAATAGGCAACAGTCCGCGTTGTCGATAGCTTGGCAGCCTTTGCTCCCAATACCCTGTCAAAAACCGTTGTTTCAGACGGCCATAGTTGCTAGCCAGCACTCAGATCGCCGCACAGTCGCAATGGTTTTATTGGCGGTTTACAAAATATGGCTAGGCCACCGAATTTACCTTATTAGCGGCAAAGAGATACTGAGTTAGCCCACCAAGCACTAGTGTAAGAACGTTCCAGCGCCATGCGCCAATTATTCATCGATATTGATTATAGCAGTACTAAATTTGCGCTGGGCAGCGGTGCCAAAGGTTGCCTTAGTCGGCCAGTTGGCTGTGTCGTAGTCGTTGTGGCTTGGGCTCGGGGCCACGCCACCGGCGTCATTGAGCGGATAGCCGAGGCGCCAAGTTTAGCTCTGGGAGTTTTGCTGTTCGCGAGCTATGGTGACAATAGCGGCGGTGTTAGCGCAGTCTGGTCCTCTCTCAAAGCGCTTAGCCGGTGCGAATGAATGGCCTTAAGCGAGTGCTTGATGACACTAGAATACATTGATGGGTTGCGGTTTGAGGGGCTGGGTGCAGTTCGCCGAAAGGTATTGGCCCTCAGTATGGCTATTGCGCTGACGGTTTTTAACGACCTAGTCAATGAGTGGCTGCAGCTCTCTGCCCAGCTCCTGCAACGAGGTGTGGCACTGGATCTGATTGTTAGTGAATAAGCTGCTGCGTCAATCGATTTACCGGGGCTGGGTAGAACTGGTAATATGGCCAGCCCTTTAATCGGCTTGGTGCAATTTATAGGGCGAAGGTCGACTTCGATGGCTTAGCGTGGCACTAGTGAGCTGGGTTGAGGTCCTAGTAATCATTCAATTGACAATGGAAAAACCATGCAGAAAATAGTGATATTGACCGTCGTGGCAGCAGTGATTGCCGCCTTTTTTTACTTTGACGGTGGCCAGTACTTAAGCCTCGAGTATTTTAAATCCCAGCGCGAAATCATTGAGCAATACCAGCAGCGCCAACCGTTGTTACTGGGTGCGATATTCTTCTTTGCTTATATTGCAGTGACCGCGCTATCACTGCCCGGCGCGGCGATAATGACATTAGTAGCCGGTGCTTTGTTTGGGCTGGGCTGGGGCTTGTTAATAGTGTCTTTCGCCTCCACTATAGGCGCCTGTTTGGCGTTTTTATTGGCGCGCAGTGTGCTAAAAGATTGGGTGTTGGCCCGTTTTTCGAGCAACTTGGAAGCCATCAATGAGGGCGTACGCAAAGAGGGTGAGATGTATTTGTTCACTCTGCGATTGGTGCCGATCTTCCCCTTTTTTGTGATCAACCTGGCGATGGCTCTAACGCCGATTAAGCTATGGTCATTTTATTGGGTCAGCCAGCTCGGTATGTTGGCGGGCACGGCGGTATTTGTGAATGCCGGTACCCAATTGGCCAAACTGGATAGTATCGGTTCGATTTTGTCGGCGCCACTTATCGGCTCATTTGTGCTGTTGGGAATATTTCCCTGGCTGGCAAAATTTGCCTTGAGTCGCTTGCAGCGCAGTAAGGCCTGAGTGGACAGCTGAATTGACCACGCCAACCGGCACAGCCGATATGGGCTGGAATAGCCGGCAGCAGTTTTTATCAGCGAGTATCACCTGTGAGGATTTGCGATAGTGCGAATCAGTGCTGGCAGCAGAGCATGTTTTTACGCAAAATAGTGGTATAACCCTATGGAGATTGAGCAATGAATGGCGAGTCCTGTTCCACCCACGCGGTAAAAACCTTGCTGTCCGGGGCCCTTTCGGCACCGCAGCAAGTAACGGTTAGGGGCTGGCTGCGCAGCCGCCGCGACTCAAAGGCGGGGATTTCATTTCTGGCGATTCACGACGGTTCTTGCTTCGATGCCATTCAGGCGGTGGTCCCCGCCGACCTGGACAACTACCACAGCGAGGTCCTTAATGCCGGCGCCGGTTGTTCAGTAGAGGTCAGCGGCTTGCTAGTTGCCTCTCAAGGACGTGGGCAGGCCTTCGAAATTCAAGCTAGCGCAGTGGTCGTTATCGGCTGGGTAGAAGACCCCGAGACTTATCCAGTGGCCAAAAAACGCCACAGTTTTGAGTATTTGCGCACGGTCGCGCACCTGCGGCCAAGAACTAATACCTTTGGGGCCATTACGCGGGTGCGTACGGTGTTGGCCAATGCTATTCACAACTATTTTTTTGAGCGCGACTTTCAGTGGATTAATACGCCTATTATCACCGCCAGTGACTGCGAGGGAGCCGGGGAAATGTTTCGGGTCAGCAATTTGGATCTGGCCAATTTACCGCGAAATGAGAATGCCGAGATCGACTTTCAGCGCGATTTCTTTGGCGCCGAGACGTTTTTGACTGTGTCTGGTCAGCTCAATGCCGAGGCTTATTGCTTGGCTATGTCAAAAGTGTATACCTTCGGTCCGACCTTTCGCGCAGAGAATTCGAATACCAGTCGCCACCTAGCGGAATTTTGGATGGTGGAGCCTGAAATTGCCTTTGCCGACCTAAATGATAACGCTGCACTGGCAGAGGATTTTTTGAAATTTCTAGCGAAAACCGTACTGGAAAAATGCCAAGATGACTTGGCATTTTTCAATGAATTTGTCGACGGTCATTGCATTGAACGGCTGCAATCGATGGCAGATACCGCCTTCGTTAGGATGGACTATAGCGACGCCATTGGTATTTTGCAGAAGTCTGGCCAGCGTTTTGAATTTCCGGTCGAGTGGGGTTTGGACCTACAATCGGAGCACGAGCGGTTTCTCTGCGAACAATATGTGTCGGCGCCGGTCATTCTCAGCAACTACCCAAAAGATATTAAAGCGTTTTATATGCGCATGAACGATGACGAAAAAACGGTGGCGGCAATGGATGTGCTAGCGCCGGGAATTGGCGAGATCATTGGTGGCAGCCAGCGCGAAGAGCGACTGGACAGTCTCGATGCGCGCATGGCGCAGCAGGGCGTCGGTGCTGACTTGCAGTGGTATCGAGATCTGCGCCGTTACGGCACAGTGCCCCACGCCGGTTTTGGGCTGGGCTTTGAGCGGTTGCTCAGTTACGTCACCGGCATGGAAAATATCCGCGACGTTATTCCTTTCCCGCGGGCACCCAAACTCGCAGATTTCTAACAACTGGGGCCGTAATGGCCCCACTTTTGCTAGCCTGCTTTGCTCTCACCACTGGGCAGGCTGTAAGCAATAGTGCGGCGGTCGATATCGACCTCACTGACAACAATCTCGATGTGCTGCTCCAGTTCTACCGTCAACACCTTGCTGCTTAGACGCAATCGCATCGGATCGAAGCTGTACTTCTGTGCTAACAGGCGGGTGTCGACAAATCCTTCGATATTGTGACCCTCTATTCTGACGGTAAAGCCGTTGCTGTTGATCTGAGAGACTTCGCCGCGAAAGCTTTGTCCCAGCAGTGGTTTCATGAATTGGCATTTCAGCTGTTGTTCAATCTGCGCTCTGGCTTGGTGGGCCCGATCCAGAGTTTGTTGCAGGCTGTCTAATTGCTGCTGCTGTGGCACGGTTACCGGCTCGCTACGCAGTTTTTGCTTGATGATTCTATGTACCAGAAAATCACTGTACTTGCGTATTGGCGAGGTAAAGGTGGTGTAGTTCTCCAGCCCCATACCAAAGTGCGCACTGCTGCGGTTGGTTAATTTACTGCGCTCCAGCAGGCGACTGAGCACACTGCGAATGGGGAATTCGGAGGCGTCATCGTCAATGCTATTGATCAGCTGTCGATAGCCGGTCAGTGTTGCTGGATCCAGTTCCGCAATACCGAGTTGTTCCTGGGCCAATTTCTTAACATCGGCAACACGCTCCTTACGAAATCCGGCGTGGGCGATAAATAGCCCCTCTTCGCCGAGAAAGTCGCTGGCGCAGCGGTTGGCGACGACCATGCACTCTTCCACTAGCGCGTGGGAGGACGATTTACCAACAATGTCGATACTCTCCAGCTTGCGCTTGTTATTGAGCAACAGGCGAAAATTAGGGCGGCCCTTGTGTACTAGATTATTGCGTTCGCGGGCGGTGAGTAAGGCCTCACTGAGTTGGTGCAAATTAGTCAGCGTTTCGCCATTGCGATGGCAGCTAGCAAGCTGCTCACTGGCGGTGTCCAAGTAGTTGGCGACATCGTGGTAGCTGAGCTTGTCTCTGGAGCTGATTATCGCTTCACTAAACTGGTAATCACCAACCTCGCCCTCTGCGGAAACTGACATCTTGCAAACTAATACCGGTCTAATTTGCTGGGGTAGCAGTGAACAGCAGTCATTGGAAAGTTCCGGCGGCAGCATGGAAATGGCGCGACCGGGTAAATACACCGAGGTGCCACGCTGGCGAATAAATTGTTCGAGCTGCGAATCCGGCTTTATCCATTCGCAGGGGTCAGCTATGGCAACGCTGAGCTGCCAGCCCGAGGCGGTAGTAGTGGCCATTAACGCGTCGTCCATGTCCACGGTGCTGGGCGAGTCGATGGTCACAAAGGGCTGCGCGGTCAGATCTTCACGGCCCTCTATAGTGGGCTCGACCAACAACTGTTGCCAATTCTCTGGCCACAGCTGTTCCAATTGAAATTTGTTGACCGCGTATTCGACTTCGATACCCGGTTGCTCTAAAGAGCCAATAACCTCGATGACTGAGGCTTGGGGTTTAGCTTCGGGATAGGGATGTTTAGTGATTTTACAGCGGATAAAATCACCGTCTTTAGCCTCTTTTCGCTTTGCCGGCGGGACAAATACCCAGCGATTCATATTGGCTAAGTCGGGCTCAACAAAGTGCCCCTTACCTTTGATAACATAGCGCCCGGTAAATTCAGTCAGCGGTGAATCTAACAAACTAATCAGTTGGCCGCTGACTTTAGCCTTTGGCGCATTTTTTTTCTTTTGTTTACCGCTCGCTACCGGCTGCTGGGTGAAAATCTGGATATTCACCCGGTCCCCGGGAAAGACCTTGTCCATCTCATCTGGCGCTAGATAAATCTCACGACCGTCATCGGTGACCACAAAACCAAAACGACGCTGCGTTGATTTAACAATTCCTTCGGCGTATTCCTTGTCGTCTTCTATCTGTTGCTTCAGTTGTTTTAACTGGGCAAGGTTGCTGTCGTGTAACATTAAAAAATACCGTTTAGTTGCTGTGTTTATTATCTTATTGCCGTCGCCGGAGCGATGATGACATTGAGTTTTCTTGGCTTGCTTGCAAGCCAGGTTAGCTGTCGATACTGTTTGGCTCTTACACGGGCTGGCGTTTACTGCCAATGAATCGGGAAAATATGACACCGAGTTCAAATAATAGCCACATTGGAAAAGCGAGTAGGGCCTGTGAAATAATATCAGGCGGGGTCAGCAGCATGCCAAATATAAAACAGCCAACCACAATATAGGGGCGTTTTTTCACCAGTGCGTCGGGTGTTGTCAGCCCGGCCCAAACAATAATGACCGTGGCAATGGGAATTTCGAAGGCAATGCCAAAGGCGAAAAACAGCTTCAAAGTGATGTCGAGAAAACGGGCAATATCCGGAGTGTATTCCACGCCCTCCGGGCCGACCGCACTAAAAAAACCAAACACCAGTGGAAACACTACGTAATAGGCAAAGGCTAGTCCGCCGTAGAATAACAAAATACTCGATAGTAACAGTGGAATAGCGATGCGTTTTTCCGACTTGTACATGCCCGGTGCAATAAAGCTCCATATTTGAAACAGCAGAAAGGGCATCGCCAGCACTACGGAGACTACTAGAGTCAATTTAAAGGGCGTCAAAAACGGTGAGGCAACTTCTGTTGCGATCATGCTAGTTCCCTCAGGTAGCAGTGATCGCAGCGGTTCTGAAACAAAATAGTAGATCTCGTTAGCGAATGAAAACAGCGCGAGAAAAATGACCAGAACAGCGAGTAGCGCCCGTAATAGACGATCACGCAACTCGGTTAGGTGGGCGACTAAAGGTAGTGCCTGATCGTTATTGTCGCTGGGGTTTGCTTCGGGCTTACTCATAGCTTGGGGCTGTCACCGTGGTATCGGTTATTTTCGCCCAAATCTGCCGCCTGCTTCGAGTTGACGCTGTCAGCGGTCGAGGTATCAACACCGTAGGGTTCGGTGCCGAGCTGCTGAAATTCGGATTGTAGCTCTCTGGCGCCATTGACGAGGCCCCCGCCGGCTCGCTCTAGGCTTTCCATAATGGCGTCGTTATGTAGCTGTTGCTTGATCTCGTCAGCACCAATTTCGCGCTCGATGTCTGCTTTTATATCGCGAAAACTGGCGCGCAACTTGGCTACCCACAAACTAGTCTTTCTTATAGCGCCAGGCAGGCGCTCGGGGCCCATAATAAGTAGGGATACGATGCCGATAAGCAGCAGTTCCTGAAAGCCTATATCAAACATGGCCCGGGGTTATTTGTCGCTGTTGCGCGTTTCGACGGTTGCCTGGGCGTCGGCTTGCTCGTCATCGCTCTTAGTCGGCGCGGCGCCGTCATCATTGCCCATCGACTTACGAAAGCCCTTAATCGCCTCGCCTAGGTCGCCGCCCATACCACGCAGACGCTTGGTACCGAATAACATGACTACAATGGCTAATACGATTAACAGTTGCCAGATACTAATTCCGCCTAAACCCATAATGACTCTCCAAACACTAAAATTAATTAACGTGACGCTTTTTCATCTAGCCCCGATAAGTCGAAGCGCCGTTCCAATTCCTTCAGCACAGCAGCACTGTCCTCACCGAGGTGGGACAGCATGACCAATGAGTGAAACCACAGGTCTGCTGTTTCATAAATTACTTTGCTGTTGTCGCCGCTGAGCTGGGCATCTTTAGCGGCAATAACAGTCTCGCAGGCTTCCTCGCCAATTTTCTCGAGGATTTTATTAAGCCCTTTGTGGTGCAGGCCGGCGACGTAGGAGCTGTCTGGGTTGGCTTCACCTTTGCGCGCTTCCAATACCTCACTAAGTTGTTCCAATGTATTGTTCATAGCTACTCTAATTGGCCTAAATTGCGCTAGCTACTGGTTGTTATAACTACTAGGCTCAATATCAATTCATTTCGGTATCGAGGATTTTCAGTAGCTATTTAACCTAACTAACCAACGAGTTTCATCAGCAACTATCCCCAATGAATACTAACTGCGGTAAATCTCAGCGGGGTCTTTGATTACCGCCTCAACTTCACTCCATTTGCCCTGCTTCAAACTCTGATAAAAACAACTGCGCCTACCGGTATGACAGGCAATGCCGCCTATTTGTTCTACTTTAAGTAATATAACATCTCTATCGCAGTCGAGGCGAATATCCTTAATGGTTTGCACATGCCCCGACTCTTCGCCTTTGCGCCATATTTTTTGCCGGGAGCGAGACCAGTAAATAGCCCGCTTTTCAGCTACGGTCAAGGCCAGAGCCTGGCGATTCATCCAGGCAACCATTAGCACCTCACCGCTGGCGTGATCTTGGGCAATGGCGGGCAGTAGTCCGTCTTCGCCCCAGCGTAAATCATCGATAAAGCTGGGTTGCTGCTGTTGTTGCTGCTGTTCGCTCATACTTTTTGTGAAACCGCTGCTGCTGTAATCGCGCCATTATGCCATACCTGCGTGCTTAATGGCGTTCGCCCTTCGATTCTTTTGGTGCTGTTTAGCGTCGCAACAACGCTATCGCTGCTGCGGTCAGCAACAGCCAGCTCAGTGGTGGAATTTGTCGCAGCGGCTCTAACCAAGAGGGATTAGCCACTACTGCCGCGGCCATCAGCAGGACTGCGGCCAAAGTCAGCACATTTTTGCGGCGCTGGCGTTGGTGTAGCTGCGCCTGAAGTCGGGCGAGCTGCACTGAGTCGCTGTTTTGATTGGGTGGGCTGGAACGTCGTTCAGACAGTGATTGCAGCAGTATTTCTGGTAATTTTGGCAGCTGTTCCAGCAGCGCCGGCAGCTGCTGCTGGGCGCGTTGATAGGTGCCGCGAGGAGAGTAGCGCTGCTTGATCCAGCGTTCTAAAAAGGGCTGGGCGGTACTCCACAGGTCCAACTCAGGATACAAGTCACGCCCCAGACCTTCAATATGTAACAGCGTTTTTTGTAGTAGCACTAATGATGGTTGTACTTCCATTTCAAAGCGCCTAGCCGTTTGAAATAGGTAAATCAGCAGCTGCGCGAAGGAAATCTCGCCCAGCGGTTTGCCAAAAATAGGCTCACAAACACTGCGTATTGCCGCTTCGAAATCGTTAGCTCGGGTATGCGCGGGGATCCAGCCGCACTCTATGTGCAGCTGCGCTACTTGGCGATAGTCGCGCTGGAAAATAGCCAGTAAGTTACGCGCCAGATAGTATTGATCAGATTCGCTAAGGGTGCCAATAATGGCACAATCTATAGCGATGTACTGGGGTGTTTGCGGGTGCTCAGTAGAGACAAAGACGTTGCCGGGGTGCATGTCGGCGTGGAAAAAACTGTCGCGAAAGACCTGGGTGAAAAATATTTCTACACCTCGCTCCGCCAATAGTTTCATATTGGTATTTTGGCGGTTTAGCGCCGCGACATCGGTCACTGGAATACCGTGTATGCGCTCCGTAGTGAGCACGTTGCGACGGCTATAATCCCAGTAGACTTCAGGCACGTAAAGCAGCGGTGAATGCTCGAAATTACGTCGCAGTTGACTGCCGTTGGCTGCTTCGCGCTGTAGGTCAAGCTCGTCAATGATGGTGTGTCGATAGTCTTCGACAACGTCGACAGGGCGCAGTCGCCGGGCCTCGGGTAAGTGTTTTTCCAGCAGTCTGGCCACAGTTGATAGTAGCGCCGTGTCCTGATGAATCGTTTTTTCGATGCCGGGTCTCACTACCTTGACCACCACGGTCTCGCCGCTGTGGAGAGTGGCTGCATGCACCTGGGCGACCGAGGCAGAGGCCAGTGGCGTGCTGCTAAATTCACTGAATAGCTCGGCGATACTTTGGCCAAGGGACTGCTCAATAATGGCTATGGCCTCGGATTCGGCAAAAGGTGGCACTTGGTCCTGGAGTTTGGCGAGCTGGTCGATAATGTCCGCCGGTAGCAGATCTCGGCGGGTCGACAGCATCTGCCCGAACTTAATAAAAATCGGGCCCAGCTGCTCCAATGCTAGGCGAATACGTTCACCCCGGTCGATAGCCGGTACCGGGCTCAGCCGCCAGGGCCCCAGACGCAACAACAGGCGCAGGCTCCAGGGCAGCTGCGCAGGTTCGATTAGCGTATCTAGCCGATAGCGGCTGGCGATACGAGTGATGTCGATCAGGCGTTGAATGCGTGACACAGGAGCCCTTGTATTGTCGGTGAGCCGGTTATGGGTTGCTGCGGCGCTGGCGCAGCTTGTCGATACGCGCTTCCAGGCGATCGGTGCGCATACTCAGTTGGCTGACTTCACTGTAGAACTGTTGCAGTTGCAGCCGAGGCGCAAGTAATTGGCTCTCTTGTTGTAAGTATTCAGAGAGCTGGGCAGTGGCAGTGCTCATTACCTGCTGCCCTAGGCGCAGCCCCCGGCGTATGCCTTGGCCTAGGCGGTGAGCCACAACGTCGCCAAAAAGCTGGGCCAGAGGGGCCTCCCAATCGAGCTCTAGTTGTTTAGCAATCGATTGCAAGGTGATCAGGGCGCCGCTGTCACCGCGCAACTGTAGCTCGCCATTGATCAGTGCATTAGCCGGATCACCAGCCTGGGCCAACAGCGCAAAGTCGCTGGCACTGCCGCTTAAGGTGGTATCGGCGCTACCTTCAAAGACGCCGCACAGGCGCAGTCTATCGCGCCCCGGCATTAGGTATAGGCTCAGCTTTGGTGCTTGGCATTGAAAGTGGAAGACGTGACCGGCGAGCGCAGCTAACTTTTTGCGGGCGGCAGGGTCCCACTGCAGGGCGCCATTAATAGCCGCTTCTAGCCCGGCCAGGGCGGCGGTATGTAGGGTCGGGTCTAGCGGTAATGAGTTCTTCATTTATGGCTTTATGCCGCGGTGCACGGCGACAATACCGCCGGTCATATTGTAGTACTCACATTGGGCGAAGCCCGCCTCTACCATCATTTCTTTGAGGGTGTCCTGATCGGGGTGTTTGCGAATACTCTCTGCTAGATATTGATAGCTGTCGGCGTCATTGGCGATCAGCTTGCCCATGGCTGGCAGCAGTGAAAAGGAATAGGCGTCGTAGACCCGGGCCAAAAGTTTGCTGCTAGGTTTAGAAAATTCCAGCACCAGCAAGCGCCCGCCGGGTTTAAGCACGCGCAACATCGAGCGCAGCGCGGCGTCCTTATCGGTGACGTTGCGCAGCCCGAAGGCAATGGTTATGCAGTCAAAACAGTGGTCGGGGAAAGGAAGCTGTTCGGCATTGGCTTGGGTGTATAAAATATTGTTTACTAGGCCCAAGTCGGTCAGTTTGTCGCGGCCCACTTTGAGCATCGAGTCGTTGATGTCGGCCAGTACCACGGTGCCTTCGCTGCCGACTAGGTGGCTAAATTTAGCCGCCAGGTCGCCTGTACCACCAGCCAAGTCAAGTACAGCATGGCCCTCTCGAACCGCCGACAACTCCAGCGTGAAACGTTTCCACAAGCGGTGCACGCCGACTGACATCAAGTCGTTCATCAGGTCGTATTTGGCTGCAACGGAGTGGAAAACACCGGCGACCATTTCTTGCTTAGCGTCGCGGTTAACCGTTTTATAGCCGAAATGGGTGCTGTTCGATTCACGGGGGTCTGACATAGAAGTTCACACTATCTTAACGAGAGACGGGTATTGTAGCGTTTCTGGGTCGAAAAGCTATGTCGTTGGCGCTATTGCGATCAATCTGGGTCGGTTGCAGAGCACGGTGTCAGCAGCTCAGCGCTCAATGCCAAATAAGGTGTCCATCTTATCAGTGATGGTGCGGCTGATATCGTTGATTTGAAAGGTGGACAGATGATCGAGCTTGCGTATATCAAGACGATGCAGGTGCAGTATGGGTGCCCGGTTAGGCAATTCTCGCAGATCCTTGTTGGTGATAACCGGCAAAAAGGGGTTGTTCTCTGCCATGCTAGCAGACATTCGCCGAATACCATCGTGCAACGGGATAGTATTGTATTTTCCGGTTTTCCGACTGCGGTGCATTAAATAGAGTCCGCCGGACTTTTTGATGGCCTCGCCGGGGATAATAAAAAGCCCGGTGCCGGCTACCGCATGCTCTGTTATTGACTGAAAGGTGTCGTGTGATGCATAGGGGTCGGGGATGACTACTAGAGTGCCGGCGGTCTGGCTCAATTGTGAAATGCTATAGCTGGCGTAGAGTTGCGACACCGCGGCGGAAAATACACACAGCGAGCGCTCAAACAAACGCAAAAAGCTAGCCGCTTTTTCCTTGTCAGAAATATTATCCAAGCTCCAGACTAAGTCCGAGGCGGGCTTCTCACTGGTATTCATGTTGCTTCGAGTTCCTATTATCTGACTGCGGGTATCAGTATTTCGGCTGCCGACGGTAAACGATCTTTGCGGGCTGGCCGTTACCCTGCGCTGGGGCAAAAAAGCGGGTGCCGCGCCGGCGCGCTGTATGTTGTGCTCAGATATCGAGTTCCCTGCGCATTTTTTGCAGTCGCTGCCGGCGCTGGTCATTGTTCAGTACGCGCTCGACCTTTTCAGGCAGTGCCTTGGGTAACGGCATCGACAACTGTTCACCGCTTATTATTCGCTCGCAGAGCAGGGCATAGTTGCGTTTGAACACCGGCAATGCCTTTTGTTCGCTGCTACTGGCGAGAAAAAACCAGTCTGATGCGCGGCCGGCAAAATAGACAGCTGGATGGCTCCAGCGCTGCTCACTTTTTGGAGACGCGGCGCGGCAGGCTTCTAAATAAGCGTTATAGGGGTCCGGTAAGCCGAGTTCCTCGGGGTGCAGGTCGCAGTAGTTTCTTACCGAATGTATAGTCGGTAAATATTCGGAGCCCTTTATTGCCCGTCTTGCGCCGGCCATAATTCTGGCTGCGGGCAGATCTGACAGGGTCTTGGCCCACAGTTGCTTAGCCATAATGATTTGCTGGTCGGTGGAAAACGCCTTGTGGAACTGGTTGTGATAGGCCAACTGAAATTCAGTAAACATTTGATTGATGGCGCTGACATGGTCTGCGGTGGGAATGCTATCGATGTTGTCCCTAGGGTCGCCGCGGGGCACGCTAGCCGTCTCCGACCAGACCCTCTGCCCAGCTCCTGTCGGTGAGGTGCTCGAAGGTGCTTTTAACGTTTTGTTGACCTGTTCCGTCAGCGATTTGCTGTCCCGCATAATGCTGTCCCATATGGTGGCGAGTGGCCCATTTGTATTTCGCGTGCTGTAAAAACTTGGTGTTCCAGGAGCGCTTAATTTCTCGGGTGTCGCGCCAGAATAACACAAATTCCGCTACCTGTTGGCGGGCGAATTCGAGATCAATATTGGCCAAGCGCAATATATCATAGACATCTTCACTGGGCTGCCAGTTTGCCGCAATCTCCCGAGGTTCATAGTCGAGTTCCAGGGTTTTAGTGAAAATGGCCCACTGGCGCCGAATATGAGCGACAAATTTTGAGTTCCAGCTACTGCTGGCCTCGCCGCGCTCCCGCCAGTAGAGAATAAACTCCGGCACCGCGTCCTGAATAAATTCGCTGTTGATCTGGCTGCGCTGCAAGATTTCTAAGGCCTCGGGGCTGGGCGACCACTGCTGTTCCTGGGCGATGGGTATCGCCCTAGCGGATTGCGCCTGTTGGCTCTGGTGAAAGCGCCACTGTTTCAACACGTGTTGGCGAAATTTGTTCGGCCAGGAATGGGAAATTTCACCGCGATCGTGCCAGTAAAAAATAAAGTCTTCCAGTTGGGCCAGGGCAAAGTCGCTGGGGATAGCATGATTCAAACTCAATATTTGCAGCAAATCCTGCTGCGGTTGCCACTGCTGAGTCAGCAGGCAGGCGCCACCATTTCTCGGATTGGCTTTCGCCGGCGGCGCCGTTGCAGTCGGCCGGGCTGTTGCCTGGTGCCGAGTGGGTGTTGGGCGCTGAGGAGTGGTTAGGCTCTGGGTTGAAGGCTGATCGTTTATTGCAAAAGACAGCTGTTCAGCGCCATCGGCTTTGTCATCAAGTAAAATGATGCCTTTGTCGCGCAGACTGTGGGCAATACGCTGCAGGTCTTGGGGCGACCAAAATGGCAGTAATGACTGTAGCTGAGCAGCGCTGAGATTATACCAGCAGCTGTTCTGGCGCTGCTGTGGTGGGCACAATGCCGCGGCGTCTTCCAGCAATTGCAGCAATACCGCCTCCTCCAGGCCGATAGTGGTCGCCAGGGTGGGTGAAATAATCAGCGCTCGCTCGGGTATTAGTGATGACATGTCGATAGCAACAGGGGTAAAAGTGAATCGGTCGGCTGCTATTGTACGGTTCGCGGGGAACTGGCACCAGTACTTTGCGATTGTTGCGGCACTACTGTTATTATATACAGCAGATACGTATGTAAAAGACAGAGGTGTGTAGTGGCAAAACAAAAAACGGCTTATGTGTGTGGCGATTGCGGTTCCGATCACCCCCACTGGCAGGGGCAGTGTAAAGATTGTAACGCGTGGAATACGCTGACAGAATTTAAGTTGTCCAGCTCGCCCAAGCAGGCAGTAGAAGCGCGCTTTCAAGGCTATACCGGCGCCGCTGGGCGGCAGAAAATGCAAACTTTAGACGCTATTGAACTTGCTGAAATGCCGCGATTTTCCAGTGGTGTCGGTGAGTTTGACCGGGTGCTAGGCGGGGGCTTGGTGCACGGCTCGGCAATATTAATTGGCGGTAATCCCGGCGCGGGAAAAAGTACGTTGCTGTTACAGACCATGTGCCATTTAGCAGCCAGCATGGATGCGCTGTATGTGACCGGAGAGGAGTCGCTGCAGCAGGTGGCCATGCGGGCGCGGCGCCTTGGGCTGCCGACGGACCGGCTCAACATGTTGTCAGAAACCAATGTTGAGCTGATTTGTGCCCAGGCGCAACAATTGCAGCCCAAAGTGTTGGTAGTAGATTCCATTCAGGTGGTGCACAGCGATGATATTAGCTCAGCGCCGGGTAGTGTCTCGCAGGTGCGCGAGTGTGCCGCCTATCTGACCCGCTACGCCAAGCAAACCGGTACCGTGGTGTTTTTGGTTGGCCATGTAACCAAGGACGGCGGCCTTGCGGGTCCGAAAGTGTTGGAACATATGATTGATTGCTCGATCTTGCTGGAAGGCAGTGATGACAGCCGCTTCCGCACCTTGAGGGGACAAAAAAATCGGTTTGGAGCGGTCAATGAGTTAGGTGTTTTTGCGATGACCGAAGAGGGCTTGAAAGAGGTGAAAAACCCTTCGGCGATTTTCTTGTCTCGTGCCAGCGAGCCAGCATCCGGTAGCTTAGTGATGGTGGTCTGGGAGGGGACACGGCCGTTACTGGTTGAAATTCAGGCGCTGGTTGACGACTCGCCGCTGGGCAATCCGCGCCGCGTCGCAGTAGGTCTTGAGCAGAATCGGCTGGCCATGTTGTTGGCGGTATTGCACCGTCACGGCGGTTTGCAAGTCGGTGACCAAGACGTTTTTGCCAATGTGGTTGGCGGAGTCAAGGTACTTGAGACCAGTGCCGATTTAGCGCTGCTGCTGGCGATTGTGTCGAGTTTTCGCGATCAGGTGCTGCCCCAGAATTTGGTGGTCTTTGGCGAAGTCGGCTTGGCCGGCGAAATACGTCCTGTACCGAGCGGTCAGGAGCGAATTTTTGAGGCGGCAAAACACGGTTTTTCCCGCGCTATTGTGCCCCGCGGTAATATGCCGAAACAGCAGGTGCCTGGCATGGAAGTGGTAGGAGTAGCGACGTTAGCGGAGGCGCTTGAGGCGATCTAGTTGATCCCGGCCGATCAGAATAGGTCATCGATGCTGGCCTCGTCGGTAGTACCGCGTTTGCCGCCCCGGCCGCTATTGTCGGTTAATTGGCTGGGAGCCATCTCTTGACGGAAGACTTCAAAGATAGCGCTTTTTTGTCCCGGTCTCGCCAGCAGGCCAGTGTCGGGGTCGATCTTGACACTGATGACGCCGGGGGGCTGTACCTGCACCCGTTGAGGAACACCTGCGAGTGCCTGGCGCATATAGTCTACCCAGGCCGGTAGTGCTGAGGTACTGCCAAATTCATTGTTACCGAGCAGATTGTTTTTGTCGAAACCGACCCACACAGTTGTGGCTATGCCACCACCATAGCCAGAAAACCAGGCGTCGGTGGGGCCATTGGTAGTGCCGGTTTTTCCAGCTATATCGTATCGCTCCAATGCCAGTGCTTTTTTGGCGGTGCCGTTGTTAACTACATCCTTGAGCATGCTGTCGATAATATAGGCGATGCGCGGCTCGATTATGCGCTGCGCTTGGCTGGGCTCGGGCTCGGGCTCGACATTGAATCCCTGCAGGATGTCCTCGATGGTGGCCTCTTCTTGTTCCAATACCGGTGTCGCCTGCGGTGAGGAAGATACGGCGGTATCGGGGTTGGCTTGGTAGACGTTATCGCCGTCAATATTTTCTATCCGGGTGATTAAAAATGGGGCGACCCGGTAGCCGCCATTGGCAATCGCTGCGTAGGCCGTAACGATTTGCAATGGGCGCACTGAGTGGCTGCCCAGTGCCAGCGACAAGTCGCGAGGCAGTTCACGGGCATCGAAGCCGAAGCGTGCTATATAGTCGATGGCCTTGCGGATGCCCAATGCCCGCAGCAGCCTTATTGAAACCATATTACGGGACTTGGTCAGCGCATAGCGCAATCGAGTTGGCCCATAAAACTTACCGGTATCATTGGTCGGTCGCCAGGCGCTCTCCAAGCTGTCGTCTTCGAAGACGATCGCTGCATCGTTGATAATACTGGCGGCGGTGTAGCCGTTGGCCAGAGCGGCGGTATAGATAAAGGGTTTAAAATTAGAGCCGGGTTGGCGGGTCGCCTGCGTAACGCGATTGAATTTACTCTGTCGAAAGTCGAAGCCACCGACCAAGCTGCGAATCGCACCGTTGCTGGCATCTAGCGACACCAGTGCGGCCTGCACCTCGGGTAGTTGGCTCAGTTGCCAGTGGCCGCTAGCGGTCTGTCGCAATCTGACCAGATCGTCGACTGCGACTATATCCGCGGCTTGAGCTGGCCGAGCACCGCGGCGATCGGTATTAATAAAGGGGCGCAGATGCTTGATGCCAGTATCCCATTCGACCCTGACTTGCTTGTTCGGCGCCAGCAGCGCCGAAAAAGTTTGTGGTCCCAGCGCAGTCACCACCGCCGGGTGCAGTTGCTGTATTGGCCGCAGTGGCTGCAATACCGCTAAACGTCTGCTCAGCTGGGCGGCGGCGTCCTCATCCGGATCAGTAGCGATCAGCTGCCGCTCGGGGCCGCGGTAGCCGTGACGTTTATCGTAGGCAACGATCGTTTGCCCGACGATTACCTGGGCACTCTGCTGCAGTTGGCTGTCGACGGTGGTGTATACCTTGTAGCCGTCGGTATAGGCACTATTACCAAATTGTTGCAGTACTTCTTGGCGCGCCATCTCGGCAATATAGGGGGCCTGCATAGCGAGTCGGGTGCCGTGAAAAGTGGCGGTTATAGGGGCAGCGACGGCCTCTTGGTAAGCCTCCTGATCGATATGTCCAAGCTTCTTCATGCGGCCTAAAATCCAATTGCGACGCACCAGCGCTCGACTCTGATTGACCAGCGGGTTAAACGTTGAGGGCGCTTTTGGCAGCCCGGCAATCATCGCTAGTTGGGGTAAGCTCAGCGCGTTGAGAGACTTACCATAGTAGACATAGGCCGCGGCTTCGAAGCCATAGGCACGGTGTCCCAAAAAGATGATGTTGGCGTAAAGCTCTAAAATCTGGCCCTTTGACAGCTCTCGTTCAATCTGTAGGGAAAGGAGTATCTCATTGAATTTTCTAGAAAATGTTCGCTCAAAACTGAGGAAATAGTTTCTGGCAACCTGCATGGTAATAGTGCTTCCGCCGGAGCTTTTCTGGCCAGTGAGCAGTAACTGTGAGGCAGCGCGCAGTAAACCTTTGATACTTACCCCATGATGACCGTAGAAATCATCGTCTTCCGCCGACAATAAAGCATTGATAAATTGGCTGGGGATTTGCTCATACTTAATAGGAATACTGCGTTTCTCGCCGAATTCGCCGATAAGTTGTTGATCTGCACTGTAAATGCGCAGTGGCGTCTGCAGTTTGATATCTCTGAGTACATCTACTGAAGGTAGATTAGGGCTTAAGTATAAGTAGGCGCTGGCCAAGACTAGAGTGCTGCCGGTGCCGGCCAAAAGTACTAACCACAGGCAGGTTCTTGTTATTTTTCGAATATAAGACATACTTTTCCAGTTAGGTGGATGTCAGGAGCTCGCCGACAATCCGTATAGTTTGCTAAAGTGTGAATTTATAAGCACTTTTTCCGCCAATTAATTTGCGTAATTCCCAGTCGTGATATTTAATGTTAGTTATAAGATTACGCTGTAAGTTACGGATGTGAATAGGAAAAGTTACCGTGTTTAGCAGTTTGTTTGGAAAAAAGAGAATTGTGCCTGTGCTGGGAGTGGATATTAGCTCCTCCTCGGTAAAGTTGCTAGAGATCAGTCGGAGCGGAGGTCAATACTGTGTAGAGAGTTACGCGGTGTGCTCGCTCCCGCCCAATGTTGTGGTGGAAAAAAACATCACCGAATTGGAGCCGGTCGCGGAAACAATCCTCAAAGTTGCAAAGATTGCCAAGAGCAAATTAAAAGTTGCGGCGGTAGCTGTGGCCGGTTCGGCGGTTATCACTAAAATGATTGAGATGCCCGAGGGACTTAATGACGATGCGATGGAGAATCAGATTAGCCTGGAGGCGGATCAATATATTCCCTATCCGCTGGATGAGGTGGCGATAGATTTCGAAGTGCAGGGTGAGTCGGCGAGTAACCCCGATCTAGTTGACGTGCTGCTGGCTGCCTGCCGTCGTGAACATGTCGACCTGCGAGTCGACGCACTTGAGATGGCTGACTTTACGACCAAAATTGTAGATGTAGAAGTTAATACCATAGAGCGGTCTTTCGGCCTGATTCGCGACCAGCTGGATTTTGACGAGGACAGCGCCATTGCCATTGTTGATATCGGCTCAACCATGACCACCTTGAGCGTATTGGTTGACGGACTGACGGTTTACACTCGCGAACAGTTGTTTGGCGGACGTCAGTTGACCGAAGAAATTCAGCGCCGCTACGGTCTCTCCCTCGACGAAGCGGGATTGGCCAAAAAACAAGGCGGACTGCCCGACGATTATGGGCCCGAAGTGTTGGAGCCTTTTAAAGAGGCGGTTATCCAGCAAATAACACGGTCTTTGCAATTCTTCTTTTCATCGAGTCAATACAACGATGTCGACCATATTATTCTGGCCGGCGGGGTAGCCTCGATGGCGGATCTGGCTGAATTGGTGCAGGACAAGCTAGGTACACCGACTACGATCGCCAATCCCTTTGCCGATATGACGGTCTCTTCAAAAGTCGATACTTTACTGCTCAGCAACGATGCTCCCTCGCTAATGATTGCCTGTGGTCTGGCGTTGAGGAGTTTTGAATAATGGCGAATATTAACTTACTACCCTGGCGCGAAGAGCGGCGACAGGAACTTAAAAAAGCTTTTTTAACGGTGCTGGGGCTAGTTGCAGCGCTGGCAGCGGCGCTGGTTTTTATCGGTGATAGTTTGGTAAGCAGCGGCATTGACGCGCAGAGCCAACGCAATGATTACCTGAAGCAACATATTGCAGAGCTGACCTTGCAAGTGCGCGAAATAGACGAGTTGGAGAAGAAAAAACAGGAGCTCGAGGATCGGATGAAAGTGATTCAAGAGTTGCAGGGCAATCGGCCAATTATTGTTAGAATATTCGACGACATGGTTAATACGTTGCCAGACGGTGTTTTTTTTAGTGAACTAAAGCGTACCGAGAACAAAATCACAGTGACCGGGATTGCCGAGTCGAACAACCGTATCTCCAGTTTAATGCGCCGCCTAGACCGCTCTGACTGGTTTGCCTCTTCTAATTTGAAAGAAGTGGCGGCCCAACCCGACTTGGGCGTACAGGCCAGTCGCTTCAATCTTTTCTTTGATATCAGCACCCCATCATTGAAAATCGAGGAGGACTAATTATGGCCTTTCAAGATGTTGTTGCAGAGCTAAAAGAATTTGACGTCAACGATATGGATTTCGAAAATGTTGGCTCTTGGCCCATGGTGGTGAAGGCTATCATCTGGGTACTGGTCTTCATCGCCGTGCTGATTGCGGGTTATTTTTATGATATCGCCGACTTGCAAAAGAAATTGGCAAAAACGCAGCAGGAAGAAACAGATCTGCGCCAGCAGTTCGAGAGCCGGGCCTATCAGGCTGCCAATTTACAGGGCTATCGAATTCAAATGGAAGAGATGGAGGAATCCTTTGGAGCCCTAATAGGGCAGTTGCCTAGTGCCACAGAAGTACCCGACCTGCTCGAGGATATCGATAGTAAGGGCCGCCAGAGCGGTTTGGAAATTTTGAGTATAACCCCGCAGCCAGAGCGCCAAGCTGAATTTTATGTCGAATTACCGATACATATTGTAGTTAGTGGCAACTATCATGACCTTGGCGGTTTTGTCAGCGGTATTGCTGGCCTCGCTCGAATCGTCACCCTGCATGACTTTGATATTAAGCAAAATACCGATAACACGCTGACCATGAATATTGTTGCAAAAACCTATCGCTACAAAGACCCGGAGGCAGATGATGCGTAACACGCTACTGCAGTTAGGCTTTTGCGCGATGACGCTGGGCCTGTTGGCCGGCTGTGAAAACAGCAATTACCAGGATCTCGATAATTTTATGGCCGAGGTTAAATCGAGGCCGTCGGGGGTGATAAAACCCATCCCCGTGTTCAAGGCCTACAAGGCCTTTAGTTATTCTGCCACGGCTATGCGCAGCCCTTTCGAGCGGCCGATTGAAGTGACCGAAATTACCCGTCTACGAATTGTGAGTAATGTCGAACCCGACGACAACAGGAACAAAGAGTTCTTGGAACAATTCAATATCGAATCGCTATCGATGGTGGGTACGCTGCAGCAGGAAGATACATTGTGGGCGCTACTACAGGATAATAACGGTGGCGTGCACCGGGTAAAAAATGGCAATTTTATGGGCCGTGATCACGGTCAAATTGTAGAGACCGGTGAAACCTATATTTCGGTGATTGAAATAGTGCCCAACGGTTTGGAAGGTTGGGTGGATCGCCCTAGAACTGTTAAGCTCAAGACAACAGACGAGAAGAAATAGTGGAGAAATTCATGGAAATGGTATATTTGCCGGCGATCGCTACCGGTGCTGACTCGGGCATGCGGCGATCGACTTGCTGGTGGTCGCTGCCGGCGCTATTGGCAGTGCTACTGGCAGGTTTCTCCGCTGGCGTTTCGGCTACTAGCTTACTAGACGTTAATTTTAGTTCGCAGCCCGACGGTCGTTTTGAAATTCGAATGGATTTTGACGATGTACCACCGCAACCCAAGGGCTACAATATCGAGCGCCCCGCTAGAATCGCCCTCGATTTTGCCAATGTCAGCAATACCTTGAGTCAGAAAAAATTCACCCTTACCAACGGCAATGCCAGCAGCGCGGTGATTTTGGAGTCCGGTGGTCGCACCCGTATGATCGTTAATTTACTGGAGCTGGCTCCCTACCAAACCCGCATCGATGGCAACAGTCTGTATGTCTTAGTGGGTGACGCCGGGGTCAGGGAGTATTTAAAGCCAACCACCGCCAGCGGTTCCAATCTGTCTCGCAACGAACCTGCGGCAGGTGCTTTCAACGGGCGTACCGATGATATCATTGACGTCGATTTTAAACGTGGCGATGAGGGCGAAGGCCGTTTGTTGATCAGTCTGGCCAATGCTGAGGCGGGGGTTAATGTTTTCGTCGAGGGCGGCGCGATAAAAGTCGATTTCGATGGCGCTACGCTACCAGAGAGGCTGCAACGTCGCTACGATGTCAGTGATTTTGCGACTCCAGTGCAGTTGGTAGAGGCCCGCGCCAGTGAAAAAGGTGCACTTTTTTCGATAGAGTCCAGTGGTCAATACGATTATCTGGCCTACCAAACCGATACCGAATATGTGGTCAGTGTTAAGCCGCTGACCACCGAAGAGTTGCAGGTTCGCAAGAAAGAGTTCGCCTATGTAGGTGAGAAGTTGTCGCTTAACTTCCAGGATATCGAAGTGCGGGCGGTGTTGCAGCTGATAGCTGACTTCACCAGTCTCAACTTAGTGGCCAGTGATACAGTGGCTGGACGCATTACTTTACGACTGCAAAATGTGCCCTGGGATCAAGCGCTGGACTTAGTGCTAAAGACCAAGGGTCTCGACAAACGTCAAATAGGCAATGTATTAATGGTGGCACCGGCGATTGAAATCGCCGAGCGCGAGCGCCAGGAGATAGAAAACAACAAACAAATTGAAGAGCTGGCGCCGCTGCAGACTGAATTTATACGCATTCGCTATGCCGAGGCTTCGGCGCTTTACAGCTTGTTCAATGCAACAGCCAGCAATGCATCAAATGCAGATGACAGCGGCCCTGGAGCCGGAGGTAGTACTGCCAGCCTACTGTCAGAACGCGGTAGTATTATTGTTGACGAGCGCACCAATACGCTGCTGGTTACCGAGACCGCACAAAAATTGACGGAACTGCGCCGAGTCATTCAACTGCTGGATGTGCCAGTGCGTCAAGTTCAAGTAGAAGCCCGTATTGTTATCGCCAACTCGAACTTTGATGAGGAGCTTGGGGTGGAGTGGGGTATCGCCGGTATTAACTCTGTCAATGGTGACGATAATCTGTTGTTTTTTGGTGCCGATAATACCTCTGTGGGCAATAGTATGAACTCTGTCGCAGCTGCCCGGCAGCAGATAGCCAACGGCAATTCACTGACCGAGCCGGTGCTGCTGCCCAGTTTGCTGGGTATCGACCTAGGCGTCGCCACTCCAACCGGTAGCTTTGCGGTGGGCTTTGTCGACGATGATGTGCAATTGCAGATGGAGTTGAGTGCGCTGGAATCTCAGGGTCGAGGTGAAATCGTATCCCAGCCCAAGGTCATTACCGGGGATAAACAGGAAGCCATTATCAAATCGGGTTCCGAGATTCCCTATCAGGAGTCCTCTGCCAACGGCGAGACCACCATATCGTTTAAAGAGGCAGTGTTAAAACTGCAGGTGACCCCCAGTATCACCCCTGACGATCGTATTATTATGACTCTTGAAATCAACCAAGACTCGATTGGCGATTTGGTACCATCGGGTAATGGCGGTACTATTCCCACCATTGATACCACCGAACTGACCACTCAAGTATTGGTTGGCAATGGTGAAACAGTGGTGCTGGGCGGGGTGTTTAGAACAGTCGATGTCGAACAGGAGTCTAAGGTGCCCGTACTGGGCGATATTCCGTATGTAGGGCGACTGTTCAAGACTACCTCGGTCACCCAAGAAAAAACGGAGACCTTGATTTTTATTACCCCGAGGATTCTCGCTGACACCCTGATCGATTAACCCCATCGTCGTATTACTCCTATGAATGCATCTTCAAATGTCTATCTAGTCGGTCCCATGGGGGCCGGCAAATCCACTATTGGGCGCCTGCTGGCCTCTGATTTACGGTTGGAGTTTAAAGACACCGATAAGGAAATTGAGGACCGCAGTGGCGTCGATATTCCCTGGATCTTTGATATGGAAGGAGAGGAGGGCTTCCGCAATCGCGAAGCCGCGATGTTGCTGGAGCTCTGTGAACTCGACCATATTTTACTGGCCACCGGTGGTGGCATTATTATGAAAGCGGAAAACCGCAAAGCGCTGGCAAATTCTGGCCGTGTGGTCTATCTGATCACCACCATTGATGAGCAGGTGCGGCGCACTAATCGCGATAAAAAACGCCCACTGCTACAGAACGACGATCCGCGGAAAGTTTTGACCGCGCTGATGGCGATCCGCGATCCGCTGTACCGCGAAATTGCCGATATTACTATCGACACCGACGGCCGCAGTCCTAAATCGGTATCCCAAGAGCTGGCCAAACTGCTGGCCAGCTAGCGCTGTCACTAACCGCCTACAACCCTTCGCAGCACCGATAGCAATGCGGTACAATAGGCGCGTAGCACTCCCCACTCCTGTTTACCTTTTCAGCTCGGAAATTGGCTTGTTCTTATGCAG
>JBLHLU010000014.1:0-27512 GCA_047623385.1 Paraglaciecola psychrophila
CGGATTGATGCCCACAGTTTGTGCCGAGAAGGGCCTGCGCGAATGTGTTACGCCGGCAGCGTGCTGCACACCCGACCGAAGTCGCTAATGGCCTCGCGCTCACCGATTCAGTTGGGTGCCGAGTTGTATGGCGATGGCGGCCTGGCCAGCGATGTCGAAATCATCGCCTTGATGCTGGCGACGCTACAGGCCAGTGGCGTAGAGAAAATAACCTTAGATTTGGGCCATGTCGGGATCTACCGAGCATTAATTGATCTGGCCCAGCCGACAGTGGAGCAAGAGCGACGGCTGTTTGACGCACTGCAGCGCAAATCGGCGGTCGATATCGAGCAAGCTATCAACGATGGCATCGACCACCCAGCGGCGGCTGATATGCTGCGCGGTCTCAGTCAGCTCAATGGCGACAGCTCAGTATTGGCGCAGGCGCGCACCTTGCTGGCCGCAGCTCCGGGCGAAGTGGGTATTGCTATTGACCGTCTTGAGCAGGTTGCCGAGCGTATTCAGGCGCGCATGCCAGAGGTCGCAGTATATTTTGACCTCAGTGAACAGCGTGGTTTTAACTACCACACAGGGCTGGTATTTAGTGCCTTGGCGCCGGGTTTTGGCCAGGCTCTGGCCAACGGCGGGCGCTACGACGACATCGGCGAAGTGTTTGGCCGCGCCCGTCCGGCCACCGGCTTTAACACCGATTTAAAGGCATTGCTGGGTTTTTTACCGGCGGCCGACAGCGATGCCGGTAGTATTTTGGTGGTTGCCGGTGACGATCTCAGTCCAGCGCAGGACAGTGAGCTGTGGCAAACAGTTCAGCAGTTGCGAGGCGAGGGTGAGCGGGTGGTATTTGCATTGTCGAGCGGCATGCCCAGTGAAGTTTTCGAGCGCCAGTTGGTGCTCAGTGGTGGCCACTGGCTGATCGAGCCAAGGCACTAGGATCTGTGAGTTGGTGTAGTAATTAGGGTGCCGACTATCGGTACGGTTATTGTAGCTGTAATTTATTTCGAGTGAGACCATGAGCAAAAATGTAGTAATTCTCGGCACCCAATGGGGTGACGAAGGCAAGGGTAAAATAGTCGATTTGTTGACCGATCAAGCAGACGCAGTGGTGCGTTTTCAGGGCGGTCACAATGCTGGACATACTTTAGTGATTAACGGTGAAACAACCGTATTACATCTGATCCCCTCGGGCATTTTGCGTGAAAAGGTCAGCTGCTTAATTGGCAACGGCGTAGTGCTGAGCCCGGCGGCGTTACTCAAAGAGATTGCCGAGCTGGAGGCCAAGGGTGTACCTGTACGCGAGCGCCTGTTGCTAAGCCCGGCTTGCCCGCTGATTCTGCCCTACCACGTGGCGCTCGATCAGGCGCGAGAAATTGCCAAGGGTAAGGACAAAATAGGCACCACCGGTCGCGGTATTGGCCCGGCTTACGAAGATAAGGTGGCGCGCCGCAGTATTCGACTGGGTGACTTGTTACACCCTGAACGTTTTGCCGCTAAGCTGCAGGAAGTGCTGGAGTACCACAATTTCCAATTGGGCCAGTATTACAAGGTCGAGACCTTGGACTATCAACAGATCTTCGACGAGACCATGACTATGGCCGAGCAGATCATACCGATGATTGCCGATGTTACTGGGCTGTTGCACGAGCACCGCGAAGCCGGCCGCAATATTTTGTTTGAAGGTGCCCAGGGCTCGCTGCTGGACATCGATCACGGCACCTACCCCTTTGTGACGTCCAGCAATACTACCGCCGGTGGCACTGCTACCGGTAGCGGTTTTGGACCACTGTATCTGGACTACGTACTGGGTATTACCAAGGCTTATACCACTCGGGTTGGCTCCGGCCCCTTTCCCACCGAACTGTTCGATGATGTCGGCAAGCATCTGGCGGAAAAAGGCCATGAATTCGGCGCCACCACCGGTCGCGCGCGGCGCTGCGGTTGGTTTGATGCGGTTGCGCTGCGCCAAGCTGTGCGTATTAACAGTGTGTCCGGTCTGTGCTTGACCAAATTGGATGTACTCGACGGCCTAGAGACCATCAATGTCTGTGTCGGATACCACGATAGTGCCGGCGAGGAGGCGCCGATGCCGTCAGATGCAGCGGACTATGACAACTTGGTGCCGGTTTACGAGCAGCTCTCTGGCTGGAGTGAGTCGACGGTCGGCGCAAAGAGTTTAGATGCACTGCCGGCGGCAGCTAGAGCCTATATTGAGCGCTTGGAAGTGTTAGTCGGTGCCCCTATCGATATTATTTCTACTGGCCCTGACCGCGTCGAAACTATCGTGTTAAAACACGCCTTCGACTAGATTGTAGTACCCGGGATCAAGGCCAGAGCCGCCCGGAGTTGCCAGTGCCGGTTCGTTATCCGACAACGAACCGACACTGGCGCTAATCTTCGCATTATCTGTTAGGAGTGTGTCATTTGTTAAGAGTGTGTCATGGCCCTAACTGAAACCATTGTTTACCGCAGCGAACAGGCTATCGCCTATATTACGCTCAATAATCCGGATCGCCACAACTCCCTAGGCGAAGACGAACTCGGTGCAATACAAAATCACTTGGCTACTGTCGAAAGCGATCCGGCGATCAGAGTGCTGGTGCTATCGGGCAGTGGTGAGCAAACATTTTGTGCCGGTGCCGCACTCGGTCAATTATCTGCCGGAACTATCAATGCTAACCTTTTTCAGCAGACCACCGACCAGCTGGCGGCACTGCGGGTACCGACTATTTGTGCTGCCAACGGCAGTCTCTACGGCGGTGGCGTTGAGCTGGCGTTGAGTTGCGACTTTCGCATCGGCGTGACCGGTAGCCGTTTGCGGGTGCCCGCGGCCAATATTGGTCTGTGTTATCCTACCGCCGGTATTGTGCGCTATGTTGAGCGGCTGGGCCTGTCTTTGGCCAAACGCATATTAATTGCTGCTGAGCCCTTTGCGGCGCAGCAACTGTTAGCGATCGGTTTTTTTGATCATTTGGTCACTCCGGCCCAGTTGCAGCCTCGCTCTCAGCAAATGGCTGCCGAGCTAGCAGATCTTGCGCCACTGGCGGTGCAGTCGATGAAGCAAATATTGCAGCAGGCGGCGGCGGGAGTGGTCGACCACGAGCAGGCGCTGGCACTATCGAAGCGCTGTAGCGAGTCCAAGGACTTACAGGAGGGTTTTGCCGCTCAGCGGGAAAAGCGCAAGCCGGTTTTTGTCGGTGACTAGCGGGTTTAACTAAGGTGCTACCAGCGGATTTAACGCAGGTACTACTAGCGGGTTTAACTAAGCTACCGCTAGTGGGTTTAACAAAGCTGCTACCAGCGGATTTAACGAAGCTGCCGTTAGCCGCTGTGACCACTGAGGATGAATAGCTGGCCTTGCTGCTCTTAACAATAATAGTGTTGGCGATAGTGATGTTGATAGTCACATCGATAGTAGCAGCGCAGTGCTGGCCATCGAACCAGCCCAAGCGTCGCTCACAATATAGGCAAATAGCAGTTAGCTGCGGGCTATACCCATTACGGGAGGCTCACTACACGCTGTGAAATAGCCGCTAATAGCGTGGCAGTATTGCTGTTGCGCTATGGTTGTTGCTCCCCTTGCGGTAGCCGCGTTAGTGGCTCTGCGTAGTAAAAGGCACAATGCAGCGTTGGCTTTACCGCGCGGTTGCCAACATCTGAGAACGGCACTGGTTCGAACTTTGCAGCGCAGTTCTGTTGAATAATGGAGTATAAGAAAGACTTAGAGGCCGGCTGCTTAGCCGGCGACGCTGCTTTTTTATGCCGGCAGAAATGCAGCACCGGCAATGTTATAGGAGAAAAATGATGAATACTGGAACAGCAATCGCCTTAGGGGCCTATTTTATCGCCATGTTGGCAGTCGGCATTTACGCCTACCGTCGCTCCAGCCCCGACCTAGAAGGTTTTGTCCTCGGCGGGCGCAAGATGGGCCCAGCGGTAACCGCGCTGTCCGCGGGGGCTTCCGATATGAGTGGCTGGATGTTAATGGGATTGCCCGGGGCTATGTTTTTAGCCGGCTTAGGCAGTGCTTGGATTGGCTTGGGGCTAACAGTCGGCGCCTATGTTAATTACCGCATACTGGCGCCTAGGCTGCGTATTTATACCGAGCTGGCGGGCAACGCACTGACGCTGCCAGAATTTATAGAAAACCGCTTCGAGGATAAATCTCACCAATTGCGGTTGTTGTCCTCGTTGGTCATCGTAATATTTTTTACCCTCTATACCTCTGCTGGGGTTGTCGCCGGAGGTAAATTGTTTGAATCTTCGCTGGGACTAAGTTATGACATGGGGCTGATAGTTACCGCCGGGGTAGTGGTGATGTACACCATGTTTGGCGGCTTTTTGGCGGTCAGTCTGACCGATTTCCTACAGGGAATTATTATGTTGTTGGCGCTGGTGATACTACCGGCGGTGGCAGTGTTCGAGTTGGGTGGACCACTGCAGACACTGGATAAAATTGAAGCGCTCAATCCTTTGCTGTTAGATGCGTTTACTACCACTAGTGGTTTAGCTATCGTATCTTCTCTGGCTTGGGGCCTCGGCTATTTTGGCCAGCCGCATATCCTGGTGCGCTTTATGGCGATTCGCTCCGCCGCCGATTTACCCACCGCTCGGCGCATCGGTATTAGTTGGATGACAATTTCGCTGCTGGGGGCAATGGCCACTGGCTTAACCGGAGCGGCGTATTTGTCTGCCGCCGGTATTGAGCTAAAAGACCCCGAGACAATATTTATGGTGTTGTCACAACTGCTGTTTCATCCACTGGTAGCTGGCTTTCTACTGGCGGCGATTCTGGCGGCTATTATGAGCACACTGTCTTCTCAGCTGCTAGTGACCTCGAGTTCGCTTACCGAGGACTTTTATCGCACGTTTTTTCATCGTCAGGCCAGCGCGCGCCAGCAACTGTTAGTGGGACGATTGTCGGTGGCACTGGTAGCGGTGATAGCGGTACTGCTAGCTACTGATCGCAGCAGTTCAATACTGTCGCTGGTTAGCAACGCCTGGGCCGGTTTTGGCGCCGCCTTTGGTCCGCTGTTATTACTGAGCCTGTACTGGCGCAAAATGAATCGCTTTGGTGCTTTGGCCAGTATGATCACCGGTGCTATTACCGTATTGCTGTGGATCTATCTGCCAATTGATGCCAGTGGCCAGACCCTCAGTGCGACGCTCTATGAGATGGTGCCCGGCTTTATCCTGTCGTTGCTGGCGGCGATAGTGGTAAGCAAACTGACCGCCGCGCCCAGCGCCGCGATTGATCGGCAATTCAGCGAAATGTTAGCGCTGTGTCGGCAGCGTTGAGTGCCTTGCATCGCGGCAGCGTCGCCCTGTCTTTTGAGTGAATGAAGCTAGTTATACGGTGCACTGGTGCACCGATGAATTTTTCGGCGATAACTTATGAGAGAACACACTGAACTGCGCAGTCAGCTGCTGCGCTACTTCGAGCCCAAAACCTTTGCTCGTGGCGATGATTATTATAGTGACTCGCGGGTCACTAGCCTCAATGTCGACGACCACAGCGACGACTATGTGGATTTTAGCAGCGAGGTAAGAGGCAGTGTCGGCAACGTTTACAACCAACAGGTAACCATCGATTTTTATGGTAATCACATTGGTGTTGACGGTAACTGTGATTGCCCGGTGCGCCGCAACTGCAAGCACGTAGTCGCTGCCTGTTTGCACTTTCATGCGCGAGAGCAAAAGCCGCAGACAGCGCAGCACAATGTGGTCGATTGGATTGAGCGTTTTGCCAAGGCCAGCGCGCCGACGGCCAGTGACGAGGGCGGTGAATTTCTCGCCTATATCCTGCGCCCACTAGCCAACGATAAAGCGATAGTGTCGGTGGACTTCTTAGTCACCAAAGAGCTAAAAAAAGGTGGCTTAGGCAAAGGCAGAATCGTGCGTATGGACGCGCTAAAACAGCTGCACATACTCACCTCCTATTTGCGCGAGCAAGACCAAGATATCTTGGCTCTGGTACAGGCTATCAATGCCAACAGTTGGGGCACCACCGCACTGCGCGGTGAGCTGGGCTATCTGTGTATGATGAAAATCCTGACTAGCGGGCGCGGTTTTTGGCTGACCTTGCAGCGGCCGCTACAATGGACTGACCAGCAGCGGGTGTTGGCTGCTCATTGGCAGCAAGATGAGCAAAGCGTTAGTACCTTACATCTGGCGATTGCGCCATCGGCCGAATTACTGCTGTTAGACCCTCCGCTTTATTTAGCAACAGAAACAGCGACCATCGGGCCGTTAGACAGCGGCGGTTATAGTTACGCGCAGCTGCAACAGTTACTGCTAGCCCCGGCTGTTCCCGCTGCACTGAAACAACAGTTCAGTGAGCAGTTGGTGCTAGCGGTACCGCAGTCAGCGCTGAGACCTCCCGGTGAGATTAGTAGCCGAGATATTACTACCTTGCCAGTGCCGCAGGTGGTGCTCAGTAGCAGCGCGACCAGTGCCGGTGGACAGCGCCACCGCATTGCCCTGCACTTTGATTATGACGGAGAGCTACTGTCGCCAGGAACTGGGCAGCAGCTGGTCAGCCGTTATGTCGATGGTCAAATTGTGCGTATTTATCGAGACCTAGCAGCGGAGGCTGATGCGATAATGCAATTGCAGCGGGCCGGTTTCTGCGCAGCTGACAGCGTGGTGACAGCCGGCGACAATACCGCAGTCGCGAATGTTGGCAGCGCCAGCACGACACTAGGCAGTGTCGACAGCGACAGTGCCGCGATGATTTTTCTCAGTGATGAGAAATCGAGCCCGTTGCAACAAATTACTCTATTCGATGAATTTTTCCAAGTGATAGTGCCGCGATTGCGGTTGCAGGGTTGGCATATCGAAATAGATCGCAGCTTTGATCTGGTGGTTCATCGGGGCGATGATTGGCATATTGGTGTTGACGAAGAGGCCGCTAGTAGCGATTGGTTTGAGCTGCGCTTTGACATTATGGTTGATGGTCGCAGTATCGCGCTCTTTCCCTTGGTGGCGCAGGTGCTGGAGCATTATGACCCCGCGCAAATGCCAGAGCTGCTAACGCTGCACCTACAGGACAGCGAATACGTCACTATTAATAGTGCTAGGCTCAAACCGGTACTGGACACGCTGTACGAACTCTATAGTCATCAGGGTGCAACAGCACCGGCGGCACTAACGCTATCGCACTTTGACAGTGCTCGCTTGACCCAATTTGAAGGTATTGGCAATGTCACTTGGCGAGGCGGTGACCGGCTGCTTGAGCTGGGGCGAAAACTGCAGGATTTTGACGGTATCCGCCAGATCGATTGTCCGGCGAGCTTAAACGCTACGCTGCGCGACTATCAGCGAGAAGGTCTCAACTGGTTACAGTTTTTGCGAGAATATAACTTTGGCGGTATTCTTGCCGACGATATGGGGCTGGGTAAAACGGTGCAGGCACTGGCTCATTTGTTAGTGGAAAAAGAACAGGGACGGATGGACAAGCCCTGTCTAATCGTGGCGCCTACTAGCGTGCTAAGTAACTGGCGCCGGGAAGCGCAGCAATTTGCGCCGTCGCTAAAGGTGTTGGTATTGCAAGGTGCTGAACGGCGCCAGCACTTTGCGCAAATCGAGCAGTACGATCTGGTGCTGACCAGCTATCCGCTGTTAAGCCGAGATCAACAGGTACTGACCGAGCGCGACTACCATATACTTATTTTGGACGAGGCCCAGGTGGTAAAAAACCCCAAGGTTAAGGCCGCCGCGGTGATCCGAAAAATCAAATGCCGCCACCGCCTTTGTCTAACGGGTACCCCAATGGAAAATCATCTGGGCGAGCTGTGGGCGCTGTTCGACTTTTTAATGCCCGGGTTTCTCGGCGACAGCCGCCAGTTCACCCAGCTGTATCGCTCACCGATCGAAAAACATGGCGACGACGAACGCCGGCTAGCACTAGTCGCCCGGGTCGCGCCGTTTTTACTGCGTCGCGGTAAAACGCAAGTGGCAGCTGAGTTGCCAGAAAAAAATCAGATTATCCACAGTGTGTCACTGCAGCCAAAACAGGCAGCGCTATATGAAAGTATCCGCATTGCGATGGAGAAAAAAGTACAACTGGCGATCGCCGCTAAGGGCTTGGCCAGCAGCCATATCACTATTTTAGATGCGCTGCTAAAACTGCGCCAAGCCTGCTGCGACCCGCGGTTATTGTCCTTGGCACAGGCTCAGCAGGTCAATGAATCGGCTAAAATGGAGTGGCTGATGCAGGTGCTGCCGGAAATGGTGGAGGAGGGACGACGTATATTACTGTTCTCCCAGTTCACCAAAATGCTGGCACTGATCGAGGACGAACTCAAAGAGCAGGGCATTAGCTACAGTAAATTAACCGGTCAGACTCGCAACCGCGATGCCGCTATTGATGCGTTCAAGTCCGGCGGGGCCTCGGTATTTTTGATTAGTCTCAAGGCTGGAGGGGTTGGTCTTAACTTAACCGAAGCGGATACGGTTATTCACTACGATCCTTGGTGGAACCCTGCGGCTGAAAACCAGGCCACCGATCGCGCTCACCGTATAGGCCAGAAAAAGAGTGTTTTTGTCTACAAGCTGATAACCGAAAACAGTGTCGAAGAAAAAATTGTCGCCATGCAGGCTAACAAGCAGGCTCTTGTGCAGGGCGTTTACCAAGACGGCGAGCAGGTGGCGGGCAGCGCGCTTAATGCCGACGACTTGAAACAGTTGTTTGCGCCGCTGCAATAGCCCACTATGGGCCGGCTAGACAAAGTTGCGCAGGTTATTTTTCTGCAGGGGTGCTTATTGTGATCCCAGCAGTTGCCGCAGTCGCTACTGCACTAGCTAGCTTAATAGCGATAACTTCATCGTTTACAGTACCGTTTACAGTAGGCTTCACACGATCAATCACAACAGCAACGAAAAGGGCTATGGCAACATGATAAAACCAATTTTGAAGGGCTGTGGATATTCGCTGACACTGTTGTTGCTGCTGGTAGGCAATGCCTTGAGCGAACAGGCCTCGGATCAACCGGCCCTGAGTTCGCAGCAATGTGCCGATCTTGAGCAGTCTCAGCAACGACTGGCTTGTTTTGACAAGCTATCAGCGCTGTCGGGGTCGAGTGGCACTGGCAGCTGGCGTTTGGAGCGTCGGGCAGAGACTTTTGGCGAGGGCGAAATTCAAGCTTTTTATTTGCCGGCGCAAACACCGGTTCGATCTAAAAACCAGACGGTAACGCCGCAGCTAGCGGTTTACTGTAACCCCGACGGTGTCAATGTCGAAATTAACTGGTATATCTATCTGGGGAAAAATCGCACGACCCTGCAAACGCAGTTCGATGGCGAGGCGGTGCTACAAAAAAAATGGCTTATTGACGACGACGACAAGCGCTCTATTCGTTTTAACGATGATGCCGCAGTATTTGTAGTGATGTTGCTGGATCATCAGACTCTGCAGGCAAAGATCAAACCCCACAACGGTAGCCCGATCATTGCCACCTTCGCCCTCGACGGACTGGCTGCGATCAGCCGGTCAGCTGATTGTTTTAAATAATCTGCCTTAGTTTGGCTAACGTTTCGGCGTCTGCGGTCGCGGCAGTGTTTACTGATCAGCCCGGTGCAGACTGGCTGCGCTCAGCGGCTCAGCTTATGGCTTTACATACCCCGCCCCAGTTTGACTAACATTTCCGGTGACTGCGGTTGCGGCAGTGCGTACTGATCAGCCCGGTGCAGACTGGCTGCGGTCAATGTATTGCTCGAGCAACGAAAACGCCATCATGCCACCGTCATTCTCGACTGGCTGGTTGCGCTCAGCCGGTTGCTTTACATACTCCGCCCCAGTTTGACTAACATTTTCGGTGACTGCGGTTGCGGCAGTGCGTACTGATCAGCCCGGTGCAGACTGGCTGCGGTCAATGTATTGCTCGAGCAACGACAACTCGATCATTGTGACCTTCATCCTCGACGGACCGGTTGCGATCAGCCAGTCGGCCGATGGCTTCACATAACTCGCTTTAGTTCAGCTAACGTTTCCGGTAAATGTGATCGCGGCAGTGGGTATTGCTGAGCAGTGTGGGTTGCAGATTGGCTGTGCTCAATGTGCTGTTGGCGCTTGAGCCTTGGCCCATTGCCGATACTGTTTATCGTACATCGACCCTATTGAGTTGGTTAGTATTGCGGCTAATCGTTAGTGCCGGCGTATAGTGCCGGCGGATAGTTCCTGGGTATAGCGTTGCTGGGTATAGCTTCTGCGTATAGCGTTGCTGGGTATAGCTCCGCCGTCATCCTCTGCGGTGTCGGCGGCACAGCAGCGCTACAAGGCTGTGACGACAGCGCGTAGTTTAGCTCTGGCCGCGGGTATAAGGGCGCAAGCTGCGCTAGGCAGTGCTCGGTTGCGGCTATCGATCTTTACAAGGTTACTGCCGTCATCGCTTTTTAGCGCACTGCCGGGGCCATCGCGGTTAACTGCTAGTATGCTGCTGCCCATATAACCCCAATGGAAATACCCACCAGCCATCGACTAATAACGGCGCCTGCTATCGGCAATGATAGCTGCGCAGGGGCCTCACCGCTGATAGTTTATAGTGGTCAGCGTGCGGGCATTGCTGGTCACCATAGCCGGGTGTTATCGTGGCGAACAAGGGCGGCGGTTAGACGAGTAGCCGCTGATTATCCAATAATAAGGTTTTGTATGCAGCACTCCCCAGTAGAAACTCAGGCCAGCCCGTCGACGAACACCGACAGGCGCATGGTGGCGTTGCTAATGGGGCCGGCAGCGGCGCTATTATTGCTGTTATTGCCCGCTCCAGAGGGTATGGGAGAGTTGGCTTGGCGCACCGCAGCGGTGATGTTGTGGATGGCTATTTGGTGGGCCAGTGAAGCGCTGCCAGTAGCTGTCACAGCCTTTTTACCACTGGTATTGTTCGCGCCACTGGGCATCGCCACCTTTAAGCAGGCGGCGCTACCTTTTGCCAATCCTAATATATATCTATTTCTGGGTGGCTTTATTATGGCCTCGGCGATTGCCCGCTGGAATCTGCATGTGCGCATAGCCCTCGGTGTTTTGCGGCTGGTAGGGAGTGATAGTCGCGCCATGGTAGGGGGCTTTATGTTGGCCTCGGCGGTATTGAGTATGTGGATGAGCAATACCTCGACCACTATGATGTTATTGCCGATTGGGCTGTCAATTGTCACTGTCATTACCGGCTCAGTGGTTGATTTAAGTGATTCACAGCGGGCCAATTTTCAAGCGGCGATGTTGCTGGGTATCGCCTATGCGGCCACCATCGGTGGGGTCTCGACCTTGGTCGGCACGCCGCCCAATGCGCTGTTGGCCAGTTTTATGGAGCAAGAGTACGGTATTGAGGTTGGCTTTGCCCGCTGGATGCTGATCGGTGTGCCGGTGTCGCTGGTGTTATTACCGACTTGCTGGTGGCTGTTAACACGGTGGGTATTCCCACTAAACTTTGACACCGGCGCCGCCACTCAGGCCAAGCTGGCGTCGATGCGCGATGAACTAGGACCGATGTCGAAAGCGGAGCTGCGAGTGGCGCTGCTGTTTGCGCTGCTGGCGGTAAGCTGGATGTCGCGGCCGCTACTCAACGGTCTACCGGGCATGCAAGGTATTAGCGATGCGGGCCTGGCAATGACTATGGCAGTTATATTATTTATTGTGCCCAGCGGCCGGGTCCCCGGTGAAGCGCTGATGAATTGGGAGCGCACTGCAGGGCTGCCCTGGGGCATCTTAATCCTATTTGGCGGCGGCCTCAGTCTAGCGGCGGCGGTATCTAGTACCGGTTTGGCCCAGTGGTTGGGTGGCTCGCTGGCGCCACTGGGGGGCTACGGTATTTGGGTGCTGCTAGTGGCAACGGTTTTGCTGGTGGTATTTTTGACTGAATTGACCAGTAATCTGGCTACAACCGCAGCGTTCCTGCCGGTAGTGGCAGCGGTAGCCGTTGAACTGGGTCACAGCCCAATCCTGTTAGCGGTACCGGTAGCACTGGCTGCCAGTTGCGCCTTTATGTTGCCGGTAGCAACGCCGCCCAACGCGATTGTATTCAGCTCCGGATTACTGAGTATTCGCCAAATGGCCAGAGCCGGAGTATTACTCAATATTATCGCGATGGTATTACTGTCAGTGGTGTCGCTACTGCTAGTGCCACTGGTGCTATGAAATACGGGGACGGCCTATTTAATTCGAACATCCAGTTACGGGCACGGCTTACTTAATTCGAACACCCCATTAAGTTTGCTGTCCCGGTATTTGTTCTCCTGGGCACCAGCCACTGCAATACCCTTGATATATGGCCTCGCTTGTAAATGATAACGTCTCAGTTATACTGCTGGTCGGTATTTGTTCAATTATTGGAAGCTGAATATCATCGCTGGAAAACGCGCGCGCACCGAGGCGCAAAAACAGGCACGGCTGCGTATGATTTTGTCCGCTGCTGAGTTACATCTTGCTGATGTTGGCTTCGAGGCGTTTTCGATGGCGGCATTGGCGCGGCAGCTCGGCATGGCCAATGGCACTTTGTACCTGTACGTTGAAACCAGAGAGCACCTACTGCTGGCGCTGTTCAACGAGACATTGGAAAAATGCGCAGTTATATTTGTCAACGCATTGCCGCTAACCCAGACCGACCTTGACGTGGTTAGCCTGTATTACGACACATTAATCACCGATCCTATTTATCTGTCGCTAGCCTCGCGTCTTGATAGTGTTATTGAGCACAACGTGTCAATCACTGCGTTAATAGTGGCGAAACGGAAGATGCTTGTCACCATCAATGGTATGTCAGTGCCGCTGTCTGAGCATCTCGCAATGTCGACAAAGCAGGCATTCGATGCCGTTCTTTCGCTGGCTTCGCTATGGCTCGGTGCGGCGCAGTCTGACACCGGCCCGGCCTTTGAAGATCGAGAAATGCCTGAGGATGTTAGCCAAATAATGAAACAGTTCACCGCCAGAAATGTATTTATCAGCAACGCCTGTCGAATTCTTCAGGGAATTCGCCTAGAAGCACTTTAACTAGATTGGAGTGAGTGATGACTAAGCCGCGTTGGAGCAGCGACGATACTCACCAGCAAACAGGGAAAGTGGTGGTGACAGGTTCTAATACCGGCATAGGCTACGAAGTCGACGGGGTACTGGCGAATAAAAAAGCCAGCGTGATCACTGCCACTAGGGATGTATCAAAAGGTGAGCAGGCTTATATCGGGGCGTTAGATAATGGCATGATTGTTACCCCCGGTTTCAGTACGGTCGCGCAGGTTTTGGATAATGTCGGGGCCAGGGAGTTTGGCCCGCTGACAGTACAACAGCTAACGCAAATTCACACCATTGCCGCCGAAAGTGGTGGCTGAATTGTATAGCTCTAGTGACACTGTTCGAGACGATTTTGTTGCAGTTGCCTAGGGTAAATAGCTTTGAGCCTGTCGCTTATCATTTATAGTTTTTTTGGATAGATAAAAATGAACATATCCTACCGTCTATTACATCGCTTTGGAGTACTGATAATGGCTGTTTCTGTTGGCGCCTGTGGCAGCAATGCCAGTAAAAGTAAACTCGAGGCTTCGCCTCATTACCAAGAGGGTAAATTCGTTAATAGTGAAACCTTTGACAGGCCGGGGGTGGGTACTGTTATGGCTATGATGAAGCGTTTTGTGTTTGAAGGAAAAATTAATACGCAGCCGCTATTGCCGATTCCTTTAGCGACCATTGACGCCGCTGACCTCGCCGCTAACGTGTCACTGGAAACCGCGATTATCCGCCTCGGCCACTCCACTATTTTAATGGAATTGAACGGCCAGTTTTGGATGACTGACCCGGTTTTTTCAGAGCGCGCTTCACCGGTGCAGTGGGCGGGCCCGAAACGTTTTCACCCTGTTCCGATTGACATAGAGGACCTGCCAGCGATTAGTGGCGTGATTATTTCACATAACCATTATGACCACTTGGACAAGGCCACCATCGAAAAAATACACCCTAAGGTGGCTGGATTCTACGTACCGTTGGGGGTTGGTCAGCATCTTATAGACTGGGGCGTTGCTAAAGAAAAAGTGCATGAGTTTGACTGGTGGGAGGAGCAAAAAATCGGTGATATCACACTAGTTAATACCCCAGCCAATCATTTTTCCGGGCGTGGGCTCAGCGACAGCAACGCCACCTTGTGGTCGTCTTGGGTGATTCAAACACCGCAGCACAAACTATTTTTCAGCGGCGACTCGGGCTATTTTTCAGGTTTTAAAGACATCGGTGAAAAATACGGACCTTTTGATTTAACCATGATGGAAAACGGCGCCTATGATAAAAGTTGGGAGTTTGTGCATATGTCGCCGGAACAAACCCTGCAGGCGCATCAGGATTTAAAAGGTAAGGTAATGATGCCGATTCACAATGGCACCTTTGATCTGGCTTTTCATCAATGGACCGATCCCTTCGAGCGCATTAAAAAGTTGGCCAGTGACAACAAGCAGGTTGTGGCTACCCCGCTGATCGGCGAGCGCTGGTTGTTGCAAGAAGCTGTACCGCAAACTCCATGGTGGCGGTTCGGTGACGAGACGGCGGTAGCGCCCTAGCTGTATGGAAGGAACAATAGGGGGATACTCATGCAGGGACAGTTTACTTAATTCGAACCGCCAATGAAGTAAACTGTCCTCGTATTACCATTGACAGATGTGCTGTGGACAGCGAAGATCAAAATAAAGGAGAAAAAAATGGATCTCGAGCAAATTTTTAGTCTGTGTAGTGCCATCGCCATGATTGGTTGGGCGGGGCTAGTACTGGCACCGCGCTGGACTGTGACACGGGATTTAGCAGCGCCAATCATCGCGCCGCTATTGATCGGCCTGTGTTATGCGTGGCTAATGTTAACGAATTTTTCCAGTAGCCCCGCCGAGGGCAACTTCAATTCACTGGCTGGGGTGACGGCGATGTTTACTGTGCCCGAGCTGGTGTTGGCAGGGTGGATTCACTACTTGGCCTTCGACTTATTTGTCGGTGCCTGGGAAGTAAAAGACGGCCAGGCACACAATGTTCCCCACTGGCTTATTGTGCCGTGTTTACTAGTGACCTTAATGGCTGGGCCGGCTGGCTTGGTATTGTACTGGGTAGTCAAAATGAGCTACCTGAGAATGACTGTTAAAACTGCGGTTGCTTAGATTTTGTGACGATGAGGGTAATGCGGTGATGGCAGTGCAGTGATGGCAGTGCAGTGATTGTAGTGCAGTAATGTGAGTGCAGTGATGGCAGCGCCAACAATTATAATGCGATAATTGTAGTGACCATGTTAGTCGTGCCAATATTAGTCGCGCCAATGTTAGTCATGACCATGATCATGGTGGCTAAGATTTTGTAATAGTAATGATGCTGTTGACAGTCACCCCTTGCGACAACAACTTTTGAAGCTGTAACCTTTGTGACTGTAACCCTTATGTCAGTAACCGTGGCGTCAGTAACCCTCTTGGCGCTATTTGGCCGGGGTAACCTTAGAATATGTTAGAAACCGGGATTAATGAACCCATTTAATAATGAGAGTTTTTCTACTATGACCGCCTTGAAAAAAATGAGTATGTTGGATTACGACCCGGCGACAATGCCGCTCGAAGATATCGATGTCAGTGACGTTGATCTGTGGATAACCGACGCCAAGTGGGATTATTTAACCCGGCTGCGGGAAGAGGCGCCGGTACACTACTGTAAGGACAGTGAGTTTGGTCCCTATTGGTCGATCACTCGCTTTGAAGACATTATGGAAGTGGAAAAAAACTGGCAGGTGTTTTCTTCTTTCCCGGCCATCATGATTGAAGATGCGCCACCGGGGGATGACTTTTCAGCCCCCACTTTTATCGCTATGGATCCACCGACTCATGACGAGCAGCGCAAAACCGTGCAGGGGGTGGTGGCACCGCCCAACTTAAAAGAGATGGAAGCTACCATTCGCTCGCGGGCGCAAACGATACTCGACGGACTACCGATCGGCGAGACCTTTAACTGGGTAGACAGAGTTTCTATCGAGCTAACCACACAAATGCTGGCAACCCTCTTCGACTTTCCCTTTGAAGATCGCTACAAGTTAACTCACTGGTCCGATGTGACCTTCGCCCGCCTCGGTGCAGGCTTAATTGATACTGAAGAGCAGCGCCAGACTGAGCTGATTGAATGTCTGCAGTATTTTTTGCGGTTGTGGAAAGAGCGTGAAGCTAATCCTGTCGGTAACGACTTGATCTCGATGATGATTCGCGGCGATGCCACCAAAAACCTTAGCCCACCAGAATACCTAGGCAATATTTTGCTGTTAATTGTCGGTGGCAATGATACCACCCGCAACTCCATCACTGGTGGTCTGCTGGCGCTGAATGAGCACCCCGGCGAGTATGACAAGCTGCGAGCGCACCCCGAACATATCCCCAATATGGTCTCCGAGATTATTCGCTGGGTTACACCGTTGGCCCATATGCGCCGCACCGCTACCTGCGACTACGAGTTTCGCGGCCAGCAGATCAAAAAGGGTGACAAGATTGTTATGTGGTATGCCTCGGGCAATCGCGACCAGCGCAAAATTGACAATCCCAATACCTTTTTAATCGACCGGGCCCGGGCTCGTAGCCATATATCTTTTGGCTTTGGCCTGCACCGCTGTATGGGTAATCGACTGGCAGAGATGCAATTGCGAGTGCTGTGGGAAGAAATTCAAATGCGCTTTGAGCACATTGAAGTAGTGGGAAAGCCCGAGCGTATTCCCTCCTGTTTCGTGCACGGTTTTTCCAATTTGCCGGTGCGCATTCTTGCACGTAAAGGGGGCGTGTAAAGAAAACGTGTTAATCCTGCACCGCAAGAACAGCGGTTAGCTGGCATGATTCCCTACCGGTCGCTGCTCGAGGACATTGGCGCCTGCCGCAGGTGCGAGGCGCATCTGGCACTGGGTCCAAGACCCGTTCTGCAGTTCCACCCGGCGGCAAAAATATTGATTGCCGGGCAGGCACCGGGAAAAAAAGCACATTTGTCCGGCATACCTTTTGATGATGCCAGTGGTGATCGGCTGCGTGAATGGTTGGGTGTGTCCCGACAACAGTTTTACGATGCCAGCAAAATAGCTATCTTGCCGATGGGTTTTTGTTTTCCCGGCACGGGTAAAAGCGGTGATTTACCGCCGCGGTCGGAGTGTGCCTTGGCCTGGCGTGAGTCATTGCTGAGTCGGCTACAGGGGCTAGAGTTGACCCTGGTGCTGGGCAAGTATGCGCTGGACTATCACCTTACCGGCCCCGCTGTATCGGTTACCGAGTCGGTGCTCGATTGGCGCAGCCACTGGCCAACAACCGTGCCGCTGCCCCATCCCAGTCCGCGCAATGTGCGCTGGTTTAACAACAACCGCTGGTTTGAACGTGAACTGGTGCCGCAGCTACGTGAGCGGGTGGCGTTGCTGCTTCGAGGCGATTAGCCACTAGTGCAGCTAGCCCATTGTCGCTGAGTATAAGCCGGGCACAGACAAATTATTGCGCGCCTATGGCGCTACTGAAAATTATTGTATGAGAGCTGACACTATGGAAGCGACGACACCACCGACGACACCACCGACGACACCACCGACATTGCCATCGATTACCCGGGGGCCAGCACAGCCGGTGGTGCGTGATATCACCATGGGACAATTATTAGCTGAGGCGGCGGCGGCCCACCCTGAACGCATCGCGCTTATCGCCGCAGGTGACAGTGACGCGTTGCGGCGACAGTGGACTTATCGAGCGCTGGAACAAGAGTCTATAGTGTTGGCGCGGGCGCTGTTAGAACGCTTTGAGCCCGGTGAGCGCATTGCGGTGTGGGCACCGAATATTCCAGAATGGATATTGTTGCAGTTTGCCTCGGCACTGGCAGGCACGGTATTGGTAACCGTCAATCCTGCTTATCAGAGCGCGGAGTTGGCCTATGTATTAAAACAGTCGCGCAGTGCCGGTATTTTCTTGACCGGAGAGTACCGCGGTAATCTTATGGCGCAGAGCGTGGAACAGGTTCGAGGCCAGTGCCAAGATTTGCGCGAGGTCATTTTACTGGAGAACTGGCAGGACCTTGTTGTCAGTGGTGAGCGCTCTACTATTGCGCTGCCATTAGTGCAACCCGGCGACGCCTGTATGATTCAGTATACCTCCGGCACTACCGGTTTTCCCAAAGGCGCGCTATTACACCACCGCGGCTTGGTCAATAACGGTGCCCATAGCATCGACCGAATGGCAGTGTCCCCCGGCGCGAAATGGCTTACCGCGATGCCACTTTTTCACACCGGGGGCTGTGTGATTTGCGTACTCGGTGCTATCTCGGTGGCAGCGACACAGCTGCTGGTAGAGCGCTTTGAGCCGGGCTTGGTTTTGCAGCTGATCGAAGAATATGGCGTTGAGGCACTGTTGGGTGTGCCCACTATGTTGATCGCACTGCTAGAACACCCTGACTTTAGCCGCCGCGATTTGTCTTCGTTACAGTCGATATGCTCCGGCGGATCGACGGTGCCAGCGGCCTTGGTCGAACATCTGCAGCGGGCGCTAGACGCACGATTCACCATTGTTTTTGGCCAGACCGAGAGCTCGCCAGTATCTTCGATGACCCGCCCCGACGACACCTTGGCCGACAAAGCCAATACGCTGGGCGGACCGATGCCCAGTGTTGAAATAAAAATAATAGACCCGCAAAGTGGCGAAATTGTACCGCTCAATACCTTAGGTGAGTACTGTACCCGTGGCTACAATGTGATGCAGGGCTATTTTGAAATGGCCGAGGCGACTGCGGCTACGATCGACGCCGAGGGTTGGCTGCACACCGGTGATTTGTGCTCCATGGATGAACGCGGCTACTGCAAAGTAGAGGGGCGGCTCAAAGATATGATTATTCGCGGCGGCGAAAACATCTACCCCCGAGAAATAGAAGATCTATTGTTTGCGCATGACAGTGTCGGTGAAGTAGCGGTGGTGGGTTTGCCCGATGACCGGCTCGGCGAAGTAGTGGCGGTGTTTATCCGCCCGGCAACGGCTCACACCGTTGATAAAGAGCAATTATTCGCTTATTTACGAGAAAGCCTGTCGCCGCAAAAAACCCCTAAACACTGGTTTTCTGTAGAGCAGTTTCCGATGACTGGCTCCGGTAAAATCCAAAAGTTTGAGCTGCGAAAACAGTGGCAGGCCGGTGATTTTAGTGAGCTTTAATAGCGCCTTGCCAGAGTAAGTGCAGACCTAACGGCCAGCGGCTGTTTTTTAAGGTTTGTGCTTAAGGTCTGTGTTCAAGCTCTATGTTTACGGTCTATATTTAAGGTCTATGTTTACGGCCTATACTAGAGACGCTAAATTATAGCTGTCCTTTGCTCGCGGTCGAGTGTTGTGAGTTCTAACGCTTTAGCCGATACAGCAGTTGGCAATGATTGCTGCGCTCTGGTAATCGCCGCTTATAGTGCTTTACAATACTCGGCTAATTTTTTACTAACACAGTTGTCAATTTGCACCGTAATGGCGGCCGGTTGATGACAAGGATTGAACCGCGCATGATCGAGCCCAAGACAGCAGGCTATTGCCAGCTTCCCCCATTTTTGTTGGCCAGTGTGCTGTTAAGCCTGCCGCTGGTGAGCAGCACAGTGATGGCGCAGCAGCAGACGCAATTACTGTGGGGCGATACCCACTTGCACAGCTCTTATTCTGTCGATGCCTATATGGCGGGCAACCGCGCCGCCGGCCCCGACGTAGCTTATCGCTTCGCCAAGGGTGAGCCAGTAGTGCATCCCTATACGCAGGGCCGGGTACAGATTCAACAGCCGCTGGACTTTTTGGCAGTAGCCGACCACGCCGAGTATTTAGGCGTGGTGCCGGTAGTTATGAGCGGTGCGGCCGAGCAGCCCGAGGCCGGTTTTTTCGAAGGGATAAAATCCTGGTTTATTGTGACGGTAATGGCCTATGCCATCGAAGATCCGCAGGCGGGCACCAAGCGCTTTACCGGGTTGTTGCCGGAGCCGGAAATTGTCGCCGGTGACAGCCGCGACCCGGTAGCCGCCGCTATTGAGGCGGGCACTGCTGGAGGTCTGGAGAGTATCGGCCTAATTAATACCGAGTCCGCTGCGCGTATCTCTGCCTCGCAATGGGCTAAATCGATGGCCACCGCCGACCGTCACAACAACCCGGGAACATTCACCGCCTTGGTCGGCTGGGAGTGGAGTCAGACCGCCAGTGGTGCCAATATGCACCGTATCGTGGTGTCTGATGTAGACGGCGCCACCGCTGCGGGCTTTGACCCAGTGGGCTCCGACGATGCCCCCTACCCGGAAGACCTCTGGGATAGTCTTGAGGTTTTGGCGACCTCCACCGGGGCAAACTTTGTCGCGATACCGCACAATTCGAATTTGTCCAAGGGCTATATGTTTGCCAAGACCACGCTGCGTGCTGAGCCGATAACATCCGCCTACGCGCGCAAACGGGCCAAGTGGGAGCCCTTGGTAGAGGCTACCCAAATCAAAGGCGATAGCGAAACCCATCCGACGCTGGCTCCTGAGGACGAATTTGCCGACTTCGAGCGCTTTAACTTTTACCTACAGGCTTTTCCTCAATCCCAGGGTTATAAGGTGGGTATCGGCGACACCGTGCGCTCTGCGCTAAAAAGTGGACTGGAGCTGGAGGCGTCAACGGGGGTGAACCCCTTTAAGCTGGGTATGATTGGTTCCACCGACTCCCATACCAGTATTGCCTCGGCAGAAGAGCCCAATTTCTGGGGGAAATTAGCGACCGATTCAATTCCTAAAAACAAGCGCCGGGACGATCCCAGCGGCTACGGCGATGGCAAATTGGGTCCCAATGGTTGGAGTATGTCGGCATCGGGTCTTGCTGCGGTATGGAGCATCGACAATAGCCGGCAGGGCATTATTGCGGCGATGAAGCGCCGCGAGACCTACGCCACCACCGGACCGCGTATTGCACTGCGCCTATTTGCCGGTTGGGACTACAACGCCAGTGATGCGCAGGCGGCGGATTTGGTGAGTATTGGCTATGCCGGAGGGGTACCCATGGGCGGCGAACTAAGTCATGCGCCTAGCGGCACGGCACCGCACTTTTTACTGGTGGCGAGTAAGGGGCCACTGGACCACAATCTCGACCGGGTGCAGATCATTAAAGGCTGGCTTGACGACGCCGGTGTGTCACAGGAGAAAATTTACAATGTGGTTTGGGCCGGCGAGCGGCAGTTAGATAGCGACGGTGCGCTGGCGGCGATTGGCTCCAGCGCCAATAGTAAAACCGGGAAAACCACCAATAGCATCGGTGCTGCGCAGTTGGCAACGCTGTGGATAGACCCGGATTTTAATCCGGCACAGCGCGCTTTTTATTATGTTCGTGTACTGCAAATTCCCACTGTGCGCCACTCGCAGTTAGATGCCATGGCACTGGGTATCGATACGCCCTACGAGGGTCCGGCGACGATTCAAGAGCGCGCTTACAGCTCACCTATTTGGTATACACCGGGGTAGTTGGGCAGTTGCGCCAGCTAGCACGGAAGCTTGGGTTGAAACCCTAGCCAAGCCTTTACCGGTGCATTTATTGACCGACTTAAGGTTTCGCGCCCGCTACAGGCATTGCCCGCAGCATCGACTCTTGGGCACAGCTCATCACAATGTTACCCGCGGTGTCGTAAATTTCTCCTTCATTCATACCGCGGCCGTCCGCTGCTGCGGTGCTGCGCTGATCAAACAGCAGCCACTGACTGGGGTCGGTCTCGCGGTGAAACCAGACACACTGATCGAGGCTAGTCAGCCTATGGCTGACAAAAGGCCTGCCGTGAGGCAGTACCGAGTTGAACATCAAGGTGCCGTCAGACAGATAAGCCAATACAATTTGGCGGTCGCGGGGGCTCAGCGGCGGTGCTCCGGGCAGCGCCGCTGGAACGCGCATCCAGGTTTTCAACGCCGGCTCGCGCTGTGGGTCAAATTCATTAAAACCCTTGCCGATCAGTTCCATCTCTACACGTCCACCCTGCACCATGGGGAAGGGAGTCAGTGGCTGGCCAATCGCCTCCCGGTCGGCAATGACTTGCTCAGCGCTGGCCACTATAGGCGCCGTTTTCTGATGCTCGTCACCGCTCTCGGGCAGCTTAAAGGAGGCTACCATATGAAAACAGTCCCGCTCATTCTGGCGGGCACTAATCGAGCGTGTGGCGCCGCCGCGACTGTCGCGCAGGCTGTTGACGTGGTAGGTCAGTCTTGCCGAGGGATCGCCGGGGCGCAAAAAATAGGCGTGAAAAGAGTGCGCCACCTTGGGCTGCTCTACAGTCTCAAAGGCCGCAGCTAGAGCCTGGCCAAGAAAGTGACCGCCGTAAATACCGAGTCGGCCGTAAGCTTCGGTCTGACCCTCGAATACGTCGGGCTGATCGCTGGCTGTCACCTGCATAAGCGCGGCCAGAGTGAGGTCAGAATCGGGTTTGATTTGCATGTTGAGTGTTCTCAATGGTGGCGATAATGGTGGCTGCCAGGTTGTGCGAATGGCAGCCGCTGGCAGACCCCTAAACGCCCGCTGCTAGTTCACTGCTACCGCCTATTAAGTGATGTTGCTAGCTTTAGTGAGCGCTTTGTTCGATAGGGCGTTGTTATTTCTCAGCCCAGGATTTGATCAGGTGGTGAGCGATGGCGAAGGGCCCGGGCAGCTTTAAGCCGGCATTCTCTTTAGCCAGTGAGCGGCGTACCTCACCGCGATCGAACCAGCGCACATCGGCCATTTCGACAGTGTCTATGGTGATATCAGTACTGCGGGCCAGACCGCTACAGCCAATCATTAACGAGCTGGGAAAGGGCCAGGGCTGTGAGGAGTGGTACTGCACATCCCCCACTACAATACCGGCTTCTTCCATAATTTCCCGGCGCACTGCTTCTTCTATAGACTCACCTTGGTCGACGAAGCCGGCGAGAGTGGAGTAAAAGCCTTTATAGGCGCCGGTCTGGGCCGCAGACTGCCCCAGTAGACAGCGCTCGCCATCACTGATTAACATAATCACAACGGGGTCGGTGCGGGGAAAATGATCGGCCTTACAGCTCTCGCAGTGCCGCGCGTGGCCACCGCGTTGTTGCTCGGTGCGCTGGCCACAGCGGCTGCAGAAGGTGTGGTGACTGTGCCACTCCAGCTGCGAGCGCGCTTGGGCGATGACCCCGGTTTGATCGTCGGGCAATTCCATTGCCGCCAATCGGCAGTCTTTAAACTGCCAGCTATCAGCCAGGCCCAGTTCGTGGCTGGGATCTTGTAGGCTGGAGATGTCGAGGGCAAAATGGGCCACCGGTTGCTCACCCGGGTCGGCATTGGCGCCGGGGCTGTGGCCAATTCCCAGTAAGATGGGCGCCACACTAATATTCAGTCCAGCGATATCACTTTGGCGCAGCCAGCCCAGCTGTGGGCTATTGCGATTGTCGACCAGCACATTAAGATTGCTAAACACCAGGTAGCGACTGTCGGGCTGCTCGGCACTAGCGCGCAGTTTATCTTCGTCTCGGCGCAGGGTGTCGGCGCGGTCCAGTTTGTTTCCGGCAAAGGTGTGAATCATGCATTTTCTCTAGTTGATTTGCGGCTATTAATGGTTATTGCAGCGTTAACATCGTATTGCCGAGCAGTGCTGTTCAGCACAGCTAGTCAGCGGCTATGCCGGTATTGCCGGCTAATAAGGTAACGGGCAACTACACCAGCTATAACGGTTGCTGTCAATGGCACCGCGACTGGCCGGTGGCTACAAATAGCGCCTCAGTTGCGCTGCGGGTGCGCGTCAATGCGCCGATCAAGGGGCGTTTATCAATAATGTGGTAAGCAGCAATGCGGCCATATGTTGTTCACTGTATTCGCTGTATTCACTGCAATCGCTGTTTGCTGTAGCCGCCGTAGTTGCTATAGGGGCTAGCGGATAGAGTGACTGGAACAGGCTTTCACCGACAGGCAGCTAATCTCACTGATCGATCGCCGGGTGCCTTATAAGATGATTATTACCGTGCAAAAAATCCGCCGAAGCACGATACTCAGACCTTTAACATCCAGACCTTTAACATCCAGACCTTTAACATCCAGATCTATAACCCCCAGACCTATAACCCCCAGATCTATAACAATACTCACTCAACTGCCATTGGCGGAGAATCATCAGTGCTAGTGCCCAGAGCCGCGTATAGCTCAACTAGGTCCTCAGTAAACCTCTCAGTAGAGCCTCAGTAAAACCTGAGCGCTGGTATTTGTGGCCCTAGTGGCAACAGTCTCGCTCGCCTGCGCGGGTATTGCCACCGCCACAGAGTGCGCGGCACTGACAAGTCGCATTTGAATTAACTATGGTCGACACAGCAGCCACCTTCATTCATACTCGCGCCCTTATCTAGGAAGGAAACGGTACAAGGTGGGGAGCGATGCTTGACTCAATCTAGGAAGTCAAAATTCTTTGTCCCGATAGCACCTAGTACTGTGAAATTACCGCGCAGGCGCCAAGGCTACTGCTAACCACAACGGTATTTCAGCTACACCGATATTCCAACCACAACGTTAACCTCGGCTTGCGACAGTGTACAAAAGCTGAGCTCATTTTTTCGCCAAACAATGAATGCCCAATGGAATACTGTGGAGATCAACTTGGATTATTTTGAAGTATTGGAGGTTGAAAAAACAGCCTCACAAGATGATATTAAAAAGGCTTACAGACGTCTAGCGGCAAAGTATCACCCCGATAGAAATAAATCAGACGATGCCCTTGAGCGCTTCCAAAAAATTCAACAGTCGTACAGCGTTATATCTGACCCCAAGCAGCGAAAGGCCTATATTCAACAGGAATACACCGAGGTCCTGAATCCTAAGTCGTTCACTGAGTCGTATTGGCATCGAGTATTAAATGTTTAAGAGGGATTATGTCTAAAACCGTTTTTGTACCAGAGTATTTGACCGACGATTATCAAATGTTAACTGAGAATATTGAATCGTATCAAGATCCTGAAGATCCCAATTTGTTCAAAAGATACGTCGATAGTTTGTTAGTCCAGCTAAACAAAACGCCAGAATATTTAGCTAGTATGCCCGACCAGCTCGCCATATGTTTGCTGTTTGTAGTCAAGCTCGACTGCAGCAAATTATTGCCGCTAAGTTTGCATGCAGAGCCTGAATGGGAGGCGGTAAAAACCTGTGTCAATATACATAAGAGTTGTCGGGAATTACTGGCGATGCTGTCTGACAACTATCAGCGGCAATTAAAAACGGCCTTACTGCTTCTTTGTTTTTATGAATCAGATGCAATGGCGGAAGAATTTCACGCTGAGCAAGAACAGTCTGAAGAGCACGACGAGCCCGAAGAACACGACGAATACGAGTACGAAGATCGTGGTGAAGGTCCAGATCAAGACGATATAAGCGAATTTTAACGCCCACAAACATTGATAGGATGGTATTTTGAGCCAAGAAATAGCCCTTTTAGCTGAGAAGGTTGTTGCCATTACCCATGAGAGTGGTCGTAGTGGTGGTGATATTTTAGAGGATATTGCCGCTACTGACGGCGATGAGAAGATGCTCGCTGTGATATCTGAATTAGATATCATGAGTGTCGCTAAAATATTGAGGGATTTTGACGCTACCATTCCATCGATAGCAGCATGGCTAATGGACCCAGAAACTATTGGGAAAATGTTAGACGTAGAGCCATCGTATTGGCAGCATGAACTGGAAAAAAGTGCCTTCACCGCACAGCATTCAGTCAAATCAATGCTGTCTCAATTATTCCTTACCCAAACTGATGACGAAGAAAGAGAGTTGGCAATACTCGATGCTATCATTAAATCAGAAACAGGCATTCTGTATTTATCGCTACCCTTTATCGGTTTTGATTTTAATTCTATCGATCATAGCGAAGAGCCGGTTTCTGGCAGCGATGAAGAGTTACTGATTAAGATAAAATCGCTTGATGCATCCATCTATGAAGCTATTCTTGCGACATCAAACGACGGAGACTTTGAAGAAATCGAAGCTATTCTCAAAGCTCAAGCTAATAACATCAGGGTTGGCGATATCAGCGACGATACTGACGATATGTTCGAGCCACTATAGAAAGAGGATGATAGATGAATCTTGATAAAGTCAGAGCCAGACCCTTTTTATTGTTGACGATCAGTGACGCAGTTGACGATGGGTTGCTGACCCAAGCACAGATGTTGAAAATCGAAAGTCATCTGGTCGACATGTCTTTAAAAATAGCGAAGAGTTTCTTTTCCCCGGTTGTAGGACACGATTTAAAGAAGTCTTGCTCTATCGTGTTGGGCGTAACGACACTCGGGCTGCTAAAGCTCAGTGGCGGCGAGCCTCATAAAGCAAGAAAGATCTTATTAGAAGACTCGGTTATTATTTGCTTTCGCAAGGGTTGGGAAAGCGTAGACAGCCTATTTAAGGCGCACGGTGCCCAGGCAGATCGCGCTATATTATTGACTAACTACCAATACAGTGACAGCGAGCACAAAGATATTGTTTCGATTCACGAGTTGCTGCTAGCTGAGCAGCTCGACGTGAAATTGTTAGACGAAGTTGCTGCGACATTTAAAAATTCGATGTCAGAAATGGAGGGCTTTGAGAAGGACGAGGAATCGATAAAAGCGGATGTTCAGCTATCAGTATTTGAAACGCTGATGAAACGCCATGCCCTTAGCGTGACAGATTATGACGGTTTACAAACTCTGCTGCTTTGCTACCGTGACAGCCCCGATGTTTTTGTCGAGGAATTCAATGATGCGACTACCGCTGTTCTAGAGCAGTGCAGTGCCAGGATAGCAGGTCGAATTAAAGGCTGGTTTCCCGCTATTCACGATGACTTTAGTGCTGTTTTTAAGGTGCTCGCGCTGGAAAATAGCAGCTCTGAAGTGTATATCAGCTTTTTTGAAAAGATTCTGGATGGCATTATCAACCCCATTCATTTTATGCATGCCTATGAAATGCTTTTAGAACCAGAGAAACGATTACACGCTGTACTAAAGATGCAAATAGACACAGAAACTGATTACCAAGACTTAGATGACGACTTGTTATACGACGTCGATATCAGCGATTACAGCGACAATACCGCTATCGATTACTAGCATACCTCTCAGCGCGCCTGTCTAACTGATGCGCTCAATACCGGCTACATACTCTAGTCGCAGTAATACCATAGCTATTTCCATAGGGTGCTCCCAGCGCAGCCAGCTGGCTAAGAATAAACGCCCTAGTCGGTTTAGCGAGCAATAATTAGCTACACATCCATGGTTTTAGCTGCCGGAGACGAACGGCTAAAATACCTTAAATCGATCAGTCCTAGCCGACATTTACGCCCAGAATGCGTTTAGTTGAGCGCTTAGTCGAGAGACACTGAGCGGCGAAAATACCGATAGCCCATGCTGTAGGTTCTCATTGAACATAAAATATTCTCACTCGATTTGATTCGGGGCCGCTTCAGTCTTGATAGCGGGCCATCAATTGCCCAAATTCATGGTTTTGAAAGGTCTCAAAAGTGCCAACTTCGGACATCAACGCTCATCATGAAGCTCACAGATCCAGCTTTCAAAGGTGCCATCACAAAAGTCGGG
>JBLHLU010000015.1:0-27110 GCA_047623385.1 Paraglaciecola psychrophila
CTGTAAATAGTAACCCCTGCGATCAACGGGTCAATCAAAGAGCGTTAACCGCCCTAGGCCACCTCTTCACTATAAGGTTTATATCCCCAACTTATCCCCAACTTGATCACAGCAACAGAACAGACTGTCCACAAAATAACCATTAAAAAGGACTAATTACTTACACATAAACTAGTCGAGTAAGGTTGGTACTGAGTACAATCGTACAAAAAAAGACCGCAACTTTAATTGTGGATAAGTCGTCGTTATAAACTGTGAAAAGTCTCTGGATAGCCACTGCACAAAACAGAGTGAAAGATGCCGTCTGAATCGGCCTGTGGATAAACAGCGCTTTTATCCACCGTTAATCAAGAGGCTATTTGCAGCCTATGTACTGCTAATCGATATACTTATAAATACGATAAGTTATTGTTTTATAATGGTTTAATTAACTTACCCACAGAAAACCTATTTACTAGTAATAGTAATAATATTAAAAAACATACCATATATATATATATATAATACTAAACAATTATAAGATCTTTATGGTTATGTTCCTTTTAAAATATTAAAAAAAATCACTGATTATTTTATCACCACCACCTATCTACTGAGCCGCAGCTGACTTATAATCCACGCCCTTTTTTTGAGTAGGCTTTACTCTAATTATTGTCGAGGTCGCGGTGGATTATCCAGATCAGTACGATGTAATTGTTATCGGTGGTGGTCACGCCGGAACAGAGGCCTGTTTGGCCGCTGCCCGTATGGGCTGTCGTACGCTGTTGTTAACTCACAATATCGAGACATTGGGGCAGATGTCTTGCAACCCGGCTATTGGCGGTATTGGTAAATCCCATTTGGTACGAGAGATTGACGCACTCGGCGGTGCTATGGCCAAGGCAACGGATCTCGGTGGTATTCAATTTCGTGTGCTCAATGCCCGTAAGGGCCCTGCAGTGCGAGCAACTCGCGCCCAAGCCGATCGCGTATTGTACAAAGCGGCTATTCGAGAAATGCTTGAAAACCAGCCGAATTTGACTATTTTTCAGCAGGGGGTAGACGATTTACTAATTGATAGTGACACCATACGAGGCGTTGTCACTGAGATGGGCCTGAAATTTTTTGCTCCTTCCGTGGTACTGAGCACTGGTACCTTTCTCGGCGGTAAAATCCATATTGGTCTTGATAACCACAGCGGCGGCCGCGCCGGTGATCCACCCTCGATAGCGTTAGCGGATCGATTACGGGAGTTACCGTTCCACGTTGATCGCTTAAAAACCGGTACACCACCCAGAATCGACGCACTCACGGTTAACTTTGAACAGCTGGAACAGCAGTGGGGCGATAAGCCAGAACCGGTTATGTCTTTTCTCGGCTCGGTGGCGCAGCACCCGCAGCAGGCTTGTTGCTGGATTACCTATACCAACGAAAAAACTCACGATATTATTCGCGGTGGTCTCGATCGTTCGCCGATGTATACCGGCGTTATCGAAGGTGTAGGACCGCGTTACTGTCCCTCAATTGAAGACAAAATACACCGCTTCGCCGACAAAAATTCTCACCAGATATTTATCGAACCCGAGGGACTTAAAACCAACGAATTGTACCCCAATGGTATTTCAACCAGCCTACCTTTTGATGTTCAGTTAGCGTTGGTCCGTTCAATCGTTGGTTTTGAAAATGCTCATATCTCCCGCCCTGGTTATGCCATTGAGTACGACTACTTTGACCCGCGAGATCTCAATGCCTCGCTGGAAACTAAATTTATCAGCGGGTTGTTTTTTGCCGGTCAGATCAATGGCACCACCGGCTACGAAGAGGCCGGCGCTCAGGGTTTAATGGCGGGACTCAACGCCGCACTCAAAGTGCAGGGCAAAGAGCCTTGGTGCCCACGCCGCGACGAGGCCTATATCGGCGTGATGATTGACGATTTGATTACCATGGGAACAGTCGAGCCCTATCGGATGTTTACCTCCCGGGCAGAATATCGGCTATTGCTGCGTGAAGATAACGCCGACTTGCGGTTGACTGAAAAGGGTCGCGAGTTAGGGCTAGTCGACGACCAACGCTGGCAGCACTTTATCACCAAAAAAGAAGCTATCGAAAAAGAGCGCGAGCGCCTGGCGTCGGTGTGGATTCAACCCAACAGCGAGGCGGCAGAAAAAATTAACAAGCTGCTCGATAAACCCATCACCCGGGAATACAGCTTACAAGATTTTGTGAAACGCCCTGATCTGAGCTACCAAGATGTGGCCGCTATCAAGAGCGGTGAAGCTGTGCTTGACCCGCTGGTGGCACAACAGGTTGAAATACAAATTAAGTACGCCGGTTATATTGATCGTCAGGCCGAAGATATTGCACGTATGCGGCGTTACGAAAACACCTTAATGCCGACGGCGTTTGACTACCAAAGTGTTGCCGGTCTGTCTAACGAGGCCAAGCAAAAACTCAGTGAGGTGCGACCAGAGACGTTGGCAAGAGCTTCCCGGATACCGGGTATTACCCCCGCCGCGGTGTCACTGCTACTCATTTATTTGAAGAAACGTGGCGTGCTGCAGCGGCAAAACACTGTCGAAAAAACCGCTAGCGCGGTCAGCTAAGTCGATGTACAGAGCCGAACTAATAACCGGTATTGCTGCCCTGCCGGTGGCAATCGAGCTAACACCAGGCCAAATCGATTTGATGTTGGCCTATCACCAACTGCTGATCAAGTGGAATAAAACCTATAATTTAACGGCTGTTCGCGATCCCCAGCAGATGATCTCCAGGCATTTACTGGACAGTTTGAGTATAGCGGTGCATTTGCGCGGTGAGCGCTTTCTCGATGTCGGTACCGGCGCTGGTCTACCGGGAATTGTGTTGGCTATTTTATTCCCCCATCGCCAATTTGATCTACTCGATAGCAATGGTAAAAAAACCCGGTTTTTATTCCAGGTAAAAACCCAGCTGAAACTCGACAATGTGGCCATTTACCAATGCCGGGTTGAGCAACACAGTGAGGCTACAAGTTACGACGGTATTATATCCAGAGCCTTTGCCAGTTTGAGCGATATGGTGCTTGGCAGCGGTCAACTACTAAAGCCCAGTGGTCACTTTTATGCGATGAAGGGCCTGTATCCCGCCGCCGAAATAGAACAATTGAATCAGTTGGCAAATAGTTATAAGGTCGAGCAGGCTATTGCTCTGCAAGTGCCCGGTGAAGAGGCTGAACGGCAACTGATCGTAATTGCAAATAACTGCGATTAACGATCACCCGTGCATCAATCGGTCATTTCCCGGTGACATAGGGGTTTTAATTAACTGGCAAGGTTATAAAATAAAGACCTATAAAAACCGGGTAGCTCTGTGCAATCTAATTATCTATCGGCGCTAGCTGGCAACACCATAGGGTTGACAGGAACACAGGCAATAGCGGTCTCATTGACCTAATAAAAGTCGACTACATAAAAAAGAGCGACTCACAACGAACTAATCAGTAGATCGTTAAATAACAAGGTGCCGGGCATTGGGTAGGATATTTGCTGTTGCGAATCAAAAAGGTGGTGTGGGTAAAACCACTACCTGCGTCAATCTTGCCGCCTCCCTCGCGGCGACCAAAAAGCAGGTTTTGCTGATCGACTTAGACCCTCAGGGCAATGCCACCATGGGTAGTGGTATCGACAAAAATGATGTCGAATACAGTATTTACGATATTTTGGTTAACAACAAACCCATTTCCGACGTTAGTTTAGCTTCGGAGACAGCTGGTTTCGACATTGTTGCATCCAATAGCGATGTGACAGCAGCGGAAGTCGAATTGTTGTCTATCGACGGTAAAGAATACCGTTTGCGCAACGCTTTGGGTATCGAGCGGGTCAATTACGACTATATTGTGATCGACTGTCCACCGTCGCTGAATATGTTGACCGTTAACGCACTGACCGCCGCCGACGGCGTATTGATACCGATGCAGTGTGAGTACTATGCGTTAGAGGGGCTGACGTCGCTATTGCAAACCATAGAGCAGATTAAACACGTGCTAAACCCCTCGTTGGAAATTGAGGGTATTCTTCGCACCATGTATGATCCGCGCAGCAGCCTTACTATCGATGTTTCCAATCAGTTGCATCAACATTTTGGTGATCGTGTTTATCGCACGGTTATACCGCGTAATATACGTCTGGCGGAGGCGCCCAGCTACGGTATGCCGGCGCTTTACTACGACAAGCTTTCTAAAGGTGCTAAGGCCTATTTGGCTCTGGCTGGGGAGATACTGCGCCGCGGCGACGCCCGGGAATTATCAAACTAGCAAAAAACGGGTCGACAGTGCTGTCGGCAATTACGCAATTAATAGGTTTTGAGTCGCAATGGCAGTGAAAAAACGGGGTTTGGGTCGGGGGCTGGATGCGTTATTAGGTGGCACCGCTGGGGCACAGCAAAAAGAACAGCCGCAGGCACCGGTTAATATAGCGCCGAGCGCACAAAAGGATGGTGAGCTACGAAACCTGCCAATCGAGTTGATCCAAAGTGGTAAATATCAACCGCGTCGCGATATGCACCCCGAAGCACTCGAAGAGCTAGCTCAAAGTATCAAAGCCCAGGGTGTGATGCAGCCCATCGTAGTGCGTGCCATCAGTGCCGATAAATACGAGATTATTGCTGGTGAGCGCCGTTGGCGGGCCAGTCAAATCGCCGGCCTAGATACTATCCCCGCGCTGCTACGCCAGGTCGCCGACGACGCCGCGATAGCCATGGCGCTGATCGAAAATATCCAGCGCGAAGATTTAAACCCGATGGAAGAGGCGATGGCGCTGTCTCGCCTGCAAACCGAGTTTGAACTTACTCACCAGCAGGTTGCTACGGCAGTGGGTAAATCTCGAAGTACGGTCACTAACTTATTACGGTTAATGTCACTGCGCGAAGAAGTACAGCGCATGGTTGAATACGGTGATCTCGAAATGGGTCATGCCAAAGCGCTGCTCGGCTTGCCGCTGGAACATCAATCCTCAGCCGCTAATACTGTCGCCAGCAAAAGCTTGTCTGTCCGGCAAACAGAAACTCTTGTTCGTTCAATACTCAGTACATTGGATTCACCCAAGAAAAAAGTCGTGGCCCAGATCGACCCGGACATTCTGCGGTTACAAGAACAGCTCTCTAGCAAAGTAGGGGTTCCAGTCGATATACAGCACTCGGCTAAAGGTAAGGGCAAGTTAGTGCTCAAATACAATAGCCTCGACGAGCTCGACGGCATACTCAATCATATTAAATAAGCCCCGCGCAAAGCAGGGTTTTTTGTAGTCGATATACTACATCTTGTGGTTATTCTAATGTTGCAGAGCAGCATCCTGTGTTTAATGGTTAGATACGCCACAGCCAGCCTAGCCGGGGTAGGGTGAGTGGCAATGATTCGCATTTAAACAGTAACATTGTTGTTGAATAACGGACCTGTTCTCCATATAATACGCCCGCGTTAATTAGACCTATAGCAAGGCTCAATAGATCCGCGATTTACCGGCTCATTAGTGTCTTTGCACTGGCTAAATTTGCTCAGTTATTACCATAAGACTGACCCGGTTTTGCCAGTTTTATTTGGATATAGCTCTACTAGGTAAATTGGGTGCGTAAAAAAATTGCCGCTGGTGCGAAAATAGCTAAGCCACCTTTTCTGCGAATATTTACCAGTCAGGGCATCGTGCTGGTGTTGGTCGCTGCCCTAGTGTTGCCATTTGACTGGCTTAGCGCTTATTCGGTGTTATTGGGTGGGCTTATTTCCATCGTGCCCAATGGCTACCTAGCCTCTCTTGCTTATCGCTTCACTGGGGCAAGGGCTGCCACTGATGTGGCAGGATCGCTTTATCGCGGTGAGATTGGAAAGTTTGTACTTACGGCAGTGATGTTTGCCCTAGTATTTGTCCTGGTTAAACCGCTGTCGGCTCCGGCCCTCTTTGCAGCATTTATTTTAACCACGGTACTGAACTGGGTGTTGGTATTGAAAATGAGTAAGTTTTAAGACTTGCTCTTTGTGTTGACTGAATTTTTGAGAGAACAGCATGGCAGGTGAAGAACTAACAGTTAATAGTTATATCAAGCACCACTTGACCAATTTGACCTATGGCAAATTGCCTGAAGGTTATGCTCGTGTTGACGACAGTGGTCAGACCTACACTTTGACTCAAGACACATGGACTATGGCGCACGGCGGCGACGAAGCATCAGCGATGGGCTTTAACGCTATTCATGTCGACAGCATGGCTTGGTCTATCGGTCTGGGACTGATTTTCTGTTTTATATTTTACCGTGTGGCTAAAAAAGCCAGCAGCGGTGTTCCCTCCGGTATGGTCAATCTAGTAGAAATGGTCGTCGAGTTTGTCGACAGTAATGTTAAAGACACTTTTCACGGTCGCAATCCTATAGTCGCCCCCCTCGCTTTGACCGTTTTTTGCTGGGTGTTCTTGATGAACTTAATGGATTTACTACCGGTTGACTTGGTTCCTGAGTTATTACTACTGCTGGGCGTGCCCTACCAAAAAATCGTACCCTCGACCGATCCTAATATCACTATGGGTATGGCCGCCGGGGTGTTCTTGATGATGCTCTATTACAACATTAAGGTTAAAGGTTTTGGTTTTGTTAAAGAACTGACTATGAACCCCTTTAACCACTGGGCATTTATCCCAGTCAATTTATTTATGGAAGTGGTTGGTTTTGTCGCCAAACCCTTCTCTCTCGGCCTGCGTCTGTTTGGCAATATGTATGCAGGTGAGATGATCTTTATTCTAATTGCGGCGCTGTTTGGCGCAGGACTTATATGGATGATTCCAGCGGGTCTAATGCAAATGGGATGGGCAATCTTTCACGTACTGATTGTTGCCTTGCAAGCCTTTATTTTTATGGTTCTTACTGTGGTTTACCTCAGCATGGCCCACGAAGATCACTAATTACACTTTAATTAACATTTTTAGCTTTTATAAAACTAGGAGAACACTATGGAATTAATCTACGTTGCTGCCGCCATTATGATGGGTTTAGGTGGTCTTGGAGCCGCTATAGGTGTGGGTATCTTGGGCGGTAAGTTGCTCGAAGGTTCTGCTCGTCAGCCAGAATTGGCGCCAAAACTTCAGGTAACCTTCTTTCTGGGTGCCGGTCTTGTTGACGCACTGCCGATCATTGGTGTTGGTATCGCAATGTACTTGATCTTTGTTGTTGCTCCAGCCGCAGTCTAATCACTGCTGCCCATGACAACACCGCGGTGTTGTCTGGCAATACCTTTATCAGTAGTAGAACGTACCAGGGGCTATAACAGCCCATCACTAAGCAATTTGTGAGGAGCATGGCGTGAATATTAATTTAACGCTAATCGGGCAAATGATTACATTTGCTCTGTTTGTGATCTTCTGCATGAAGATGATATGGCCGCTGATCATAGCTGCCATGGAAGAGCGTGCAGTTAAAATCGCAGACGGCCTTGAAGCAGCAGACCGGGCGGGACGAGATCTTGAGTTAGCTCAAGAGCGCGCCACCGGTAGACTGCACGAGGCCAAAGAAGAGGCTGCTACAATTATTGAGTCCGCCAACAAGCGCGCTTCTCAAATTGTAGAAGAGGCAAAAGATCAAGCTCGCGAAGAGGGTGATCGTTTAAAACTTGCCGCACAAGCTGAGATTGACCAGGAGATGAACCGCGCGAAAGAGTCACTGCGCGGACAGGTGGCAGTATTAGCCATCGCCGGTGCCGAGAAGGTATTGGAAGCTTCTATCGATGAAAGTGCCCACAAAGATATGCTTGAAAAACTGGCTGCGGGCCTTTAAGCGAGGATAGCATGGCTGAATTAAGTACCCTGGCACGACCCTACGCTAAAGCTATTTTTGAATACGCGGTAGCGGCTGGCGATTTAGACGGTTTGTCTAAGCAGTTGGCAACGGCTGCCGCTGTAGCACACGCTGGTAAAGTAGTAGAAGTATTGTCTTCTCCTTCTCTTACCACCGAGCAGCAGGCTGACGCTTTTCTCACAGTCTGTGGCGATGAATTAACTGCACCGGCGAAAAACTTTATTAAAGTATTGGCCGAGAACAAGCGCATTAGTTTACTGCCTGAAATAGTTAGTTTGTTTGACCAGTTTAAGTCCAACCGTGAAAAGAGCGTAGATGTCGAAGTTGCTACGGTTTTTGAACTGGAAGAGACAATGAAACAAACCCTGAGTGCCGCACTGAGCAAAAAGCTCGAGCGCGACGTCAACTTGCAAACCACAATCGACAAAAACTTGATTGGTGGTGTTGTTATCCGAGCTGCTGATATCGTCATCGATAACAGTATTCGCGGACGCTTGGCAAAACTTGCGGAAACCATGAACGCCTAGAGTTACCAAACAGTTGCCCCAAGTATACCTTGGAGCGGTTTTGGAAATGTCGAAAACGTATTATTAGTTCAGGCACTCCTGCACCAACAACAGGATTGAGGAATAGAGCATGCAAAAGCTGAATCCATCTGAGATTAGCGAAATTATCAAAGGCCGCATCGACCAGCTAGATGTGTCTGCACAAGCCCAAAACGAAGGCACAATAGTATCGGTTACCGACGGTATTATTCGCATTCACGGTCTGACCGACGTTATGTACGGTGAGATGATCGAGTTTGAAGGTGGTATCTACGGTATGGCGCTTAACCTCGAGCGCGACTCTGTTGGCGCCATCATTCTGGGTGAGTACCAGTCTCTGGCTGAAGGCCAGACCTGTAAGTGCACCGGTCGTGTGGTCGAAGTTCCTGTTGGTCCCGAGTTGCAGGGCCGAGTAGTAGACGCTCTGGGTAACCCTATAGACGGCAAGGGTCCTATCAATGCGGCTAAGACTGATTTTATCGAAAAAGTTGCCCCCGGTGTTATCGAACGTCAATCAGTTGACCAGCCTGTTCAAATCGGCCTGAAGTCAGTTGACGCGATGGTACCGATTGGTCGCGGTCAGCGCGAACTGATCATCGGTGACCGCCAGATCGGCAAAACCGCTATTGCCATCGATGCAATTATCAACCAGAAAGGTTCTGGTATTAAGTGTGTCTATGTTGCTATTGGCCAAAAAGCTTCTTCAGTTGCAGCAGTTGTGCGCAAACTGGAAGAGCACGGCGCCATGGAGCACACCATTGTTGTTGCCGCTACTGCTTCCGATCCTGCAGCGATGCAGTTTTTGGCACCTTTTGCCGGCTGCTCTATGGGTGAATACTACCGTGATCGCGGCGAAGACGCGCTGATCATTTATGACGATCTGACTAAGCAGGCTTGGGCCTACCGTCAAATCTCATTGTTGCTGCGTCGTCCACCGGGCCGTGAAGCTTACCCCGGCGATGTGTTTTATTTGCACTCCCGCTTGCTGGAACGTGCCGCTCGGGTAAACGCCAACTATGTTGAGAAGTTTACCAACGGTGAAGTTAAAGGTAAGACCGGTTCACTGACCGCGCTACCTATCATCGAGACTCAAGCTGGAGACGTTTCTGCTTTTGTTCCGACTAACGTAATTTCTATTACTGATGGTCAGATCTTTCTTGAAACCGATATGTTTAATGCCGGTGATCGCCCTGCAATGGACACCGGTATTTCGGTATCTCGGGTAGGTAGTTCAGCCCAGGTCAAAATCATGAAGAAGCTGTCCGGTGGTATTAAAACCGCACTGGCGCAGTACAGTGAGATGAAAGCGTTCTCACAGTTTGCCTCTGATCTCGATGACGCCACCAAGGCGCAGCTCGATACCGGAGAGCGAGTTACTCAATTGATGAAGCAAAAGCAATTTGCGCCGCTCAATGTCGCGCAAATGGGTTTGATGCTGTACTGCGCTAACCAAGGCCATTTGAACGACGTCGCCGTTGAAAAAGTCAGTGACTTTGAAGATGCGCTGTTGTCCTTCGTCAAGAGCGAGTACAGCGATTTGATGAATGCTGTTGCCGCTAGCGGTGATTGGAATGACGAGATCGAAGGTCAGTTCAAAGAAGCAGTTGAGAAGTTCAAAGCAACACAAACATTTTAAGCTGAAACAGAGCCGGCTCGCCGGCTTTGAAAATGCCCAGCAGAGCTACTGTTTAAAGTTAGTTAGTAGCTAGCAGGGCCTTTTTTCACATTAGCTTTAATAGGTAGCAACATGGCTAGCGGAAAAGAAATACGGACTCAAATTACGAGTATCCAAAGTACGCAAAAAATTACTAGCGCAATGGAAATGGTTGCCGCTAGTAAAATGCGCAAAGCTCAGGATCGTATGCAAGTCGGCAAGCCCTACGCCCAGCGTATTCGCTCGGTCGTCGGCCATATTGCCAATGCCAATCCAGAGCACAAGCATATGTATATGCTTGAGCGCGAAGTAAAACGGGTCGGCTTTATTATTGTGTCCTCCGATCGTGGCCTTTGTGGTGGTTTGAATATTAATTTGTTCAAGACAGCCATTCGCTCAATGAAAGAGTTTAATGATCAAGAAATTGAAATTGATCTTTGTCTGATTGGAGCTAAAGGTACGGCATTTTTTAATAGCTACGGTGGCAATGTACTCGCCGCTGTTCGCGACATAGGTGAAGATCCAGCCATTGCCGATTTAATCGGCGGCGTTAAGACTATGTTAGATGGTTACAGCGAAGGCAAAATTGACAAGCTGTTTTTGGTGTCTAATGTATTTGTTAACACCATGACTCAGGATCCTACTGTGCAGCAGTTGTTGCCTTTGTTGGCCGAAGAAAGCAGTGCGATGAAGCACTACTGGGACTACATTTACGAGCCCGATGCTAAAGAACTGCTAGAAGGTTTATTGACCCGCTATGTCGAGTCTCAGGTTTACCAAGCGGTTGTTGAGAATGGCGCCTGTGAGCAAGCCTCGCGTATGTTGGCAATGAAAAACGCCACCGACAACGCTGGCGATTTGATTGACGACTTGCAACTGGTTTACAACAAAGCCCGTCAGTCTGCGATCACTCAGGAACTGTCTGAAATCGTTAGTGGCGCAGCAGCTATTAGTAGTTAACAAACAGCGGCTATAGCGGTCGTAACGGTACTGAGGCAACGTTCGGTATCATGTAAAAAACATGCAAACAGAATTTAATTTTGAGGGCGACACCGTAACGGTAAAGCCTGAAAATCCTAGAGAGGAATCGGAAATGAGTAGCGGACAAATCGTTCAGATCATTGGCGCGGTAATCGATGTGGAATTTCCACGCGATGCAGTACCTAAGGTTTATGATGCACTGATAGTCACCGATAAGGGTTTGACCTTAGAAGTACAGCAGCAACTGGGCGACGGAATCGTCCGCGCTATTGCTATGGGTGCTTCAGAAGGTGTTAGCCGCGGTCTGACCGTTGAGAACACTAAGGCACCGATCTCAGTACCGGTTGGTATTGAGACGCTAGGTCGTATCATGGATGTACTGGGTAATCCTATCGACGAGTGTGGACCCATCGGCGAAAAAGAACGTGCTGCGATTCACCGCAAGGCACCGGCTTACGCTGACTTGGCCTCTTCCGACGACTTGCTAGAGACAGGCATTAAAGTTATCGATCTGGTTTGTCCTATCGCCAAGGGTGGTAAGGTTGGACTGTTTGGTGGTGCCGGTGTTGGTAAAACCGTTAACATGATGGAACTGATTAACAATATCGCCGTTTCTGGTGGTGGTTTGTCGGTCTTCGCTGGTGTTGGTGAGCGTACTCGTGAAGGTAATGACTTCTATTACGAGATGCAGGAAGCCGGTGTTGTAAACGTTGAGACGCCTAGCGAATCTAAGGTGGCAATGGTATACGGCCAGATGAATGAGCCCCCAGGAAACCGATTGCGTGTTGCGCTAACCGGTTTGACTATGGCTGAAAAATTCCGCGACGAAGGTAAAGATGTACTGTTGTTTGTCGACAACATTTACCGTTATACCTTAGCGGGAACCGAGGTATCTGCACTATTGGGTCGGATGCCTTCTGCGGTAGGTTACCAGCCGACTCTGGCCCAGGAAATGGGTGAGTTGCAAGAGCGTATTACCTCAACCAAGACCGGTTCTATCACTTCTATCCAGGCGGTATACGTACCGGCGGACGATTTGACCGACCCCTCGCCAGCAACGACTTTTGCCCACTTGGACTCTACCGTGGTGTTGAGCCGCGATATCGCCTCCAAGGGTATCTATCCTGCGATCGATCCGCTGGACTCTAGCTCACGTCAGCTCGATCCGCTGATTATTGGCGCCGAGCACTATGACACTGCACGTGGCGTTCAGGCCGTGCTGCAGCGCTATAAAGAACTGAAAGACATTATTGCTATTTTGGGTATGGACGAGCTGTCCGAAGAAGACAAGCAGGCGGTTAACCGCGCACGTAAGATTGAACGCTTTTTGTCGCAGCCCTTTACTGTAGCGGAAGTCTTCACCGGATCTCCGGGTAAGTACGTTACTTTGAAAGAGACGATATCCAGCTTTAAAGGGATCTTGGCCGGCGAATATGATCATATTCCCGAGCAGGCTTTCTTGATGTGTGGCGGAATTGACGAAGTATTGGAAAACGCTAAAAACATGTAACAATTGGGGGAGTATTCCCCCAGTGCTAAAGTGTTATTGGCAACGGCTCAAGCCGTTATAAAGTTTATTAAAGAACAACAATAGGCGTATTACTTATGGCTATGACTATTCATTGCGATATCGTTAGCGCTGAACAGGAAATTTTTTCCGGTTTGGTGGAAATGGTAGTGGCTACCGGTACCTTAGGTGATCTGGGAATTAGCTATGGTCACGCGCCTTTGCTAACGGCACTAGAACCAGGCCCGATTCGTATTCAACCGCAAAGTGGCGACGAACAAGTGTATTATCTCTCCGGTGGTTTCCTCGAAGTGCAGCCGGGTATTGTCAGTGTGTTAGCTGATACCGCTATACGCGCCGGTGACCTCGACGAGGCGGCGGCACTGGAAGCACAAAAAGAAGCGGAACAGGCACTGGCTAATCAGAGCGGTGAATTTGACTACAGTCGAGCCACTGCGCAACTAGCGGCGGCGGTTGCTCAGCTGCGTACCATTCAGTCCATTCGGAAGATGGGCTGAGCATAAAGCACAGCATGGTGTATTAAACATTGAGTTAAATACATAGGGTAGCTTAGCTACCCTTTTTTGTGCGTGAAAGAAAGTGTAAATACTGCTAAGGTAATGTGCTGATAAAGGGTTTAGTAGTTGGCGCAGACCGCCAAAAATAATCAATAACAATGGGCTGTGCCTAAGGAATACCGGTGAAAAGAGAAATTGAGGTTATTATCCTCGCCGCAGGCCAGGGCTCTCGTATGCGCTCGAAATTGCCCAAGGTATTACATAAAGTCGCCGGTAAGCCGATGTTAGCTCATGTGATCGACAGTGCTAAATCGCTGCAGCCCCGCGCTATTCATGTGGTGATCGGCCATGGCGGCGATCAAGTAATCACCGCCATCAACGACGACGCCCTGCACTGGGTGCGTCAGCAACAACAGTTGGGTACAGGTCATGCAGTGGCGCAAGCCATGCCAAAGGTGCAGCCCGACTCAATGTTGTTAATTGCCTACGGCGACGTGCCACTGGTTGCTAGTAATACTCTGGCTGCTTTAATCGCTAGGGCTGACGACAGCACCGTGGCGCTACTGACAGTGGTCTTGAACGATCCCACTAACTATGGCCGTATAGTGCGTCAGCAGGGTGAAATTTGCGCCATCGTTGAAGAAAAAGATGCCGATCAAGACCAGCGTAATATCAACGAAATCAATACCGGTATATTGGCGGTAACCGCTGAAAAGTTGAGCCGTTGGTTGCCGCAGTTATCGGCGGACAATGCCCAGGGCGAATTCTATCTAACCGATATCATCGCGATGGCGGTCGCTGACGGTATGACGGTGCAGGCCTGTGAGCCCGGTTCGGTAATGGAAGTCGAAGGGGTTAACAACCGCATGCAATTAGCTGCTGTAGAACGTTATTACCAGCAGCAGCAAGCCTACCGATTAATGTCAGAGGGGGCGACCCTGGCCGATCCCGATCGTATCGATGTTCGCGGTGAGTTGGTGGTCGGCGAAGACGTGTTTATTGATATTAACTGCGTATTTATTGGCGCAGTAACACTCGCTGCAGGGGTCTCGATAGGCCCCAATTGCGTTATTGAAGACTCGACAGTAGGTACCGGCACCACTATTAAACCCAACAGTGTGCTGGAAAAAGCCACCGTCGCCGCCAATGGCGATATTGGTCCCTTCGCCCGACTGCGCCCCGGTGCGATACTGGAGGACGGAGTCAAAATTGGCAATTTTGTCGAGGTCAAAAACACCACCCTCGCGGCGGGTAGCAAGGCTAATCATTTGGCCTACTTAGGTGACGCAATGATTGGCAAGGGCTGTAATATTGGCGCCGGCACTATCACCTGCAATTACGACGGTGCCTTCAAACACAAAACTACCTTAGGCGATGATGTATTTATCGGCTCAAATAGTACCTTGGTGGCGCCTATCACCATTGCCGATGGGGCCTTTGTCGGCGCCGGGTCTACCGTGACCAAGGCGATTGCGCCTAATCAACTGGCGGTGGGCCGAGGCAAACAGCGCAATATTGATGGCTGGAAAAAACCGGTCAAAAGCTAGTATCCGATAACGACCAATAGGAGTTTGTATGTGTGGCATTGTAGGGGCAGCAGCCCGCCGTGAAGTATCGGAGATTTTGCTAGAGGGTCTGAAACGGCTGGAATACCGAGGCTATGACTCCGCCGGTGTTGCAGTAATTGATAGCGGTGGCGCTATGACGTGTCACAAGCGTCTGGGTAAAGTTCGGGTACTGGGCGAGGCGCTGGCACAACAACCACTGCAAGGTTCCACCGGTATTGCGCATACTCGCTGGGCCACCCATGGTCAGCCCTCGGAAGAAAATGCTCACCCGCATTTGTCCGCAGATCGCATTGCACTGGTGCACAACGGTATTATTGAAAACCATCAGCAGCTGCGTGAACAGCTACAGTTACTAGGCTATGAGTTTCAGTCGCAAACCGACACCGAAACGATTGTGCATTTGCTGCACTCCGAGTTGGTTAATGGTCTGGAATTAATGGCAGCGGTAAAAGCTACCATCGCGCAACTCGAGGGCGCCTATGGTCTGGCGGTGATTGACCGCGAGCAGCCTGAGCGCATTATCTGTGCTCGCAGCGGCAGCCCACTGGTATTGGGTCTGGGATTGGGTGAGAACTTTCTCGCCTCCGATCAAATGGCGCTGCGACAAGTGACCGATCGCTTTGTCTATCTGGAGGAGGGTGATGTTGCAGAGATCACTCCGGACCATTATCAAATTTGGGATAGCAGCGGCGATGCTGTAGCTCGCAAAATTGTGCGACTGACCGGCGATGCACAAACCGCCGACAAAGGTAACTATCGTCACTTCATGCTCAAAGAAATTTTTGAGCAACCCGCGGTCATTAAAAATACCTTAGAGGGGCGTTTGGGTAGCGACCATGTGTTGGAGCAGACCTTTGGCACCGAAGCCAAGGCGATTCTGGACCGTACTCGCGCGGTGCAAATTGTGGCCTGTGGTACCAGCTATCACGCAGGGATGGTCGCCCAGTATTGGATTGAAGGTATTGCCGGAGTGCCCTGCCGGGTAGAAGTCGCCAGTGAATTTCGCTACCGGAAATTTGTAGTGCAGCCCGACACACTGTTGTTAACGATATCTCAGTCTGGCGAAACCGCCGATTCACTGGCCGCGTTGCGGCTGGCCAAAACCTTGGGTTATGCCTCGACCATGACGATCTGCAATGTTGCGCAAAGTTCGCTGGTACGCGAATCGGATCTGGCACTAATGACCGAGGCGGGACCGGAGATCGGGGTCGCTTCAACCAAGGCCTTTACCACCCAATTGACTGCGCTGATGTTGTTGACGGTGGCGCTAGGTCGCCGTAATGGTCTCGACGCCGCGCAAGAAGCCGATATAGTAGCGGCACTAAAGCAGCTACCGGAGTTATTGCAAAAGACCCTGGAGCTGGACCGGGAAATACAGGAAATGTCCAAATCTTTTGCCGAGAAACAACATGCGCTGTTTCTCGGCCGTGGTGCCCAGTGGCCTATCGCCATGGAGGGTGCGCTAAAGCTGAAGGAAATCTCTTACATTCACGCTGAGAGTTATCCTGCCGGAGAACTAAAACACGGTCCCTTGGCTTTGGTCGATGCCGACATGCCGGTTATTGCGGTGGCTCCCAATGACGAGTTATTAGAAAAGTTAAAATCCAATTTACAGGAAGTACAGGCCCGCGGTGGCGAGTTATTTGTATTTGCCGACAAGGGCTCAGGTTTTAGCAGCAGCGAGGGTATTAATTTGATTAGTGTCCCCGGGGTAGCCGATGCAATCGCCCCTATTATTTACACCATTCCACTGCAGCTGCTGTCTTACCATGTCGCTGTATTGAAGGGCACCGATGTTGATCAGCCACGCAATCTTGCGAAATCGGTAACCGTCGAGTAGTGAGTGCTTACTAAGCACAGGGTCATTATAAATACTGACGTTATTATTGCTGTCAGTGTTTATAAGGCGATGGCGACACACTGATTGGCCAATGCAGGCTTGATTTTAAGCCTGTATCGACCGCTACTTTATCGCCAAACAAAGGCTCAGTGCGCAAGTGGGAACGCTGTGGTATTAAAGTTTTAGCGAGCAAGTTCTGTTGCAGCTTGCGAGCTAACTGCACTGGAACGCTACAACGTAGCGACACCGCATACAGCGCAGCTATATGGGTAGTTATGTCGACAGTTATGGCGATAGTTATATCGGTAGCTATACCAGCGGCGATATTGAGCTACAGCGCAAATAGCACATGCCTGCACTACCACTGCGATCTACCTTAAACCGTTAGAGACTATTATGAGTATTGACGAGCAAAAGCTCGGCGAGAGTATTCGCCGCGAAGTCATGGGTAGCGATCATGTTGATGTTTCACTAAGCAACGCCACAGCCTTTGATCGGCCACTGCAAGAGGCGGCGATGGAGCACGCCTGGGGCGGGGTTTGGGGCCGAGAGGGTTTGGATCGCAAAACCCGCAGCATGATTACCGTTGCTATGCTAATCGCGCAGCGCGCCCATGGCGAATTGAAGGGTCACCTTATTGGCGCGTTAAATAACGGTGTCAGTGAGCAAGAACTTCGAGAGATTATAATGCATTCCGCAGCATACTGCGGTTATCCGGCGGCACTCGCTGCCATGCGCGTGGCCCGGGAAGTGGTGGATAGTCGGGAATAGAAACGGGACAAAAGCTACAGCTGGCACTTTGGCCCGGGGCCTTACTCCTAATCGGTGTCAGTGGACCGTTGCCAAGCTACGGCACAGCTCTTTTGTAGCTACAAACGCGCCAATATAGCCTGCGCTCGAGCCAGCACTGGGGCGTCGACCATACCCATAGCGCCACCGGTGGCGCCGCCGCCAACACCCTGGGCAACCACTGCCTGAGCCCAAGTTAGCTCTTGATCAGTGGGCCTAAATACGGTGTTAGCGACTGCCACCTGCTTGGGATGTACACACAGGCTACCGGCAAAACCAATGGTTTTTGCCCTTTTTACGGTGCTCTCAAACAGCGCCATATCTTGATAATTAGCCAGCGAACCGGGCAAACCATAAGCGGCAATACCCGCCGCCGACGCCGCCAGTGCTAGCCATTGTGCCGGCATTGCCAAGGCATCAATAGCGGTACTCAAACCTGCTTCGGCGGCAAAATCTTCGCTGCCAAATATCATCGCCACCACTGCTTCGCTAGTGGTAGCGATGGCGCTGGCTTGAAATAAACCTTGTGGGCACTCGATCATAGGCAACAGTTGTAGGCTCGATAAGGCTTTGCCAGAATCAGTCCAACAGCTTTGAACTGCCAGTAGTTGCGCCGGAGTTGTGACCTTCGGTATTAGCAGCGCCGGAGTGAAACGAGAGTCGATCGCGGCAATATCAAGGCGGCCCCCGGTCTCCAAACTATTGATCCGTACTAGGGCTGTTACCCTATTGTCCTGCAACATTTGCAGCAGTGAGTTTAAGGTTGCCCTAGCCGCTGGTTTTTGCTCAGCGGCGACACCGTCTTCTAGATCTAAGATTATGCCACCGGCGCCACGTTGGTGGGCGCGCTCAGCCATATCTTGGCGCGAAGCCGGAACAAACAGCAGCGACTTATAAACGCTATTATTGGCCATCAGCTGTAAACCTCGCGCTAGCGCTTTGTATTAGCGCACCATTGTTATTGCGAATGTCCAAACTACATTCATCCTCGGTACCTTTGTCAATTACCGCAAGGCGCAGGTCTTGATCGACAAAGGCGGGTGCCAAACCGCGAAATTCGAACCGGCGAAGCGGCTCTTTGGGCCGGCTAGCTTGAGCCAGATTCATTAACATAGAAGCCATCATTGGCCCCTGTACTACTAGCCCGGGGTAACCCTCCTCGGTAGTAGTGTAATGCTGATCATAGTGAATACGATGGCTATTAAAGGTGATGCCAGAGTAGCGAAACAACAAGATGTTGTCGGGGGTTACCGTTATTGCGTGAGCAGCCCTGGGCATTGCCTGCGCTGGCGCCGCTTGATAGGCGGCGAGTTGCCGGTAGACAATGGTTTGGCGGTCTTCGATTACCGTCCTGTTGTCTTGCCTATAGAGATGATCGACATGGACAAATACCAGTGGCCCTGATTGCGCGCTGTGCTTCAATACCACATCAGTAATAGTCGAGGTTCTTTCGATAGCAACATCAATAGCCGGTGAGTGGTGAAAGCGAACGCTACTTGCGGCCCACATTCTGCGCGGTAGTGGTACCGGTGGCATAAAACCACCCTTGGCCGGGTGCCCGTCCGCGCCTAAGCCCTCGGCGCTAATCGCCGGCTGTGCCAGGCACCAGTGAATACCCAGCGGCAGTTGGGCTGGTAGTTCCTGACTCAAATCAGTGTAAGCGCTCAGCGTGGCCTGATAGCGCTTCAGCAACTCTGCGGTGATGGTATCGCTGTGCCGGTCTTGTTTACCTATCCAGCTGCGCAGGTGATCAATGGCGATTTCTTCTGACATGGTAATTCTCTTATTAGGACTTGATGCAGAGGGTAATGGACCGATCCCGTTGCGATAAAATACTGAGGGCTAACACGAGTGCTGCGATTATCTTTAGCGCTTATTGTATAGGCATTTAGCAGCCGGCAATAAATTATGTTGAGGCGCTAATCTATGCTCGGGTTTCGCGCTACCGGCTGGCAGCAATCGTTGCGGCCGTCACGTTTACACGCAAGTGCGACTGACCACAGGGCACCCCTGTTTAAAACCACCGTAGCCCAGAACCGCCATGCCCCAAACAGCCATGCCCAAGCGACGACACTATGACCCGCGGTTAAGGCGGTACTCGACTGTGCTTACGCAAGCACGTAAAATCACCGGCAACTGGGGCGATTACCATGCCATCCAGAATGATTAAATAACGATTATCAGCGACGGTATTACTGGCCGTAGCCCCTAGTGGAGAGAGTTATGCTTAACGGTATTCATCATGTATCAGTTAACGTCAGTGACGTCGATAAAGCACTGCTGTTTTATGTCGACGTGTTGGGAATGGAGCTACTTTCATCACGACCCGACTTGGGGTTTCCCGGAGCATGGTTGTTGAATGGTGGCCAGGAAGTGCATTTGCTGGGCATCGAGTCTACCCCGCCGCCCAAAGAACAGCACTTTGCCTTTGCGGTTGACGATATTGTAGCGGTGGTAGCTACGGTAGCGGCGGCAGGATTCAAATGCTCAGCCCCCTCCGCAATGAAAGGTATCTGTTTGCAGGCTTTCACCCACGACCCCAGCGGCAATATGATTGAATTTAACCAGCGTTTATAACGGCTGTACTGTAGCTCCCGGCGCAGCCGGCGGTGCACAGTAGGTCATATTGACCCTACCATATTGCGCTGGCCGATACCGAGCAAGGCAGTGGCTAGTGTAATGCTTAATAGCATCTAGATAATGTCTAGATAATGTCTAGGGTTAACGTAGAGGCGGGCTACAAGACAAGCTACTGATTAACGATATCCGGATTTTTGATATGACGTTTCAACAGCGCGCCAAAAGCGACTCGACCAATACCGTAGCTGACCAAATCCTGTTGTGCAAACCGCGCTGCCTCGGCTGAGATCGGTTTTGGATTTTTAGTTTTCATATGCACCTCTGCCACCCGTTCCATATGCACAAAACTGCCGACTGCTTCAGCCACGCTATCAGCCGCTGTCAGTAAACCGTGATTACGTAAAATAATGGCGCGGTTGCCTGCCAGGGCGGCTGCAATACGAGCGCCCGCGGCAATACTTTGCACCTGTACTTCTTCGTCGTCGAACAGAGCGTGGTCTTCAAAGAATATGCATGATTCTTGAGAGATGGGATCAAACAGTCGTCCCTCTGAGGAGAACGGGGTACCCCAGCCGGTATGAACATGTACCGCACTTACCAAGTCCGGCCGCGCCGCAAGAATAGGGTGATGAATATAATAACCGGCAAGATTGACTCCGCCTCTACCGTCAACCAGTTTGCCATCAGGTCCCACCAGCACCAGATCTGACACATTGACATCGTCATAAGACACCCCGTAACGCAGCATCCAAAAGCAATCTGTACGCTCCGGATCTCGGGCACTAATATGGCCGTCGCCGAGATCACCCCACTTCATCGCCGCTAGCAGCCGATAACCTAACGCACACTCTTTTTTCCGTTGGGCTCGAATTTCTTCTACTGTCTTAATGGTAACAGGCTTTTTTGCTAATTCAGGCACGTTTACGATTCCTTTGAACGAGCGTTGGGCCTAGACCTCCTTCGAACAGGCGCAGGCAGAAAATGATTAATAAACTGGTTGTCAGTATATCGCTTACTGTTGGGCTTTTTCCAGCTTGGTGAAAGTGTCCCCATGTAGTTTGATGGTCAAAGCAACTAGGTTGTTCTCAAAAAAAATCTCTGCGCTGTGCCGTCAAAATCAGGCTGACACCGTTGTAGTGATTTATGCTGATGCTTAATACCCTCAATAAACCTTTGCCGCAGTGTGTGAACCATCGCTTCAACCTCAGCCAATAGCGGGTAATCAGCGTGAGTTGTTGGCAGCAAGAAGGTTTGATTAACGGCTTACTGTCGGCACCTAACAGGTACATTTGCTGGCGACAGGGTGAGGGCACTGCACTAACATTTAAGCTACTGGCCGCTATCGGGCCAGCAATGACCCGCTAGTGAGTTTCAAGGGTGGGCGCAACCGCCACTGGGCGAATGGGCTGTTAATTAACCGGCAACTCGAGCACGGGCCTGCGAGGCAATAAGCTCTGAAACTATCAGTTTGTCAGTACTGACTTGAGGTTTGGTTAGCAGCTAATGACCGGCCCCGGCCTCGGCAAAACGACTGGACTGCGACACCGCAGGTCCGTCGCTACTTTATAGTGATACTGCTGTGGGCTTTGCGAAGATTCGCTGGGTGTTAAAATTATCAAGCAATACAATGTATTCATTTGCTAAAAATAAATGACTGGCGCAGGATTAGCGGTCGCTGGCTAATCAACTAGGCTGGGCTGCCACACAGCTATACTCTGTGGAGGCGATTACCATGAAAAATCACCTATTGAGGGAGTGAAACCGATGGCGGGTTTTAACAAAGTAGTAAACAGTTACCAAGAGGCTATGGCAGGTCTGACTGACGGTATGACCGTTCTCGCCGGGGGCTTTGGTTTGTGCGGTATAGCCGAAAACCTGATTGCCGAGATTAAGCGCAAGGGTTGTCGAGACTTAACCGTGGTGTCCAATAATTGCGGTGTCGACGGCTTTGGGCTGGGCATTTTGCTGGAAGATCATCAGGTTGCCAAAATGGTCTCCTCCTATGTGGGCGAAAACAAACTGTTCGAACAGCAGCTACTGGCAGGAGAATTACAGGTAGAGCTGACCCCTCAAGGCACCTTGGCCGAAAAATTACGCGCCGGCGGCGCTGGTATACCGGCGTTCTACACCGCCACTGGCTACGGTACTGAGGTTGGTGAGGGCAAAGAAAGCCGTGGATTTTCTGGCCGTCACTATATTCTAGAAGAGGCGATTACCGGTGACTTTGCCATCGTCAAAGCCTGGAAGGCCGACCGCTACGGCAATCTTATTTATCGTCACACTGCACAAAATTTTAATCCGATGGTAGCTACTGCTGGGAAGATTACTGTGGTTGAAGTTGAAGAAATCGTCGAGCCCGGCGAGTTGGACCCCGCTCATATTCACACCCCGGGTATTTACGTGGATCGCCTGATTCAGGGCACCTTCGAAAAACGCATTGAACAACGCACTGTTCGTCAGGAGTAATACGATGTCTTTAACACGAGAGCAATTGGCTATGCGCGTGGCCCGTGAACTCAGCGACGGTTTTTATGTCAACCTGGGTATCGGCATTCCCACCTTGGTAGCTAACTATGTGCCGGCGGGGATGGAGGTAATGCTGCAGTCGGAAAACGGCCTGTTGGGTATGGGGCCGTTCCCCACTGAGGCCGAACTTGACGCCGATATGATTAACGCTGGCAAACAAACCGTTACGGCGGCGACCGGCGCGTCGATTTTTTCTTCGGCGGAGTCTTTCGCCATGATTCGCGGCGGCCATGTGGATCTTACCGTGCTGGGGGCTTTCGAGGTAGATCAGTTGGGTAATATTGCCTCTTATATGATTCCCGGTAAATTGATTAAGGGTATGGGCGGGGCCATGGATCTGGTGGCCGGTGCCGACAATATTATTGTTACCATGACACATGCCTCTAAACACGGCGAATCCAAACTGCTGTCGCGCTGCAGCCTGCCACTCACCGGTGCGGCTTGTATTAAGAAGGTAGTCACCGATTTGGCCTATCTAGAAATCGCCGATGGTAAGTTCTGGTTAAAAGAGCGCGCGCCGGGCGTATCCGTTGATGAGATTGTACAAAAAACCGCTGGTGAGCTGATGGTGCCCGATGTTGTGCCCGAGATGGCGTTCTAACAGTTATCAAATCACGTTATTATGGCGCCTAACAGGCAGTAAAAACTAACCACAAGCACATTCTATTTATCACTGGAGAGTAAAAATGCACGCAGCTGTAGGCCGCAAGGTTGTCATTGTCGAGGCAGTTCGTACTGCAATAGGAAGTTTTAACGGCTCATTGTCTTCGATTCCCGCCCATACTTTGGGGGCCAAGGTAATCAGTGCGCTGCTCGATCGGTCGGGGGTAAGTGCTGAGCACATTGACGAGGTAATTTTGGGCCAAGTTCTGACTGCGGGCGCCGGTCAAAATCCTGCTCGCCAAGCTGTTATTGAAGCCGGACTGCCAGCAACCTGCCCGGCGATGACCATCAACAAAGTTTGCGGTAGTGGTTTAAAATCAGTGCACTTGGCGGCACAGGCTATTTTGTGTGGCGACGCCGATATTGTTATTGCCGGCGGTCAAGAAAGCATGAGTTTGTCGCCACATATTTTACCGAAGTCTCGCAGCGGTCAAAAAATGGGTGAGTGGGCACTGCAAGACAGCATGATTGAGGACGGTCTGTGGGATGCTTTTAACAACTATCACATGGGTGTTACCGCTGAAAATGTTGCTAGAAAATACGCTATTACCCGTGAGGCACAGGATGAATTTGCCGCAGCATCACAGCAAAAAGCCCAACAGGCTATCGCCGATAACAAATTTAGTGACGAGATCGTACCACTGGAAATCCCTCAGCGCCGTGCCGATCCGCTGATATTTGCCGTCGATGAGTTTCCTCGGGCCGGCACCACAGCAGAGGTGTTGGGCAAAATGCGTCCAGCCTTTGAGAAAGACGGTACTGTCACCGCAGGTAATGCCTCGGGACTTAACGACGGTGCTGCCGCACTGTTAATTATGAGCGAAGAAAAAGCCCAAGAATTGGGACTAGAGCCCTTGGCGTCGATTGCAGCCTACGCCAGTGCCGGAGTTGACCCAGCCATTATGGGTACCGGTCCTATTCCTGCGTCTAAGAAATGTCTGGCTAAGGCCGGTTGGGATATAGCCGATCTCGATCTGATTGAATCTAACGAGGCGTTTTCAGCACAATCCCTCGGTGTTAATGGCGAGTTGGGCTGGGACACCAGTATCGTTAATGTGAATGGCGGCGCGATAGCTCTGGGTCACCCTATAGGCGCCTCCGGTGCTCGAATTTTGGTGAGCTTGCTACATGAAATGAAGCGACGCGACGCTAAAAAAGGTTTGGCAACACTGTGTATTGGCGGTGGCTTAGGCGTCGCGATCGCCGTTGAGCGGTAGAATTGACTGCTGAGGTTAGCAAAACTTCAGTGGACATTATTATAATCGTTGTAGATACGGTTGCAGGGTCGAGTTTATTTTGTCCTTGCAATGGCAACGCTCAGTGTCGATTAGAATAGAGGGTCCCAAGCCGCTGGCAACACCAACACTGCAGTCGTTTAGCCAAGGTCTTACTGGTATAGTGATCGCAGATTATCCCCGTGCCAGTGAACTTTATCGACAACTGACCCCGCACAGCGTGCAGCTACAGTGGACTTCGATAACGGTATTGCGAGTGTCTTGAAGCAGTCCGGAACACAGGGCGCCAGTGGGATACTAGCACCCGTCTATTGGTCGTCTCTGCTTGTGAACGCTACAAGGTGCCGGTTTCCGGGTGCAGTTACTGCCTCTAGTGTTGGTCTCTGATTCTCAGCGCATCAAACAGTGGGTACAAAATATTTTGCTCTAGCAATGGCATGGCTAGATAGCCGGACAGCTAGCGGCCGAGGGTGATTTTTGCCGAAGGCGATAGCCCACTTGTGTAAATAACATACTGCTTAGTACTATTTTTCTCGGGATGTCAGTGTCGCCGTTCCAGTCACCTTTTATGATCGGTTAGTTTGTAGCATCACAAGTTAGGGCTTTTCATGTTGAGCTGCCATATCTTTTCTTCGGCGCTTGGCCAATTTGATGGCCAATTGCTGCATATCTTCTATGGTATCGCCCTCGTCGACAATTTCCATTCCCAATAATGTTTCCAGCAAGTCTTCCATGGTCACCATACCCTCTACGCCGCCATACTCGTCAACCACCAACATCACCTGTGTCTTCAGGCGAATAAATTCTTCAAGTGCTTTGTCGACTTTGGTTAAATCCAGTATTGCGTGTAGTTTCCTGTTGTAGGTCATTACCGTCGAAGCGGTATTACCTCTCGATTGCGCCAGTAGTAGATCACTGCGCAGTACAAAACCGATAATTTTCTCCTGATGGCCATCACTATAAATGGGTATGCGTGAAAATCGACTGCTATCGTGCTGGTGAAAATAGTGGCCTACGGTACTGCACTCAGACAGTGAAAAAATGACTGTTCTGGGTGTCATGACCTCTTCTACGCGAATCTTATTAAGTAACAACAGATTCTGTAGGAAAGAGGATTCTTGCTGTTCCAGTAATCCTTCTTCAGCACTGATATTGGCCATAGCAGAAAACTCAGCGCGACTAAAACCTCTTAGTGTCGGCCCCTCTACCATTCGTGCGGTCAAGTTTTCTGAAACTTTAACAAAGGGGTACAAAAACCAAATAAGATATTTCAGTGAATAGGCGGTAGCAGGCGCTAGTGAGCGCCAGTAATGAGCGCCCAGCGTTTTAGGGATAATTTCAGAGAATACAAGAATGAGCAGCGTTAGTACCGCCGAAGCCAAGGCCAAATAACCATTGCCAAATACTACTGCAGCTTGAGCCCCGGCGCCCGCAGCACCCACTGTATGCGCTATGGTATTGAGTGTCAGTATGGCTGCCAGTGGCTTGTTAACATCCTTTTTTAGTTCTTTAAGTATTTTTCCCGAGGGCACATTGTTCGACTCCATTAGCGCGATATGGGGTGTAGTCACGCTGAGTAAAACCGCTTCCGCTATTGAGCAAAGAAAAGAAAAGCACAAGGCGATTAACACGTAAGTAATAAGTAATATCATAAAGTGAATAACGACTCTGCTTTGGTTGTTTTTGGGCCATCATTAATGCCCGCTTTTATTCAGTGGTCAAAAGGTTCTGTAGATCCGCATTAGCGGTGACATAGAGAAATCACCTCACTGGACTATGACGCGAATGCGTTTAATACGGGCTTTTCCATGCACTCACTATTCGCTGCGACGATACTGCATTTAACCGCAGCTTCGTGTTCAGGTAACAGCGTCGGAACCGGCCCTACTGGCGAAGTGATACCGTACCATTAAATAGCGACGACTCGTGCAGTAACCTCTATCTCAAGTTTCATACGGTCATCGAGCAACCCGGCTACAAAAAGGGTTGCTGCCGGCCTAGCGGTAGCTAAATATCTTTTGAAAACAGGCCAACAGGGTTCAAAATCGGCTTTGTCAGGAAAGATGTACCGTACCCGAACGACTCGATCAAGAGCGCTACCCGCCTCTTGTAGTGCTCTTTCTATATTCTTAAAACATTGCTCCGCCTGTTCGCTGGCGCTATCGCAGATCGTCATTGTGTCGTAATCATAACCTGTTGTCCCGGAAACAAATACATACTCGCCATCACGCACTGCGCGAGAATAGCCGATTAGTGATTCGAAGGCTGAACCACTTGAAACTAATTGTCTGTCCATAAGCTGACTACCTACAATATGTATGGGGAATTGCTCGGTCTATGTATCTGCTTGAGCCTATTGAATGATACTGTGTCCCATTATGATCTAACAGTTAGCCAAAGATCACGCAATATTCTTGAGGTATAACACTATCGAAAAACACACCCACTAGACAAGCCATAGTAACTAGAGAATCCATTACAGCGATCACAATAAGGGTGCGACCTATTCTAAAAGCCTATCGCCGCTTTACTGATTAACCCGGTTACAGCTCTGGCGCAACGCATAAAAACAGCCACTGCTGCCAGAAAATAGTAGCGGGTAAAAAAGATCAAATGATTTGCGATACAGACGCCCGCTTCGGCAAACTACAAATGCCGATCGGGTTGTAGCGAGGGTTTAGTATTACGTTGACTTGGGTAATAAGAAAAATTATATAGTATCCGGAACTAGTTTGTGTACGCTGAAAAAAAATTGCTAAGCTCCGCTAGCAATAAAAAATCCAGTCACTATATAGTGGACCCCAATAGCAAGACAGTTTATTGCCCATTTTAAGATAGAGCGCCACAGGCCAGTACTGATGCTGCTTCTACAGTATCAAGCGCCGTTGTGTCTCCGTATACTTCCATCGGAACTTG
>JBLHLU010000016.1:0-26041 GCA_047623385.1 Paraglaciecola psychrophila
TCGATGATGCCTCGCTGTTACTAGGCAACATTTACTCGCAGCCTATCGTTGACCATGAATTGACAGCAAAACAAGCAAAAGAAAAACTAACCAACGTGCGTAAGAGCGAGGGTTTTGGCGAGATCTCGCATTCTGTTTACAATAAACTGGGGAGTAGGAAAAAGAGAACAAATAGGTCGACAAAAGTGGCTACAGAAGACCAATTGACGTTGTTTTAGACTGATGCTTTAGGCTTATTTTTTAGACTGTTTTAACAGCGGTACAGTATGCAGAAAAGCCTACACTAAGCCTTAGTTCAGGCCACTATACCCTAGATAATTGGCAGTTAATTCCAGAGCGTCATCACGGCAATAGGTCTGGCTTAACTTCAATGTCCGATCGGCATTCGCCGTGGTGGTTAAAATAATGCACAGTAAATTCTGAAACGGTTCGGGTGATTCAGTATTTAGCAAAAAAAACGAAGCGCAAAGTTCAATTGTAAACACTATCTCTGTCGTCTTTATTTGATTCTTTTTTGCCATTCTAGAAAAATGACACTACAACGCTACTCGGCTACTCGTTATCGGTGTGTAGAACGAAAATTATTGCGAACTCGGGGGATGATCAGCGAGTTGAGTGTATACGCGATGAACATACGCACACCAAAAACGCCACCGACGACGAAGCCTGATAGGAGCATTGCTATAGAACGTTTTTTTGCGTCGTGCAGGCACCCTCGTAAATTGTACCTAACGCAATACCAATGACCATAAACAGACAGGATAAAAGCGTTGCTCAAACAATGGTACTGCTGACAGCAGTACTTATTACCTTTTTAGACCGCATGCCCTGGAGCCGAAATGGCGACCAACCCAGAGGCCGTTATTCAAGCAGGCCACTGCCACAAGCGGTAAGGCGCCAGCGGTCAGCAAGGCATGGCCACGTCTACGTCTACGTCTACGTCTACGTCTCAATAGTAACGCTGAAATTATAATAAAAAAATTCCAATACAGAACCGGGGACAAGACTATGAACAATCAATGCAAGATTATGCTCTTTGATTTCGTTTTTTTGCTAACACTACAGTACATAAGTTAGAAACTCCCATGAGATGTGAAACAGATTAATGACTGAAACCCAGCAAGCCAACGGAATTAAAACAACCTGTCAACGCGCGAGTATAATGCTGTCTTATTTCAACCCCGCAGGGCGTATTAAAATAAATTTTCGTAAAAATTATTGTCAACGGCCACCAGAATTGTCTGTTTAATATCGACGCAGCAGTAATTTTTTTTAAAACCATTTTATAACCTCAAAGGATTGAGGAGTAGAGTTAACGCTACTTAATAGAAGTGTGCCTTTTATTCATACTTTATTTTAGCGCTACTCACCCTCTTGCTTTTGCACAGTTGCTGCAAACCATAGGTAAATTTTTTTACTGTCACGTTTCGAAACTTTTTTGCGCCTGCTCACCGTTGAACCTTAGTTCCACATTTATGTCCTGCTATGAAATACAGATAACGCATGTGGTGATAGGGCTACAATCAGTAATCTGGATAGCATCCAAATTATAAAACCTGCAACCAAGATAGAGTTTTACTCGATTAAGTGACGTCGTCAGATCAATTTCGCCAATCATAACCAAGTAGAGAAAAGTTAATCGTATTTGCTTAGAGTAACGACGATGGCTCGCTCAGAAAACGGGTTAAATTAGTCTTGATCGTACCTTGTAATTTTTGCATTGACTATGGCGGTATCATTATTAAAAGAGGGCAGTAGCGTAGCTACGCTTATACACCTTCTACTCTACCTGACACATAACTAGAAAGATTAGTTCTATCGTTCTATTAAATCCGCTTTTAACGATCAGATACGGACAAAACTTTCAAGCACTGTAGTCGGCACCCAACTAGCAACACAACTGACAACACAGCGAATATTAATTCGCTGTAACCTCTTTAAGCAGTGAAGCAGTGACCCCCAAAAACCTAAAGATGAGCTGTAATCGTAACCAACATTATCAGCTGAGCGGCGTGAAATTCATTTGTTATAAGAATAAAATCACGGTTGTGGCCAGAGTCAAACAAGCGATTGCACGGAGCGCACAGTAACGCTGCACAGAGACGCTGATAACAGCGAGCAAAGGCAGTTTTAGTTATTAAACAGACTGACCGTATCACGTGGTTATGCTCATTTTAAGCCCATCATCACTATAGACGCGCTTCGTTTTAGCGATTACTATTCGAGCACACTAATAAACAGGACTGTAGTTATGATTGATTTTGAATTGCCGGAAGACGCTAGGGCTGTTAGAAACAGAGTCAGAACCTTTGTTCATGATCACTGCCATCCGGCGGAAGAAATATGCACTGCTGATAATTTTGAAGTGGTTATGGCTGAGCTAAGAACAACCGCTCGCAGTCAAGGTTTATGGTGTCCGTTCATCCCGGTAGAGCACGGCGGTATGGGCTTAGGGCCGTTAGCTAACGCTTTGGTTCAGATGGAGCTCGGCGAGAGCCATTTAGGTGCTTTGGCATTGAATACCCAAGGACCAGACGATGCCACGATGCTCACCTTGCTAGAGCACGGTACCGATTATCAAAAAGAAAAGTATCTGAAGCCCTTGCTCAATGGTGAAAAGCGAATTTGCTACTCGATGACAGAAAAAGCAGCCGGTGCCGATGCAACAGGTATGCAAACTACCGCGGTACTCGATGGCGATGAATGGGTATTGAATGGCGAAAAATGGTTTAGCTCTTCCGCCAGTGTTGCCGATATTGCAGTGGTCATGGCAAAGACCGATCCGGATGCGCAAAGGCATGAACAGTACAGTACTTTTATTGTTGAGCTGCCCAATCCAGGCTATGAAATTGTACGCAATATCGAAACCATGCAACCCCATACAGAGCTTGGTTTAAAGCTTGGTGGCTCTCATTCTGAAATAAAAATCGATAATTTAAAAGTACCCAGAGAGAATATTCTGGGTGGTCGCGGACAAGGGTTCAATATGGGCCAGCATCGTCTTGCCTATGGCAGACTGCGCCACGGTATGCACAATGTGGCGATGGCGCAGCGGGCGTTAGATCTAGCCGCTGGACATGTAATAAACCGGGAAACCTTTGGTGAGCGGTTAGCCGATCGACAAGGCGTGCGCTGGATGTTTGCCGACTGTGCAGCAGAGATATACAAAGCACGACTAATGCTTTTACATATTGCCTACAAAGCTGAAAAAGGATTGGACCTGCGACAGGAAAATGGTATTGCTAAAGTATTTCTGGCCAACATGGTGCATCAAGTGGTGGACACCGCATTACAGTTACACGGTGCTTTGGGATACAGCCACGATACGCCTCTGGCTCGGTGGTATACCGGTATTCGCTCGCAACGACTGGTTGACGGACCGGACGAAGTGCATCGCTGGAGAACAGGTGCCAATGTTATCAGAGCCTACGAAAAGCATGGCACTACCGCCTCTGCTTGTGGCGGTGATTTGTTTGACTAAATAGGCCGTCTCCCACGGCCGAGATTTTATCTCGGCCGGTACCAAACTAGCCTTCGTCATCAATAACTACTATTGCTGACGGAGGCTTTTTTATTGTTTTTTTGACGTCGTACCGTTCACTATTTTCCTTCTGCTGCTTAAAAGAATATACCTTACACAAAAATGGGCCCTTTAATTAGTAGTGACACCGAATAATTACCAGCTCTTGCCTTATAGTAATTTTCTAACTAAGCGGCTATCCTGCCCCTCAGTAAAACCATCGAAAAACCCAACTTAAGAGGATCAACAATGGACGGTATCCACGACTTAGGTGGCATGGACGGTTTCGGTGAAATAGAGGTAGAGCACAATGAACCTGTCTTCCACAGTGAGTGGGAAGGTCAGGCCTTTGCACTCAATATTATTGCCATCGGGCTATTGCAAAAATATAACGTCGATGAATATCGCCATTCACTAGAACGCATGAATCCATTGGACTATCTCAACGCTAGCTACTATGAACGCGTGCTCACTGGAGTAGCGTCACTAATGATAGAAAAAGATGTCATTAGCGAAGCTGAACTCAGCTCACAGGTCTCGGGAACTTATCCTTTATCCAGAGCCAATGCGAAGGTTGAAGACAGTGTTAGAACTCCACAGGAGTTTGCCAAATTTTCTGTCGGCGACCCTGTTCGAGTGGGTGACATTCATACTGCTGGCCATACACGTATGCCCAGCTATGTGCGGGGCAAGAACGGTATCGTTATTCATGTTGCGCCGCGTTTTTCTTTTCCAGATAACGCTGCTCACAAAAATTCTTTTAGAAAAGAACACACCTATCATGTCATGTTTACCCATTCAGAATTATGGAACGACGGCGATAGTAATACCGATACCATAGTCGTCGATTTATGGGAAAGTTATTTGGAGGAAGTACTGTAATGCAAAGCAAGGCGAGCCCCGAGCAACGTACGCAGGCATTAAAACTAACACTGGAAGAAAAAGGATTGTTACCCGACGGTGCACTGCAGAAAATTGTGCATGACTACGAAGAAGACATTAACTGGCACAATGGCGCTAAAGTAGTTGCCCGGGCTTGGACAGACCCCAACTACCGGCAACGTTTGTCAAACAATGCTACCGCCGCCTGTGCTGAATTGGGGTTTGAGGGTATTCAGGGAGAATACATAGTGGCATTGGAATGTTTGCCTAAAACCCACCATGCGGTTGTTTGTACACAATGTTCCTGCACGCCTTGGCCAGTGATGGGGCTACCACCGAATTGGTATAAAAGCCCTGAGTATCGAGCAAGGGTAGTGCGTAACTCACGGCAAGTGTTATTAGAGCTTGGGCTGGATCTGGCCAGTGATGTCAATATTCGCGTATGGGATACCACGGCGGAAACCCGGTATATTGTACTGCCATTGCAACCCGCTGAAACACAGGGTTGGGATGAGGCAGCTTTACTCAGCATTATCAGCCGTGAGTCAATGTTTGGTATCACGCAAGTGAGTGCCCAGCGTTGAGACCGCACCAGCTAGCCAGATAGCCGACTGGGAACAAGCACTGCAGGGTAAAACTTGGCACAGCTACGTCTTCGGCGATTCGACAGGTATTTGGCAGTCCACCTACGATAACCAAAGATCAATGGCTCGCAGTTAATGTGGCCGACAATGACTCGCATTCGATCGTGCACTATTAGCTGAGTTAGCGACTGGCTGCGGCTTTTACAGCGGTAGATGATGTTCCGGCGACTGCTGATCAGGGTGGATTGAACGGTTAGACCGGTATAAAGTTTCTCTAGTTACCGGAATTGGCTTTGAGCATAACCTTCGACAATAGCGAAGCTTGAATTAGACGGATTTCATTCTTAGCCACAATATTGATGCGCTAAAGCCCCGCAGCTAAGCTATGCACTATCGAGCAAACGTTTTAATGGAGACCTTCCCATAGAAGCGAGCTACACTAACGCCGTCACTAGCCTATTGGCGTGCCAACTAGATTAGCCATTTATCAATACAGGAGTGAATTGCATTGGGTTTTTACGATAACCATATACTGCCCCACGTCATTAATGTTGCTTGCGGTGGCAAACCCGTCAGTAAACAACGCCAAAAAATTGTACCTCAGGCACAGGGCCGAGTGTTAGAGATCGGTATGGGCTCTGGTCTCAACATCCCATTTTATAACCCCGATAAGGTGGAAATGGTCTGGGGACTAGAACCCTCAGAGGGCATGCGAAAAAAGGCCCGCCGCCGAGTTGAAGCGGCCCCTTTCGAGCTACAGTGGCTGAGCCTACCGGGTGAGCAAATCCCCCTCGACGAAAATAGCGCCGATACCGTGGTACTTACCTACACGCTTTGCACCATCCCAGACTGGAAAACAGCTCTGCAGCAAATGAGACGCGTGCTAAAACCCGGCGGCAAGCTATTGTTTAGCGAACATGGCAAGGCCCCGGACGAAGCCGTCAAACAGTGGCAGGATCGGATAAATCCCTACTGGAACAAAATTGCCGGTGGTTGCCATGTCAATAGAGACATACCCGCACTGTTAACAGAAGGAGGCTTTAACATCAAAGAAATTGAAACATTGTATATGCCTTCGACGCCAAAATTCGCTGGGTTCACGTATTGGGGCTATGCCGACTAACCCCAATACAGCGCTGCATTCGGTTTAGATTACTGTGATTTTTCGAAATGCTTTACATCACTAGAGTCCGGCGTCGACAACTTGCTACTAGCTTAGGGAATGGAAAATAGATACTAAATTGGATACGACAGTGGGTACGACAGGGAATATAAAAGCGTAAAAAATACAACGTGAACCTAGACCAGACACGCACACAAAAAATCCACCATGAACACGCAACACAACTGGCCGGCGATGAGTCGACGTTAACCGTGTATTATCGCTTTTTTGAGCGGCTATACTGTTCAATTTTCAATCTAGTTTAATGCCGTTTTTCACCATAAAATTAGATTGATGAGTGTTAACGTCGTTAAAAGCTCCAATCACAGCCACACTTTATATCTAAAGCCTCGTCTCTAAAACCATTGCATTCTTGGACAATGGAGCAGCGCCTAAAAAGATAATTTCTGACACGTTTTTTAACGCCCGACATAAGAGAAGTTGAATCGTTTGACATAGGAGCACTAGAAGATTTTATATTGAATTGTATTTGGACTGGCGTAAAAATACGTTAGCGCTGCAGCACTGAGGCAGTATCAAGTACCGGTCAATCTTTCGTTTGATTTCAACAGTGATTATAAAAACGTTATATCCACTACCTCAAAGACTACTTTATCCATTAAAGCGCACATATCAGGCTCTGGTTATTGCAAGATATCATTGGATAGTTACCGGACAGACCCGCGTCAGCGTAGCTTGAGCTATGATGTTAGATCAAACTGTTTCTAGCATGCGTTGCACAGTATCGACACAAAAACTCATTAGTGATGTTAGCTATTGCTTAGCTGATCAACGAGTGTTGCTTCATGCAATGCCACAGTGATACCGCCGATCGCTGCTACCAATAGTGATGCCCTCCGCGCTATCCACGATCTTGCCAGTCAACTGCAATTGCTGCTCGCTTAAATAGTTGTTTATGTTAGCTCAGCGAATACCTAGAGCAAACGACACAGATTTTGCTGCGAGCAATTTTCTGACTGTAACTTTACAACCAGCGATACTTACATTGTCGACAAATCCATGGTCGATAAGTACATTGATTTTAAGACCTGAAGCCAGGTAGATAACTGAACTGATGTTCCATTTTGTAATTTCGGCTACTGACGTTTTTCTTGGTCTTTACGAATGGACTGTTTGACTGACGGTATAACTACGAACACTTTGCAATAAGTTATCGGCATCATTATAAAGGCTCTCAGCGACCAAGAGGTAGAGCCGGCCTTACCGGTACGTTTTCCAAGGCCATAACAATTTTTGCAAGTGTTCCGCTAACTGCGTGACCTACCCAGTTTGCTGTTCATTGTACTGAAGATCTTACTGAGTACTGCCGGCGATATCGGTCACATTCTGGCTGATCTCGGCAAAGCTGGTAGCGGTGCCTTGAAACTGGCCTTATATTTTATTGACCTGTGAGAACAGCCCCACACCCCGTTATCGCATAGCTAACAATCACAGACTATCGATAGATAGTAACTTGCCGGTCATCGCTGACCGGTTGTTGCCGGTCGGCTAAAAAGTAGGGCGTAATATTTTTGCACAAAAAAACTACACTCGTGCCTCTCAAGCAGTGGGGCCTACCCTTGACCGTCGGGATAAAGCAGATTGCTCGGATTTGACGAACAATCAACTACTGTAGATACGGATAGTGAATATTGTCTAATTGCGTCAGACTATATTGACATATTTTGGAGTGGTGTCATGGCGAAGATCGTTATCAATAACCGGGCAGAGTCGATATGGGATACGGTAATAGAAGAAAAACTACAAATTATATTCGGGTCTATGTTGGCCTATACCAACCGCATTGACATCGAGCTTGATAGGGCCAGTGAAGTTGAGTTTGAGCGAATAACTTATACCTGTACGCTGTCGTTAGAAGACGCTACTGGAGAGCGGTACGTGCTGTGCAATAATCAACCCGACGGGGAACTTGCAATAGAAGGTGTAATCGCCAGAGCAAGGCGGGTTATGATTAGGCGCAGCCGCACTCGAGCAGGCGGCTGGCGAGCCACTTCATCGCAGTAGTAACTGTTCCCGCGCGTGTTCGATGATTTTTAGAACCGCAGGATGCTTTAGTTTGCGCTCAGGTGATATCGCGTAATACTTTTCCTCTACCGGAAGATTGGGACCGATACGCTGACATTGATACATTTGCTCTACCTCTGCACTGATCGCCGCAGGAGCAGGGAAAATCCCATTGCCCGCCTCACCGAACGCTTTCATCAATGCGCTGTCCTCAAATTCTGCAACCAGGGTCGGTGAAATTCCCTCATGGTCAAACCATTCGTCTAGAGCTCGCCTTATGGGGTTGTCCATCGTCGGCAAAAGAATAGGCGCCTTATCCAGTGAATGAGGAAAGCCTTTTTCATAGTGCTTTGCCGTGCCTTTTCTGGCGAAAAGGGCAATCTCGCTAGAACCCAGTACGTGACTGAAAGCCTTTACCGACAGTCCCGACGGGATCGGCCGGTCTGACAACACTAGATCCAGTTGATGAACCGCAAGATCACCCAGTAGTGCCTCAAGCCCACCCTCACGGCACACCAGCCGAATGGCTATCTCAGATTGAAGTACCGGCTGCAGTATGCGTGAGGTCACCAGCTTTGGAATAGAATTCACCGAGCCAACCGCCAGTACAGCGGGCACCACTACACTACCGGTTTTTACTCGCGATGTAAGTTCTGCACCCAGAGTGAATATTTCGTCGGCGTATTGGTAAACCATATGGCCTGTTTCGGTCATTGCCAAGCCACGGCCAACACGGTTGAAAAGTGCTTCTCCAACCGACTCTTCGAGTAATTTCAACTGCCCACTAATAGTCTGTGGTGTTAGATGAAGTATCTGAGTCGCCTTCGCGATACTGCCTTCTCTGGCTACGGTCCAGAAATACAGTAGATGATTGTAATTAAGGTGCCGCATAAATTGTTACCAAAGCTCGGCGTTGCTAGCGTGCTGCCGATGATGACTGTTGTGCTGGTGCGACATCGCTGCTGCGGTTGATCGATGTTCAGCTCGGCACGGCTCTAGGACTATCGGCTGCAGAGCATTCTGTTGCAACACCCTGTACTGTGTGGCCATACACCAAATACACAGAGCCGCCAAAGCAATAATGAGTAATGTCATGTCGCTATCCTCGCTTAGTTGAGTTGTGGTACAGCAGTTTGAACACATTCTCGGTGAAATAAAAACCGATTTATTCGTTGTTATACATCGAATTATACGAACCTTAGCATATCGGTAAAAGCGTTGCTTCCGGTAGGAATATTCGAATTGACCGGGTGGCTGTGCAAGCTAGTATAGGAACACGGTTGGTATGCACCGCTCAGGTACACCGATCAGGTACCCCGTGGCTATCAGATTGCCGACATTCGCTCTTAACCGGCCTAACGCTCTTGAAGTGCCAGCATTCACCGCAGAGGTTTTCCATGGTAGATTTTAACAAGTTGATAGGCTCTATAACAGCGAGTGGACTGAGTACCGGTTTGGCCGGAGGCGTTGCAGGCGGTGCCTTGGTCAGTGCGATGACCACTAAAACAGGGCGTAAAGCCGCCACGTCGGTGGCTAAGATAGGCGGTTTAGCGGCTGTAGGCGCACTTGCCTGGGGGGCCTATAAAAAATACCAAAGCAGTAATAGCCTGGTGGGGCAGCCCCTGCCAACTGCCGTGCCGGCCGCCGCAGTAGCCGCGAACTCAATTCATACAAGTGTAGCGGCCGATACTTGGCAACAATTACCGCAACAGCAGTTTGATCTGCTGGCCTCTAACGAAACAACATCGCAAGGCCTACTGGTGCTTCGAACCATGATTGCTGCAGCAATGGCAGACGGTCATCTGGGCCCGGATGAACAAGTACAAATTTTCGAGCGCCTCGATTCACTGGGGCTTAGCACCGAAGAGCGAAGCACTCTTTTTGATGAACTGCGCAATCCGTTAGGCTGTGACCTGCTGGTGTCGCAGGTCAGCGATCCGGTGGTTGCCATCGAAATGTATACCGCCGCGGTAATGACAGTCGACACCCACTGCCTCACCGCCGGCGAGTTCCTTCGGCAACTCTCTGCGGGGCTGCACTTACCAGAACAGCTGGTCGCATCCATTGACGCCAGCGCATCTAGCAACAAATTGGCCGTTGCTTAAGGCTTAGTATTAGAGGTTATCAATCGTTAAGTTCAACTGTGTCAGTAACAGAAACACTGTCCAAATCTCAAGCTTATGGCACTTAGTTTCTGCTAAGTGTAGACGTTAGAACATGGTATTCGGGTATTTATTTTGAAACAACGTTATAAATGCCTTTTTGCAAAAACGATCCCTAGAGTACTGTGTCTGCAAACAATGACTAAGGCATTGATTACTAATAATTAGAAATACTTTTATCGGCACCATTTATAACGATCAGAACAGTATCCGCTGTGATTGAGTGTGACTTTTATACCGCGCCAATCGTTGAGGATATCGGCCACCTGGCAGGCATTATTGCACTAACAGAAATACTATAATCTGCGGCAATGAACCGACTTCTCACGCTGTGGCGCTTACAGATAAAATATTTTCCAACGTGCTAGTTTAACGTTACAAGCTGTAACAATGAAAAATAACACTACCCAATATGTAGTAACTATTTAGTAATCATGTAGTAACTGTTTAGTAATTATGCAGCCACTATGCGGTAACTACGCGGTAACTATGTAGATAGCAGCTATTCCCGCTGATTTGCTGTAGAAAAAATTTAGCCGCAAAGTTTTATGTCGTTGAACTTCTGCTAACTAATCGGCTCGAAAAGTGAATTCTATAATGTACCTTCCACTAGGTCTTTAAGGGTTCACGCTGGAATAAACATGAATATATTTTGCTTTTTTTCACACCAATAAAGAAAAATAAAATAATGATAAACACCTATAGCCAGTTTCGTGTTGCTAAAGTCTGAACTGTACAAAGCGTAATTATTAAACTGTTTGGCGTTGTGTTATAGCTTAGCTAACGTTCCAACTCTTCTCAATAGAAAACCGTTATTGTCCTAGCTCTGATACAATTAGACAGCTGAGCAATTTAAAAATAAGGAAAAAAAATGTTAACTGTTGTAGCGCTGATGACCGAGAACCCTTATCCCTTAGTTCCAGATCACACCTCGAGTAATGTCAGCAAGTCGATGAGTGACCATAATATACCGTACATAACAGTTGCAGATGATAACGCAGACCTTCCTAGCACTGGGTCCCGGCGGGATCTACTGGCGGCACAAGATTCTTCGCTAGCTAGTAGTAAACAATATCGACGACACCACGAAAAACGCCTAGCCCGCGCTACAATTATAACAACAGCTATACAAACAACGGCGAAACACGCTGCGTTACCGGCGACCATAATCCACCTGCAGCGTAACAGATTAGCATTTTTACCTGTACTGAGAGCTAAAAAACTAGGCCGCATCATCGATTCCGATTCTATTTTAATCGCCACTAAGTTGATGGAACGACGAGCAGGGGTAGCGTCTACAGAGTACGAGGATGAAGAACTCGACAGAGAGCTCGATTATGCAGTAGGTAATGTATTGTGAGCGAAAATAAAAATGCTAGCTCAGCTGGCGGCTTGAGTCGCACCAAAACAGCTCTATACGGTTTAGCGAATTTACCGACCTCGATAGTTGGGTTGCCAATTGCTCTGTATATACCTGCGTTCTATTCACAGAATCTTGGTTTGTCACTGGCTACCGTCGGCTTATTAATTGCCATGTCACGCCTGACTGACGTAGTTACTGATCCGGCCATAGGGATTGCATCAGATCGCTGGACATCGCGATTCGGTCGACGCAAGCCATGGATTGTTGCTGGCATGCCCCTAATGATGATGTCGTTGTGGATGTTATTCGTTCCCGATAGCGCCTTTGCGGTAAATTTGTGGGCTGCGATTGGTGGCGAGACCATTAACAATTTATATCTGTTTGTATGGGTTAGTGCACTGTATCTTTCTTTTACCCTCGTTGACTTGCCTTACAAGGCCTGGGGAGCTGAATTATCGACAGATTACGATGAACGTTCACGAATAACCGGCTGGCGAGAAACGTTTGGTTATGGCGGCCTGCTTATGGCCTTATCGATACCTTTAGTCATGTCGTTAGTGTTTGCTCTTCCCGGAGCCAATAATGCCTTGTATGCGATCGCTGTGGTGGTGCTAGTACTATTGCCGCTATTAACAGCCCCAGCTATTTTATGGGTCAAAGAGCCCCCGCCACGAACAAAAGTAGACAAAGTACCCTGGCGGCGAGGGCTAAAGATTATCTGGGCCAATGGGCCCTATCGGCGCCTCGTTATTAGCCTGTTATTTATGGTTATTGCAGTCAACATGACGGCGACACTATCGTTCTTTTTCGTCAGTACGGTTATGGAACAGCCCTTTGACCGCTATGCGTTTTTTATACTCGCATACTATCTGTCCAGTAGCCTCGCCATTCCTATCTGGTTCAGTATTTCCAGACGAATAGGTAAACATCGCACAGTAGTGTTGGGTATTTTTTGGCTGTCATTGTGGAGTGCATTTATCCCCTTACTGGGGCCTGATCAATTTTGGTTATTCGTTGTCATTATGTTATTGAAAGGATCTGCCGTGGGAGCGCTGGTGTTTTTACCAGCCTCGATGGCGGCAGATGTTGTCGATCTTGATACGCTGCGAACCGGCGAACAGCGAACTGGTTTGTATTTCTCACTATGGGGTATGGTCAACAAGGCAGCCGTTGCATTAGGGGTATTACTGGCGACTACCGGCGTTACCCTGTTTGGATTCGACCCATCCCTAGCTGAAAATACGGCTACTGCAAAGATGTCTGTTGCCATACTCTATAGCATTGTACCGGCGGTATTGGCCTGTATTGCGCTGCCACTGCTATGGAAATACCCACTGTCAAAAGAGCGCCAGGAGCGTATGCGAGCCCATATTCAAAGGCGTGATAGCCGCCGACTGGACGTGAGCACAGCACTCAAAGACATAAAACCCACTCGCTATGCGTCCATTAGCCCATCACCGGTAAGCGATCAGCACAGCGCTTAACTGTCAGCTTGGAAGTTTCTGGGGGAGCGGGGTTTACCGAAGACGGTACACACGTTCTGGATGAACAAAGTGAGGCGGGAAAGAGCCCTGCAATAGTCGGCGATCAGAAATGACTTCTAAGCACTAACGGGTAGTGTTGGCCGCTTAGAAGTCATCGCTCGACATCGAAATAACTAACGTTGCTTGTAGTGACCTGCAAGCTAGGTCACACAGTTTTTAGCGGTTTGTTACCAGCAAGTTAACTAGGTTTGTCGGTCACAGCCCCGGTAGATGCAGAGCTTACTGTTCTGGCGTACTTCGCTAACAACCCTCTGGTATATTTAGCTGCAGGCTGTTGCCAGCCATCCTTGCGCTTGGCCATTTCGTCATCGCTAATGTTGAGTGTTATCTCGCGGCTTTGTGCGTCAATGGTAATGCTATCACCATTGTTGACCAGCGCGATGGCACCACCTTCGTAGGCTTCAGGTGTGATGTGGCCCACCACAAAACCTCTGCTGCCGCCGGAAAAACGACCATCGGTGATCAGCGCTACATCGTTACCCAAGCCTTTGCCCATAATGGCAGAGGTGGGGCTCAACATTTCACGCATACCAGGGCCGCCCCTAGGGCCTTCATAACGAATCACCACCACATCACCGGCGACCACTTGGCCATCAATAATAGCAGCAAAGCCTTGTTCTTCAGAGTCATAAACTTTGGCCGGGCCGGTAAAGCGTAAGCCCTCTTTGCCGGTAATTTTTGAAACCGCACCCTCTGGCGCTAAATTGCCGGTCATAACAACCAAATGGCTGTCTTTTTTGATCGGCTTGTCGAAGGGCAATATTATGTTCTGGCCTTCAGGATAATCGACGACCCCTTCCAAGTTTTGTGCCAGTGTTTTACCTGTTACGGTCATGCAGTCACCGTGTAACATACCGGCATCTAACAACCGCTTCATCAGCGGCTGAATACCACCAATTTCGATTAACTCCGACATTAAGTATTGACCACTGGGACGTAGGTCGGCAATCACCGGTGTTTTTTCACCAATACGCACAAAATCATCTAACGTCACTTCAACCCCGATGGTATCGGCCATAGCGATTAAGTGCAGCACCGCATTGGTAGAGCCTCCCAATATAATGGTTAGCGTGATCGCATTCTCAAATGCCTTTTTGGTCATAATGTCAGACGGCTTAATATCGTGCTCGAGCAGGTAGACAATAGCTTTTCCGGCGTCTACACAATCTTGCTTTTTATTGTCTGAAACCGCGTTTTGCGAAGAACTTCCCGGCATACTCATACCCAAAGCTTCAATGCCTGAGGCCAGCGTATTCGCCGTATACATACCACCGCAGGAACCTGCTCCGGGTATTGCGGTTTTTTCAATATGGTCTAATTGAGTGAGGGGAATATCGCCATTGGCGTAACTGCCGACCGCTTCGAATACCGATATTATATCTGTATGATTTTCGCCGGGTAAAATGGTACCGCCATAAACAAAAATGGAGGGGCGATTCAGGCGAGCTAAGCCCATAATACATCCCGGCATGTTTTTATCGCAGCCACCAATAGCAATAATACCGTCGTGCCCCATACCGGCCGATACGGCCTCTATGGAATCACAAATAACCTCACGAGATACCAGCGAATACTTCATCCCTTCGGTGCCCATGGAAATACCGTCGGACATCGTAATGGTGTTATAAATTACACTTTTTGCACCAGCGCTATCCACTCCCCTTCCCACCTCGTCTGCGAGGGTATTAATATGCATATTGCAGGGTGTGACCATTGACCAAGTTGAGGCAATACCCACCTGCGACTTTTTAAAATCATCGTCGTCAAAGCCTACTGCCCGTAGCATAGAGCGACTCGGTGCCTGAGCCGAACCATCTACAATTTTCTGTGAATGTTTACGCGGTTTATCTGTACTCATATTTTTGTCTTCGCTTCAGCTTCAATAGATGCACTATAGGATTGTATAAACCAATAAACAATCTAAGTCTATAAATGGGTTAATCGTATGTACCTACGGGGTTAGAACCAGCCTATTTTGAGGCCTCTCGGGGTTAAAAACCATTATACAGGCCATTGCTCTGGGCGCTAAGCTGCCAATAAATTCAACACTTGGGCCCAAAAAAAGGATCTAGCAAATCACCGCCAACATAGACTGCGCTGACTCAATATAAGCATTGGCGTCTTCGCTAATACTTTTCAATTTCAGATGATCAGCAAATCCCAGTCGCGCGCTCATCACTAACCAAAATATTGCACCCACTAAGCCTACAATACGCCATACGGTTGATTTTGCCCACTTAAGCGCAAAAGTGATAGAGAGCACGTAGAATACAAAACCCGCTAATTTAGATGACGCCCAACCATTCACGAAGGGGTAAAGGTTAAGCGGATTAACAATAACCAAGTAAATGAAGGTGCCGACAAAGAGGGTATATAAAATATGCGGCCCGATCTTCAGCAGCTTATTGTTAACCTTGTCAGATCCCTTTATCGTCAAGGTGAGATTAATGATGAAAAAGATAAATGTCAGTGCAATTATGGTCAAGTGGCTATGCTTTACTATCATGTACATGTTGCTGATCCCTAAAAATTCATTGTTAGCATCATAATTCAGCGAGCATTATATAGTGTGTTTGAGTCAGAAAAAACCCAATCTAATGTATCAGTAAAAACGGCGGTAAGCGTGAGATAGGCACTCCACATAAGCGGCAAATTAACAAGCCCCTCTAACTATAGGCGCTGTAGCTAAGGCGCTGAAGTTAAGGAACTGTAGCTAAGGCACAGGGACATATTTGTGGTCGGAAATTATTCGCCCCAGCCAGCCCACTACTTTGTAGGAATTCACCTGGGGGAAAAAGAATACTCTTTTGTATGGCATCTCTCGCACAATCGTTAAGACGTGCTAGGCCTTTAACCGCAACAGATTCTGAGCTGTTGAGCAAAGTCTAGGTAAAAAACCGCTATTGGCCTGATATGCAGCTCAAAGCCCGTATAGTCGAGCACCCCGGTATGACAGCCACAGCTTCGGCCCGATGTGTTATTTGGAGAAGTAGACACTAATCCGGGAGTGCAGGTTCACAATCCCCGAATTTTGTGGGTCTTGCAGCGCAATACACATACCTAACGTCGTCCTGGCACTGTAGGGTGGTCCCTGCCTTAAAGTGTTTCCGGGATTTGATACACGGGTTTTTAACCCAATAAAAAAGCGAATCAATCGCTTGATTCGCTTTTTTATTTCTTACTATGCTTGCCTGTTGATCTAGTTGTTCATATTTGGCAGAAACTTGTCGTAATCTGCGTCTGCCGTAGAAGCAGTCCAGGTAATAACGCCATTAGCCACATCGGGAGTAAGCAACATGCTACCCATGTCTGCCAGGTCTTTGGGCGCGCCGTTTGCGACGGTATCAAAAGTAATTGTAATTACACCTGTTGCATCGGTAATAGTAACTAGTGAAACAATGTCGTTTGCTGCAGCCATATCAGCCAAATCGCTGCCGTTAACACCGTACTTACTTAGTTTAAGTACGGTCAAGGCTGCAATTTCTCCATTGACTGAGTAGTACTCTTGAATCGCCAGTTGCGCAGTCCGAATACCGGACACTGCACCGGTTGCTTCGGCACGCTGCGTATAAACCTGATACTGCGGAATCGCAATAGAGGCGAGAATACCAATGATCGCAATAACGATCATTAATTCGATAAGGGTAAAGCCCTGTTGATTTTGCTTCTTCATAATAAAATACCTTTACAGTGAGTTAAATAAATAAAGTTCAATAACAACTTGGTTTTCTAGGCCCTTGCGGTAACTGGATGTTGCCAAGTTGCTATTACCAGAGCCGTTGTATTAGTAGCTGCAGGAGCTGTACCAGAAATAAGGTTTTGCTAAAATTAAATCTTAAACCACTGATACTTAACACTTATTATAAAATTTTTATATTTGAAAGAAATCCTAGTATCAACAATCCAGCCCCAAACTGACAATATTTGTCAGTAGCGGCCATTTTGGTCATGCTAGACCTGATCCAATCGTTAATAATCAGTAGACAATAATCGGATGAACAAATGTGTGTCAGTAAGTGCATCAATAAGCTCATAGATAAGTCGATTGTTCGTCTATAAGGCTGAAAAGCACCTGTAAGAGCAAAAAAAGTCACAGGTTGCAGCGATAGGTCACGCAGCTAACTAAACAACACTGTTCGGTATTTCTAGCGTAGCTCTACCGACAGCTAACCTTGAGTGTAGTTACTGAGCGATAGTTTTTCATTCTTTAGCACATTCTTTAGTACATTTTTTAACACGGCGTTGAGTCCCACTCGCTGCATTCAACGGATATGCAAGATGGTTCAACAGTCGCCCATAGCGTTAACTTGACCCCTATTTATTCCTCGTTGCAATTTGACAGCAAGCCTCATTAGCCCGCTGCTCGCTGTTGTTATACACTAAATTCTTTTACTCATCAGTACCGGGGAACTATCGCGCTATGTACGATGCACAAGCCCAAGCCAAAATCTTTACCTCCCGGGGTAAACCGATTCACCGGCGCAGTGGCAACGGTATTCGCGTCGAGATACTCGAGCACGAATCACTTCGCTGGATGCGCTTCGGCGACACCGATGTGCAAAGTGCTATGGATTTGTCACTGCCCTGGTACCCGCTCGCAGCCTACTCAAGGGCAATGTTGGCTGCACTGTGCCTGCGCCCGGTGCCACAGCGGGTACTGGTTCTTGGGCTGGGCGGTGGCAGTTTGGAACGTTTTTTCGCTGAAAAGCTACCAGCGGTGCAGGTGGTCTCGGTCGAAGCACATCCAGTAGTCACCGATCTGGCTTTTGATTACTTTGACCTTCCGGCGACGACAACCATTGTTGAAATGAGCGGGCAGGAATACTTGGAAAAAATTGGCGAACCGCAGGACCTTATTTTTGTTGATATGTTTGATGCCAACGGCCATTTACCCTGTCTGACACAGCAAGCATTTCACCGGCAGGTGGCCGACAACCTCACCGCCGAAGGGATGATGTTAGTTAATGCTATAGCCACCAGCGAAGCTGAGTTATTAACCTTATTATTGGCTATTAGGCCGGTATTCCCCTACGTTCTATTTTCTCAGGAACCGGCCTCACAAAATGTTGTACTACTGTGCTCATCGCAACCATTACCGCCAATGGCCGAAACCGAGCAGCGCGCCAAAGAACTGTTACCCTCCCTAGCTATCGATTTTTCACCGATACTGTCGGCCTGCACGGCGCTGCCAAAACCCGAGTATCCGTAACTGTCAGGGAAAATTCGCCACAAAACGCTCGATAAAGGCTGTTCAACTGCCCTCTTCTATGAACGGTACATTATTGAGAACATACGCTAAACTAGCTCAAATACACCCGAACTAAGGCGGTACCACAATATGCACGTTAGTCACCCACAGGGCGGTCACTCGGCCAGCAACGCTACAGGCTATCTACAGCCTTATCGAGACATGCACCCCTTGTGGTATTACTCAACCCTCGGTTATTTAGTATTAATGGTGCTTTTTTTAGTTGCCCAAGGGTTCGATGGTCGGCTATTGCAGGGTATATCGGTATGGGACAAACCCTTCAAATTCGCACTTTCTCTAGCGGTGTATTTTGGCACTATGCTGATCTTCGTTAACTATATGCCAGCGGGATATTTCAGCACTCGACGCGGGCGCCTATTGACCGCTATCCCTATTGCAATGGCGCTCTTTGAAATGACCTATATTGCTATACAAGCCGCCTTGGGGGAGGCATCGCATTACAATCGGGATACCGTTTACAACGCCAAAATGTATTCGTTAATGGCTGTTGGTGCCCTGTCTTTAGTGGCAGCCTTACTGTGGATGGCAGTGAGCATCGCCCGTGTTAATATTTTATCTAACCCCCTAATTCTGGCTATTGTCATTGGACTTGCCCTGACGTTTTTTCTAGGTGGGGGCTTTGGCAGCTACCTTGGAGCCCACCCCGGACACTCGGTAGGCAGCGTCAGCAATAATGCCAGTGGCATTTGGCTGTTCCATTGGGCACGTGATGGCGGTGATTTGAGGGTTGCACATTTTTTTGGCTTACACGCCATGCAAGTGCTGCCGCTGTTTGCGTTGCTGCTGCCAAAAAGCCTGCCACGATCTCTGGGGGTTACATCGGTATTACTCTTTGCCACTGTCTACACTGCACTCACTGTATTTACCTTTTACCAAGCCGTACAAGGGCAGCCCTTTATCGGCTAACACTCCCGTCGACTTGAACTGCTGCATTGAGCTGTAGCATCGAATTGTAGATTTGAGCTATAGATTTAAGTTATAGATTTGAGATGTAGATTTGAGATGTAGATTTGAACTGTAGCTTTGAGCTGTGCTTTTGAACGATGTATTTGATCTGTGCGTTTGATCTGTGCGTTTGATCTGTGCGTTTGATCTGTGCGTTTGAGCACTACATATGTGCCGCCAGCAACTGGCCCAACACTATTATCAACCCGTCGAAGCATACTGTTTATCAAGATGTACGTTCCAAGGATATCGTTGTGTAATGACGCAACAGGCCAGTAGTATTAGAGCACTAATGCCTTGCAGTGAACTTGATAACCTTATCCCTGGCAATACCGTTTACGATGTCTAAACTTATCAGGTCTGGGCTTATAGCATCAGGGTTTATGAGGTCTAAGCTTACGACGTCTAGGTTTGACAATCGCTGGTAATGGCAATGCCTCAGCCCTAACAGTACCGCTAAACTTTTAGTGCAATCACCCCAATAATGTCTCGCTAAGAGAATACGCCTACCCGCTTCTGGTCAACATCAACAGTGGACATAGACGATATATTATCGCCATTGAACATAATTATCGCCCCTTTGACAGTAGCCTGTGGTGCCAGCATTATTAGCTGGCGAGTCATTATTTGACGCGCTTTTTTATTGGTGCCGAGCAAGTCTTTGGTGGTAGCTGCAATACTGTCAATATTCGAGCTAATCGCTAAAAAAAAGTGTGATCAGACATAACACCGACTCATTTACAGTTACCCGTAAGGGGTAAAAGTATGATTTATCAAAAAGCTCTTTGACCCGCTCAAGGGTGTCGTCCATTTCAACGCATACCAGCTCGTTACTCATTATCGTTTCAAATTTATCGCAAGCGTCTCAAGCTACATATTTTATGAACCTACTATATTTTAATATCAGGAGATCTTTTAGCATCAATAGGTTTTTTAACGTCAGAAGATCTTTTAACACCAGAAAATCTTTTAATGTAGATACCATAAAAGGATTAAACTGTAGACCATTACCCTCTTCAGAAAATTGCTATCGAGCCTCAACATCCAGCGCTTTGCGATAGTACCCTGCATTAAAATGTGAATTGCCCGGTATTTTCACCCAGTAGAAACCGTTTTTTACAGCCTGACTCAGTAGGATTGTTGGCAAAAAAACTAACACAGTCTAAGTATGTGCAAAAAAATGTTGCCTTGGCGCTAAGTAAAAACCTCTTCATAAAGACTAATTTAGTCACTTAACGAAACCGACTGCCAGATAATAAATTAGGAATTTACTTAGGCATTAATGTAGCTGATAACGGTGGTAAACCGTCTATAGTTGATGTGATTACCCCCACTATCGGAGAAATTCAGCCAAGGGGTAACGAACAAATCACAAGTGCTACCTTTAATAAAAAACAACGACCGTGTTTAATAGCGGTAGTGGAGTACTAGCACGTGGCCGCGAAAATAGCACAGCACCAGCTTCACTAACTCTGCTGCATAGTATTGCTTTACTAAGTAGTAGATAATATTGGCCACAAGTAAACGTAGAACCAAGCTAGTGCTATCACCGACACGCCAGTGACTGTACATTTTTCGTTCATCCCTCAACACCGGACTCAGTGTTGCTCACTTATCAATAGGTCATCTATGCAACATAATAATGGCACACTAACCGTCTCCCTACCCGCTGGCGGTAACAGTAAGCTATTTTACCAAAGCTGGACCCCGGAAAAAGACCCTACAGCCATTATACTCATTGCCCACGGTCTGGGAGAACACAGCGGTCGCTATCAACATGTTGCTGAATTTTTTGTTGCCAAGGGCTATTGCGTTTATGCATTGGACCATATTGGCCATGGGAAATCGCAGGGGCTGCGAAACTTTATTAACCGCTTCACCGATTTCCATGCTGGCATGGCAGCCCTCGTCGAGCAGGTCAAAAAACATCACTCAGAGCTGCCACTGGTTTTGCTGGGCCACAGTCTGGGCGGTTTAATTAGCAGTGACTACTTATTGCATAGCCAACATCTGTTCAGGGCCTGTATTCTATCTGGCCCGGCCATTAAAACCCCTAGCATGCCACCACCGGTGCTGATGCTTATCAATCGTTTGATATCTATATTTGCCCCTAAACTAGGCGTAGCACTGCTTGACGGCAGTGCCGTTAGTCGAGACCCCACTGTTGTTGCCACTTACTTGAATGATCCTTTGGTCTACACCGGGAAAATTACTGCACGACTGGGCACGGAAATGTTCTCGGCCATGGCTAGAGTGTTAAAAAATGCGTCGTTAATTAAACTGCCTCTATTAATTTTACACGGGGAAGAAGACACATTAACCTCGCCCGCTGGCTCACAATCGCTATACGATAAAGTGAGTTCTGAGAAAAAAATGATAAAAATTTACCCCGAACTCTATCACGAAATTTTCAACGAACCAGAACAGCAGCAGGTATTAACCGATGCTGTTAGCTGGCTCGACGAGCAGTTAACAGGATAAGCAGCCTGCTAAAAAAAGCGGGCCGCGAGAACCCCTTGATTTAAAAACCTAAAAGACAAGACCCGCTGTAAATCAATAACTGCCGCCGCCGTTTATTTTTGCATCGCAGTATTGTTGCCGATCATGGTATTAGCAGAGAAATCTAGCGTGACAGAAAATCAGCAATACACAGTGTTTCAATCTGGCCACGTAGAATCCGAAGGTTTGCAAATCTACTACCAGCGTCAGGGCAAAGGTCCAACGATGGTTCTAGTGCACGGTTGGGGCACAGATACCCAGAGTAACTGGGTCGATAGCGGCTGGATAGCGCTGTTGGCACAATACCGAAGCGTGCTATCGATCGATATCCGCGGCCACGGCAAAAGCGACAAACCATTGGCGCTCGCACCTTATAGCTACCCCAGCCTGAGTCAGGATGTTTTGTCAGTGATGGACGCCCTTGCTATAGAAAAGGCTGATTTTATCGGCTATTCCATGGGCTCTTTCATCGGTGCCTATCTATTGGGGCACCACCCCAAACGATTCAATTCAATGATTCTCGGTGGCATTGGTGATGAAACCGAGGCGAGCGCCGCCCAAGGTGTGGCCATTGCTGCGGCACTGCGAGCCCCCAACTTAGAAAGTATCGACAGTGACGCCGGCAAGCGCATTCGTTTGTTTATAGAATCGAATCCCAATAACAATTTGCCATCACTGGCCTTTTCCGCCCTTAGAATTTGGCCCGATGGGTACCCCATTAAAATAGCAGGGCCCAATATAGCAACAGCGCAGTTTCCTGTACTAATAGTCAATGGTGAGCATGACTACCCCTATGTGAACAGTGCCGACCGGTTAGTAGCGGCCTTGGCTAACGCACGCCAGCTGGAGATTCCAGATGCGGATCATCTCAGCACAGTATTTGACGAGCGTTTCAAAAAAGCCGCGGTGGACTTCTTAACTACTCCAGCAAGCGACCAATTACAGCTGCGCACCATTTAAATGACAATTAAATAACAGTCAAATAATAGCTATGCAAAATAGGCCAAACTATAAGTAATATTAGGAACTGAACAAATAATGTGGCACTGCCTAATAGCGTAACGGTAATTACCATAGCAACTGGGCTGTACAAATTTGGGACTTATATTAAAGGCTGCATAGGCTTGTCAGGTTAACCGGCGTTAAGCAGTGCACTGTCTTCGGCTTGCAGATATTTACCTAGGTAAATTAACTAGGTAAATTAGCTAGGTAAATTAGCTGCCATTGTGGCCACCACTGTATTAAAAATTGCCAACGATCAGCCTAACTCTGCAATATACTCAGCGGCAAACGTAGTAGCGGCTCGTCGCTGTCGGACAGCACCACAATAATTCCCACCAGCCCCGCCACCGTCAGCAGATACCAAAGGGTAGAAAACACCTGACCATAGCGGTCCAACGGCAACAGGTGACTGCGATGCCGGCCTTTCCACTCAGCCAGTATTTCAATAGAGCCGACCAGCAGTAGCAGCCCGAGCAGTGCCAAGCCCAGCGAATAACTAATCCATACACCTAGTGCCGCACCCCCAACACACATTAACAACCCCGCCATACTATTCATTGAAAAACTAATGCTTTTCAGAATATGACCACCGTCCAGTGGCAAAATAGGTAACAGATTAAATACGTTGAGCATGGCATTGAGCGAAGCCAGTGCAGCAAAAAATACTTCGCCGGTAAGCCAGTAAAGCAACAGCGCGACCACCGACATGATCAGGCCAAAGGTCGGGCCCATAATTGATATCACCACATCTTGCCAGCGAGTGTTAATTTTTTCGTCGCTCAGCGCCATGCCCCCAACAAAGGGAATTAGGTAAATACCTTTGGTTTTCATACCAAAGTATTTCATTGCCCTAATATGACCGTATTCATGAAATACCAGAACGGCTAGCAGGGACAGTGCAAAGGGTAGCGAAAACAACCAGGAATAAGCTGCTAGGCTAGCGCCAGCAAAAGCGAGTTTTATCACCTTGGCACTTTTGAATAATTTGAAACCCAGCGACAACAAACCAATAGTGCTTGTGTTTTTAACTTTAGCCGGTTTTACCACCAGTGTTTGGCGGGCAATATCGTCGCTGTTGCGCTCACCTTCTGCAATGCAATCACCGTCAGCGTAAGCTCGATAACGAAGTTGAAAGGGTTGCCAGTCCAAGCCAAATTCCAACTGACATGGCAGCTTTTGATCACCTCTAGTGAGTGTAAATTCTAGCTTGTTGCTGTGTTCAATATCGGTACGGGCTTCTTGCTGAGCAACCAGTTGATTGTCCCAGTAAAGTTGCTGCCAACCGGCCATAGACGCCTCAAGGCGCAGCGGTTTGTCTAAAAAGAGTATGTTTAAAAGCTGCACGGTTGCTCCGCTGTGATGGTATTTTTTGCCTTGACGTTACCCACAGGAAACGCCGGCGATGGCAATCAGTTGATACTAGCTATTCCACGCAACTGCTGTCTGCTTAGCGCCGCGAATATGCTATAAATCAACCTCAGAACTAGCCGTTAGTCGGCCTGTAGTAGGCGTCTCTAACCGGCCTTTTGTGACCCTTTAGTCGACTTTTAGTAGCCTCTTAGTAGCCTCTTAGTAGCCCTTTAGTGATAGAGGACAATAATCCGACGACACTATACACTTTTCCGCAAACCTTTGGCCTGCGCAATGTCAGCCATTTTTGCGGGTAAGTAGACATGGCGCTGCGCAATTTAAAGCTAGATCTTGATATTATCTTGCCGAGCTATTCCTGAAAGGTGGCTAAGGAAAACTGCCCATTAACACCTACGGTTAGGCTCATATTGGCTAATTCGGCCTGCACTTAAGTGCGCCAAAGCTACCACTTACACCCAGTGCGCAGTCACCGCAAAGACCAGACAATTCAGTTTGCGACCAGAGACTTCCCGGCCCTTGATAAAGCGCTTAGCGAAAATACACCCAGTGTGAGCAAAAAGACTCACGGCCTTTGATGTTAATATCGCCAGACTCTGACTGACATTTGAAAAAAACACCGACTGGCTGGCACAGCCAGTATAGATTTACCTGCACATAATTGATTACGCTGAAATAAATCAAACGTGGGCAATGGCTACGGCCGCAGGCTTTAACGGCCATTATTGCTGACAAAGTCATGCTGTCGGGTCGCTGCTGGCCTAAACTGCTGCCAACCTTTACAGCGGGGCGGTACCTAGAGAAAAGTTCGTCGTCAGCTATTATCGCAAAGAGTGAATGTAGGCAGCCAAGTTAGCCACATCTTCACCACTGCGAATTGCCTTGGCCATTTCACGCATTTGCCGACCATAGACATCTTCAGCGTGACGACCTCTCAGGCCCGCCTTAAAACTGGTGAGCTGACGGATTAAATAAACACTGCCTAAGCCCGCTAGTCGTGGTGCACTCACCGCGGGTTTACCCTCACCTGCGGCCATGTGACAGGGCTGGCAGCTGCCTTGGTAGATATACGCACCTTTGCTAACATCACCGGTTACTGTACCGACTGCGACGGTGGTTGCCATAGCGGTAATATAGGCTGCAACATCGGCAATAGCCTGGTCATCGGCCAGTGTGGTGGCCATAGCACGCATTTGGCCGCCAAAGGTATCACTGGCCTGCCCGCCTCGAATACCGTTCTTAAAATGCTTGAGTTGGCGCGCCAAATACATTTCGTCTTGGCCAGCAAGAGCGGGCCCGCGTTGGGCGGGATTACCTTCACCGCGCTCACCGTGACAGACAATGCAGACCGCGTAACTTGCCTGACCCGCTTCGGTATTACCGGTCAACGCCAAGGTGTTAGCAGACCCTACAATAGCCAAAAGAATAAGCTTCAGGCCGATTAAAATCTTCATTATGTATTCTCAAAGGTAGATGCCTTGCTGTCAAAGAGCGCATTGATAAGCCGTTAATGACGTTGCCACACTATGGTCGACAGCTTAACTCGGAACTGGATTTAGGCACAATTGCGCTTCAACAACTAGGGAAACCACTGAAATAGTCTGTTATGGCCCAGCAAAAAAAGGTATCTGCACCAGTAACTAGCTAGTGCCAAACCCGTACCAAGCCCATACCGAGCTAGGACCGTGATAACTACAATGTCGAACTGAACCAACC
>JBLHLU010000017.1:0-26026 GCA_047623385.1 Paraglaciecola psychrophila
GAAGGAGGAGAAGTAGAAAATATCAATATCCTCTTGCTGCGCCCATTGATAGGTGTTGAGAAAGTAGCGTATGGCGTTAGCGTAGGAGGGAATCGCGGCGCCGGTAGCCGTGCCGACACTGGGCCAGCCGGTTTCGCTGATAATCACTTTTTTACCCTTGGCAGCGACCACCGCCCGCCGATACATGTCTTTCATATACAGTAGTGAATACTCCAGCGAACAGCCCTCCCAGAACGGATAACAGTTGGCCAGTATTACGTCGCAGGCGGCAGTTACCCGCGGGTAGTCGACAAATTTGAAATAGGCATCAACATAGCCCACCTCAACAACGGGCACTGCCTGCTTGACTCGTTCGATGTAGTCGATCAACTGATCTTCGGTGAGGTCGCCGCGCAGTAATACCTCGTTGCCCACCGCAAGAATATCTGCCTGCCCCGCCGCCGCCACAGCAATAGCGTTGTTGATTTCTTTTTCGTTGTTAGCCAAATCATCGTCCAGCCACACCCCCACCATAGTGTTGAGCCCTTGCTGCTGGGCAATGCCCGGTATCGCCTGGTTGCCCTCAGTACAGGAGAAGGAGCGAATCCAGCCAATGGTGGGTGCTATCACACTCAAACGCTGGCTAATTTGCTGCTCGCTTATTTCGGTGCCGGGGGCCTGACCGTCGACATAAGGGCTAAACGAAATACCATGAATTTTTTGTTCCAGCGTGCGGTGAAATAGGGCAACCAGTTCTCGGTCAGAAATCTGCGAGAAGTCGATACCTGCCAGAGCCATTAGTACGCCTTTATTGGGTGCTGAAGTTTTTCCGTACACGGTATTCCCCTGTTTGTTAGAGCCTGTCGACGTTGAAAAGCGCTTCATTCGAGCACCGTAACCAAGCCATAATGGTAAATAGCTGGCCAGAATACTGCAGCCAGTGACTAAAACAACTGAGCTGCGGCAGGAGGGGTCTGTGGCGCGATAAAGGCCTTGTCACAGCCACTCAATACAGTGCGCTGGACTAGCTTGGGGCTCAGCAATAGGTCATCGAACAAGTCAAAGTCCCGCTCATCGCAACATCGGTCCACTTAGCCGCATTTTCCATAGTGTCGCCATCGCTGTTCGGCGAAGATAGGCGGTGTTGTGTACAGCGTCAGTACCCGGTCAGCCGTGGAAACTGGAATATCGATGGCACTGTACCGACTTTTGCTCGTTAACTTTTTGGTTCATTTATGTCGCAATCCTCACTCTCAAAAAAACCTGTTGTCCTGTCACATAGCGATCGCGCCCTCGAGCTGATCGCAGGGATGACCTTGGCAGAAAAAATTGGCCAAATGAGCCAGCTCAATGGCAGTGGCTGGGACGTGCGACAGGGTATTGCCGAAGGGCGGGTCGGCTCGGTATTAAACGAGGTCGATGTTGAAGTGGTCAACGAGTTGCAGCGCTTGGCCATGGAAGAGACCCGCCTGGGCATTCCACTACTGATCGGCCGCGACGTTATTCACGGCTTTAAAACCATTTTTCCCATTCCGCTAGCGCAGGCTGCTAGCTGGAACCCAGCCATGGTGAAACAATGCGCCGCTATCGCCGCTGCCGAGGCTGCCAGCAGCGGTATTAACTGGACCTTCGCGCCAATGATCGACATTACCCGCGATCCGCGCTGGGGCCGAATTGCCGAGAGTTTGGGTGAAGACCCCTACCTGTGCAGCGTCTTAGGCGCGGCAATGGTAAAGGGCTTTCAAGGTGACACGCTAGGCGATGGCGGCAGCTCGATTGCCGCCTGCGCTAAGCACATGGCCGGCTACGGCGCGGTAGAGAGCGGGCTCGACTACAACACTGTCAATATCCCCGAAAACGAACTGCGCAATGTTTACCTGCGCCCCTTTCACGCCGCTAAAGAGGCCGGGGTGGCCACGTTTATGTCCTCCTTCAGCGACCTCAACGGCGTGCCCGCCTCTGGCAATACCTTTTTAATGCAACAGGTATTGCGTAAAGAGTGGGGGTTTGAAGGCTTTGTGGTCAGCGACTGGGATTCAATCAAAGAACTGTCGGTACACGGCTTTACCGGTAGTGATCGCGAGTCGGCACTGGCCGCCATTAATGCCGGCATCGATATGGAAATGGCCAGCAGCACCTATGCTGGACACCTCGGTTCGCTGCTAGATCAAGGCGCTGTTAGCCTAGAGCAGATCGACGCTCTGGTATTTAATATCTTGCAGATAAAACTGCAGCTCGGGCTGTTCGAAAACCCCTATACCAATCCCTCTGACTTTCCTGCGCTGGTCAACGAAGACTACTTACTCAGTGCTAAAAAAGCCGCGCAAGAGGGCTGTGTACTGCTTAAAAATGACCACCATACGCTACCACTGTGCAGTGACAAGCTGCACTCGCTGGCGCTGATTGGGCCGCTCACCGACGAAGCCTACGAGCAGATGGGCACCTGGGTTTTCGACGGCGAGTCGCGGCACAGCCGCACCTGCCTGCAAGGTGTCGACGCGCTGGTAGGCGATAAGCTAGAACTGCACTGGGCGCGGGGCACTCAGACCTCGCGCAGCAATAGCGACGAAGGCTTTGCCGAGGCAATAGCCGCCGCCCAGCGCAGCGATGCAGTGGTGATGTTTGTCGGCGAAGAGTCGATTCTATCCGGTGAAGCCCACTGCCGGGCTAATATTGATCTGCCCGGCAATCAGGTTCAGCTGATCGAGGCGATCGCCGCCACTGGCAAGTCTATTACCCTGGTAGTGCTAGCCGGTAGACCACTGACGCTGAGCAATGTGATCGACCAAGTCGACGCCGTGTTATACGCCTGGCACCCCGGTACCATGGCCGGGCCGGCCATCGCTGAATTACTGTTTGGCATAGAATCTCCCTCGGGAAAACTGCCGGTAAGCTTTCCGCGCAGCGCCGGCCAGATACCCATTTATTACGCCAAGAAAAATACCGGCCGGCCGCCTTCGCAGCATACTATCACCCATATCGACGACATCGATGGCGGCGCGGTCCAAACCTCTTTGGGGATGTCGGCCTTTCATTTGGACGACGGTTTCACGCCCCTGTTTCCCTTTGGTTTTGGCCTGTCCTATAGCCGCTTCGAATTAACCGAGCTGGCGCTGTCTACGCATAACCTTAAGCTGGGGGAAGGCTTACAAATCACCGTGCAGTTGCACAATGTCGGTGATACCGAGGCCGAGGAAGTGGTGCAATTGTATACCCGTGACCTAGTCGGCAACGTGACCCGACCGATAAGAGAATTGAAAGGTTTTCAAAAAGTTCGGTTAGCCGCCGGCCAAAGCCAACAACTAACCTTCGACTTGCACAGCGATGAGCTGGCTTTTTACAATCAGCAAATGCAACAGGTTACCGAAATTGGCGACTTTCATCTATGGGTTGGCAACAGTTCCGAGCAGGGCTTGTGGGCAGAATTCAAAGTGGTCTAACGACGGCTCAAAGGTTTCCTAGATAGTATCCGTAATACAGAGGTTATTGTTTTATGTCACAGCAATTGATCCACCGTGCAAGCCGAGGCTTGGTGTTATCGATAGCCTTGTTGGCACTGAGTTCCTGCGCCCTTATCGGTGCTAGTGCCGCTGATAACGCCAGTGCTAGTGCCGATATCAGTGCCACTAAACAGCAGGCGATAAAAGTCGAAATCGTTAAAACCGCTAGCGGCTATCAATTACTGCGCGGCGGTAAGCCCTATACCGTTAGAGGTGCTGGCATTAACAGCTTTGACCTACCCAGCGTACTCGCTCACGGCGGCAATTCGGTGCGTACCTGGGCAGTTGACGACGGCCCGATACCGGCACAGTTGTTATTGGATCGAGCCCACGCACTAGGCATGACCGTGTCGCTATGTTTGGAGTTTGCCCGCGAACGTCAGGGTTTCGATTACAACGATAGCGCTGCCGTGGCTCTGCAGCTGGAACAAACCCGGGCTAGAGTGCTGAAGTACAAAGACCACCCAGCGCTGCTCAGCTGGATTATTGGCAACGAACTGAATTTTGACTTCACCGAGCCGAAAGTTTTTGACGCGGTGCAGGCGGTCTCCAAAATGATTCACCAAGTCGACGGCAACCACCCGACTACCACAGCACTGGCGCATTTCGACGAGCGCTCACTGGCGTTTATTGCCGAGCGGGCGACCGATCTGGACTTTATCAGTTTTCAGATTTACGCCGACCTGATCAATTTACCCAAACATATTGCCAGAACACAATTCGAGCTACCCTATTTTGTCACCGAGTGGGGCGCTGTTGGCCACTGGGAAGTGGCCAAAACCAGCTGGGGAGCGCCAATAGAAAATACCAGCACGGAGAAGGCTGCCAATTACCAAAAAAGTTACCAGCAGGTATTGCAACCTTATGCCGACCAAGCCATAGGAAACTACGTATTTTTATGGGGCCAAAAACAGGAAAAAACCCCGACCTGGTACGGCGTCTATTTGAGCAGCGGTGAAGAGACTGAGACCGTCGATGTGCTGGAGCATTTTTGGACTGGCCAATGGCCCGACAACCGCAGCCCGACAGTGAAGTCGATGACTCTGGCCGGAAAACATGCCACCGATAATATTACCTTGCAGGCTGGCCAAAGTTATCCAGCGGTGTTCAACGCAGCCGACCCCGAGAGTGATATCCTCAGTTACCACTGGGAAGTGAGAATCGAGTCTTCCTCGACCGACATCGGTGGCGATCACGAAGAGACACCTCAGGTTATTTCAGGCTTGATCGAAAATGGTCAAACTGCCACCGTTACTCTGCGCACCGCCTTAAAACGTGGTGCCTACCGGTTGTTTGTCTATGCCTTCGACGATCACAATCACGCGGCGCATGCTAACATACCTTTTTATGTTCAATAAATAGCGACCAGCTAATGACCAGTTCACCCCTGCACTGCAGCGATATTCAGGCAAAAGTCGATGACTTGATGGCTAAGATGTCACTAGCGCAAAAGATCGGCCAGATGACTCAGGCCGAACGCATGTCTATCAGCCCCGAGCAGCTGCGCGACCACCACATCGGTTCGGTACTTAGCGGCGCCGGCTCTGGCCCTAATGAAAACACCTTGGCCGACTGGGTCAACCTGAACGACGCCTACTGGGCGGCATCGATGCAGCAGGATAATGAGCACCTGAGTATTCCGGTTATTTATGGCGTCGACGCTGTCCACGGCAATAACAATGTCCGCGGTGCCACCGTATTCCCTCACAATATTGGCCTCGGTGCAGCTAACAATCCCGATCTGCTCAATCGCATCGCCAGCGCTACTGCCCGCGAAATACTGGCGGCGGGAATCGACTGGACTTTTGCCCCCACCCTCGCAGTGGCACAGGATCTGCATTGGGGTCGCAGCTACGAGAGCTACTCACAGCAACCCGAAATCGTTAGCGCCTATGCCGGTAGCTTCGTGCAGGGTCTGCAGGGCGATTTAGGCACCGACTATGTGGTTGGCTGCGCCAAACACTGGCTCGGCGATGGTGGCACTGAGCACGGCGTCGATCAGGGCGATACCGTGGTCAGCGAAGAAGAGTTACAGCGTTTGCATATGGCGGCGTACTACCCTGCGATTGAGGCCGGGGTATTAACCGTAATGTCCTCTTTCAGCAGCTGGCAGGGTGAAAAGTGCCACGGTCATCACTATTTATTAACCGAACTGTTGAAAAACAAGCTGCAGTTTGGCGGCTATGTGGTGTCTGACTGGGACGGTATCGACTATCTCTGCGACTATTATTACGACGCTATCGCCGCCGGGGTTAACGCCGGTATCGATATGTTTATGGTCTCGCAAAACTGGCAACCCTTTATCGAACATTTAACCCGGCACGTGGAGCGAGGAACCGTGCCAATGGCCAGGATCGACGATGCGGTAAGGCGTATCCTCAGCGTTAAGTTTGCCTTTGGTCTATTCGACAAGCCCCGTCCCAGCGAGCGCTATTGGTCTAACCACGCTTCATTTGGCGGCGACACACACCGGCAACTAGCCCGTGAGGCGGTCCAGCAATCGCTGGTATTACTAAAAAATGATCAGCAGCAGCTGCCACTACAGCGCCACCAGCGGCTGTTAGTGGCGGGTAAAAATGCGCACAACTACGGTAATCAGTGTGGCGGTTTTACCATTAGCTGGCAGGGTCAATCTGGCAACGAACATATTCTTGGGGCCACCTCGGTGTGGGAAGGCATTGCCCAGACAGCAGCCACTGCGACGCTCAGCAATTGTGACGGTCGCGATGCAGACCCAGCGCTGCACGATGTGGCTATTGTAGTGATTGGAGAAACCCCCTATGCCGAGGGCATGGGTGATATTCGCGAGGGCGACGATGTCATTATTGAGGCGGGGTCGCAGATTAACGGCTCGCTACGGGTGATGTCGGCCTATGCTGACTCGCTGGAGTTGGCGCAAATACATCCTGAAGACCTAGCCACTATTAACACCATTGCTGCCACCGGCGTGCCGGTGGTGGTGGTATTAATCTCTGGCAGGCCATTAGTAGTAACCGCTGAACTAGCCGCCTGCAGCGCCTTTGTCGCCGCTTGGCTGCCGGGCTCCGAAGCCCAGGGTATTGCCGATGTATTGTTTGGCGATGTCGATGTTACTGGACGACTGTCCTTCGACTGGCCCGGTGCTGATACCAGCGCACTATTTCCCTACGGCTACGGCTTGCAGTATTGAGCAAACTAACGATGCTAACCGCAGCGGCAAGCGGTTAGCACCAGAGCGGATACTAGCCAGCTATCTTGTTAGTAGGCTGCCGGCAACCTGAAGCTGCCGGCCAACCCCACTGACCCGCGAATCTACTCTGCTAAGCCCCGGCGTCGCTCTAGTGCCAAGCGCAATTGGTGCGCCTTCTCCTCAGTAATCGGATAACTAGCAATAGCCCAAATCGCCAGCAACGAAGCTACGATCGGAATCACTGCGTCAAAAATACGCATCCACAGCAGTGTATCCGCCGCTTGGTTGCCACCCAGAGCGACATCAAAACCGGTGTAGTTGAGCAAGAAGCCGCCGGTGGCAATAGCCGCCGCCATGCCCAGTTTAACCACCCACCAGTAGATAGAGCCAAACATACCCTCTCGCCGCTCACCCGTTTCCAGCTCGTCCATATCGCAGACATCGGCAATCATTGACCCCATTAAGGTGAACAAGCCGCCGAGACCAAAGGCAATAAAGGGCGCCGGCAATAAGATAAGCATGGGGTATTCTGGGGAATAACAAAACCATTTTAGCGCGTAGCCGATAATCGACATGCTGATAGCGAAAAAGAATGCCCGCCGCTTACCGATGCGGGTAGACAGCCGAGTAATAAAAAAGATAACGGCAAAGGTAGAGATCGCCGAAACCGTGCCCGCCCAACCGGCGTACTCGGCGCCGAGAGATTGATCGCCCCCAAATACGTAATAAATAATGACATAAAACTGGAAAGACGAGACCAGCATAAAACCGTTAAACACCAAAAAGGTCGCTGCACAGAGTTTCAAAAAAGGCTTGAACTTGAGCGTTGCGCCAAACCCGCGGAAAAAGTCAGCCAGGCTAGCGGTGGATTCTTTTTTAACGGTAATAGCGTCATCAGTTTTGGCATCGCCGAGCACTGCCGGAGCCTGTTTAAAACGCTCCTTGAGAAATATCGCCGGCAATATACCAATGCAAATGGTGAACAGCCCGATAACCACAGCCAGCCATTTGGCACCCTCCATAATGTCGTCGAAGAGGATGTCGTACTGCATGATCCACAAAAACCAAGGCGACACTAAGTAGGCCAACTGTCCCATAAAGTTTTGCACACCCATTAATCGAGTGCGCTCGTGATAATCTGGGGTCAGCTCATAGCCCAGCGCCACCCAAGGGGTGGCGAACACGGTGTAGGCCAGATAAAAAATAAACGAACCCACCAGAAAAAACCAAAAGTAATAATTTTCTGATTTTCCTACCGGCAATTGCCACAGCAGCATAAAAACAATACCCGCGGCAATTGCGCCAAAAAATATGTAGGGCCGGCGGCGCCCCCACTTAGACTTGGTATGGTCGGAGATATAACCCATTAACGGATCGGTCAGGGCATCGGTCAACCGCGGCAGTGCACCGAGCAGGCCGACCAGAGCAGGATTCATACCCAGCCCTAAATTGAGTACAATCGCCATACCGCCGATGGCCGCCGCCAGTAAATTGTTCACAAAAGCGCCGAGCCCGTAAATTAATTTCTGGGCTAAAGATATTTTGTCTTCGGGGGCTGTTTGATAGTGGGCCGGGGTAGACAGATTTGCGTCGCCGACTGCAGTGGGTGTTACTGTTTCTGCTGTATTCTCAGAAATCGCCATTTCTATCCTTCTTATTTTGTTATTTTAGTCATACTTGGCAATAGCCACTGGCCGCAGCTGTAAAGCACCGACGTCAAAAGTGGGATGGGTCAGCTTACCATAGTCAGTAATTGCCTCTGCTATAGCAACTGCAATACGCTAACAAGGACTATCATTGCGACCAGTCGGACCGCTGCGCGCCCTGACACAAACATAGCCCAAACCATAGCCCGAACATAGCCCAAACATAGCTGTTATGCGACGGGTCTCACTAAGCGTTAACATAAACCGATGCCAACAAAGCATTGCAGAACAGGCCAAAAGTATTGGATACTCTGGTGCACAACACTCAATAACAAGACTGTCTAGTGGATAAGCCCGTTTTGTTCATCGAACCAACATAGCAAGGTCTAGGAGATCAACATGGCACAGTCAGGTCAATGCCTTTGTGGCGACATCAAATATCAGCTGGCAAACACCCCAACGTTAATGGGCATCTGCCACTGCAAAAATTGTCAGCGTCAGGCAGGCACCGCATTTTCAACCCTAGCCGGGGTGCCCAGAGACGAGTTCACTTTGAGTAGCGGTGAGCCCAAGTGCTATCAAGATGGCGACACCGACAGCGGCAGTACCGTGCAGCGCTACTTCTGCGGCAATTGCGGCTCACCTATTTATTCAGTGGTGCCCTCAACACCGGATATGTTCTACCTCAAGACCGGCACTATGGACGATACCAGCACCTTTGCACCACAGTTCAATGTATGGTGTGACAGTAAACAACCTTGGCTGACCTTAGAAGACGGCGTGCCACAGATTGCCAAGCAAGCCTGAACCGCCGCTCGAAATAATCGGGCCCGACTTGCTGCACTTACCAAGGTCGAGGTAAGCGCAGTGGACAAGCTCTGGCATTAGTAAAAAAACGGCAGTAACACCGACGCCCGCGGCTAACAACAGCCATTGGCTGGACCGATTAGAAAGCCTAATTGCTTGCTACAAAGTAGGGTATCATTAACCTATTACTGACTGCGCTGAGCCAATGGTCAATCCGTTACTACAGTTCGGTCGCAGCAACCGCCCTTAAAAAACTACCCAAAAGGACATCACTCTCGTGTTTTCTTCGCTCAAGCAACAGCCCGCAGATCCTATACTAGGCCTATCGGTAAAATTTAAGGCCGACAACAACCCACTCAAAATTGATCTTGGTGCCGGTATTTACAAAGACGCGGCGGGAAACACACCGGTACTGGATTGCGTAAAAACAGCGGAGAGATTTCGCACCGAAGGCGAGAGCAGCAAGGCCTATTTGGGCTCGGCGGGCTCGGCGCTGTTTAATGAGAAAATGACCGCATTAATTTTAGGTGACAGTGATCTGGTGGGACAAAATCGTATTCGCACCATTTCTACTCCCGGTGGCACCGGCGCGCTGCGCATTGCCGGCGAGTTTATTGGCCGCTGTACCCCCGGCGCCACTATTTGGGTAAGCAACCCGACATGGGCCAATCACCAGGGCGTATTTGAAGCCGCGGGGCTGACAGTAAAAACTTATCCCTACTATGACTACGAAAACAAGTGCCTCGACTTTGCCGCCATGACTGAGGCCCTAGAGCAAATACCCAGTGACGACGCGGTGTTATTACACGCCTGCTGTCACAACCCCAGTGGCATGGATTTAAACCCAGAGCAGTGGCAACAGGTAGCTCAGATTACTCGTGATCGGGGTTTTATGCCGGTTGTCGATATGGCCTATCAGGGTTTTGGTGAGGGCATAGACGCAGACGCCTTTGGCCTGCGACTGATGGCAGCCACGGTCAAAGAAATGATTATTTGCAGCTCCTGCTCGAAGAACTTTGGCCTATACCGTGAGCGCATCGGCGCCTGCTCTATTATTGGCAGCAGCCCTGCCGCCGCCGATATTATTAACTCGGTATTATTATCAGTCGCTAGAGTCAACTATTCGATGCCCCCGGCCCACGGTGCCGCGATTGTCGAGACCATTCTCAGCTCGGGCGAGTTAACCACTCAATGGCACGGTGAACTCGATGACATGCGCAATCGTATTAATGCCATGCGTCAACTGTTAGTCGACAATCTGTTAGCCCAAGGGGTCAACCGCGACTTTAGCTTTATCACTCGGCAACAGGGTATGTTCTCATTCTTAGGCATAGACCCTGCGCAAGTACAGCGACTACAGGACGAGGCCAGTATTTATATTGTTGGCAGCAGCCGTATTAGCCTGGCCGCAATCTCAACCGACAATGTCGAATATTTGGCTAAATCTATCGCCAAAGTATTGTAGTGAGTTCCGCTGCGGCGGTAGCTGTTTTACCAGCCGGAGGTTGATCTGCCAACGGGCCCACAAGGTGACAACAGCAGGCCTCGCTAAGCGCTTGATTACTGGTCACTGCTTCGAGTTGAAATTTGGCCTAGCAGAGAAAGCTACAGCACTAGTGTTAGCAACAGTAGAAGCAGTAGCAATAGCAATAGCGGCAATAATCCGTGTAACGCGGCACAAAAAAGCCCGGTTCAATAACCTTGAACCGGGCTTTTTTTTAGCTATTACTCTAACGCAGCTATACCTGTTAGGGTATCTTCTGCGCGCTAACAATAATACCGTCACCGTCACCGTACAGGTAGTCACCGTTATTAAAGGTGATACCGCCAAAGGTCAATGACAGGCCACGTTCACCCCCGGTAACGGGAATAGACTTGCGCGGGCAAGTTCCCAGCGCGTATAGAGCCACTGGAATAGCGTTAATCTGAGCGGTGTCTCTAATATAACCGTTAACAACTATGCCGGCATAACCACTGGCATGGGCAAACTTCATGAGGTTTTCTCCTACCACCGCGTAGTACTGCCTATCCACATCAACCACAGCAATTTTTCCGCTGCCGTCTTCATCCCGCAGCAAAGTAATCAGATCACTGTTGTTTTTGTCCAATTTCAGCGTGACAATTTCACCCTCACAGCTCTGCGCAGCACCAAAATTGTTATAGCCGGGCCCCAGCACCGACACCCTCTCGCTACGCTCGTCACAGATATCTGCGGTAAAAGTTGTCATTAGTGCACCCTTTGCTGAATTTGAGCGCGGATTCTAGCATTCACCGGCCCAATTTTGCACCACATTTGCTATCATTGCGCCCATCTCTATTTTGGACGAAAAAGGCATATGAAGGTTATAACAGGTGTAGTTGGCAACGATATTCACGTGGTTGCTAATCGATTGATGGAATTGTCTCTCAACGCCAGAGGCTATGAGGTATTTAACCTAGGAGTAAATACCTATCTCGAGGAGTTTTTTGACGCAGCGGTAGAAACCGGCGCTACTATTTTGCTGATTTCCTCGCTCAACGGTGAAGCTGAAGGCTGGAGTCGGGAGATCAAACCGCTCAAGCAAAAATACAAGCAGTTGGACGATTTGGTGATGATGATTGGTGGCAACCTAGTGGTCGGCAGCGGCAATGCCAAAGACATCGTGCCGCGCTACAAAAATTATGGATTCGATCTGGTTTGTCACCAAGTCGACTTAAATACTGGGCTTGACTCCCTCGAGGCCTTTTTAGAGGCGAGAAAAACATCATGAGCTTACTGCAAGAAGAAAGAGAAATTATCCTCGGCAATGAGTTTGTCGACAGCTTTGATTTTGCCGAGGTGGAAGACTTTGTCAAAAACGCCAGCAAAGAGCTGTTTATTTCCCACCATTTCAAAAATCGCAAGAAGATGCTGGTACAGCCCCGGGGCGGTTTCCCCACTTACAAAAAACAGTATTCGCTGTACGAGTACTTTGTAGAGGCCAACGTCGATGTACTGCCATTAACCATCGACTCCAATACTCGCCTAAACGACTACGGCACCGCGAAAAAGATGCTGCGCCTGAGTGAAGAAAACGACGTCGATATGCTCAACGGCTACCCACTGGTCAATCATGGTTATCGTACCACTCGAAAAATGATGACGCACTTTAACAAACCGGTAAGCCTGCGCCACGGTACCCCCGATGCGCGTTTGTTAATAGAGACCGCCATTGCCTCGGGCATTTTTGAAATTGAGGGCGGCCCGATTACCTACTTACTGCCCTATTCGAAAAACTTTCCACTGGACAAAGCCTTCCTCTATTGGAAGTATGTCGAGCGCGTCTGTGCCAATTATTCTAAGCTCAACGAGCCGATTAACAGGGAATCTTTTGGGCCGCTCACCGCCACCCTGGTGCCGCCATCTATCACTATTGTTATCCAACTACTGGAAATGTTGTTGTCGCTAGAAGAAGGGGTTAAATCATTTTCTGTGTCTTTTGCCCAAAACGGCTCGATGAATCAAGACATTGTCACCGGTGAGGTATTAAAAAAACTGGCCAAGCACTACGCAGAAGAAATTAACTGTGGCGATGCCACCATCAATCTAGTTTATCACCAGTGGATGGGGGCGTTTCCGATGAACAAGGATTTCGCCGAGCAGCTGATCAATATGTCGACGGTAATTGCCTCTATGGTTGGTGCCGATAAGATCATCACCAAAACGCGAGAAGAAGCCTCAGGCATCCCCACTAAAGAAGCCAACGCCAAAACCGTGGCTAATACCCAGTACACGCTGCGCATCCTCAATGGCCTGCCCAAGGTCGTCGACGAAGAAGAGGAAGAAATACTAACGCTCGAAGTCATGGCCATTATGGAAGCGGTATTTAATGACCCCGCCGACACACTGTGGCGCAAAGTATTCAACTCAATCAAGAACGGTATTATCGATGTGCCCTTTTCGCCACATATTATTAATCACAACGAAATGATTACTGTGCGCGACGCCAACAAAAATATCCGTATTATCAAACGCGGCAATGTACCTATACCCGACCGCTGTTTCGAATACGAGCGTGCGCAATGTGATTTAAGTAAAGACACCACTAGTATCGTTAACGATATCATCCGCGACATAGGAATCATGCAATGAGCGATAGTACAGAAAAATTGCTCATTGATGTCGGCAGTACTTATTTTAAACTAAGTACTGACAATCATATTGAGCAGCATTTTCGAGATTTCAATAAAGACATTCTCGACGATTTGATTTACAAGTGCGGCGGTACTATAAACCGTTTCGAAAAAGACAACGTGCATATTTGTTCCTCCGCTAACGGTGGATTAAGCGCATTGATTATTGGCATCAGCCACACTTTTTCGCTGAAGTATGCCAGTAATATCGCCTTTAACTCTGGCATCAATATTATCGAGTCTGTTCTGTATCAAAATATTGAAGAGTGCTCACTGCCCAGCGATCTGGTAGATGTGGTTATTATTGTTGGCGGCATCGACAGCCACGGCGGCATCTTCGGCGAGCCACTGTATCAATACCTTGAACAACTCGAATATTCCAACAGTGTTTTTGTGGGTAGCGAGATCGACGCAGAAGGTCTGCGCCAGCATATCGACAACCTCGTTGTTTTGCCCAACATCATCGACAACAAGCTGCATATCGTTGAAGACCATTTGCGCGAGTATTTAACTAACTTGTATCAGCTGGACATTGAAGGCAAAGAAGATATCAAAAACCTGTACGATATTACTGGCAATCAAATATTTCCCACCCCCTATATTGTCAACAAAGCGCTACCGTTTATCGATGCCAGATTTTCAGTGGCCAATCCGTTTATTCTGTTGGATATTGGCGGTGCTACTACCGATATACACTACTCAAAAGATTTGGTCGATGACAATATCGTGACTAAAAATGAGTATGACCGACTGGTGTTTAAAAAGCTGGGGGTGTACAAATCGAGGCAGTCGCTGATATTCGCGGCTAAAAACAATGAGTTTGTCTACGAATTGCTAATGCACTTGAAAGTGACCGAGAATATCTTTGAGCAAACCAGTGACAAGGTCACTAAAGTATTGATGCAACTGGCCATATTTTTGGTACTGTGCAAAATGTCTAAAGATCAAAAGTCTTATGTTAATCTAAAGCTACTGGTTATTAACTCTATTGTATTTACCGGTGGCATTAGCAAAGTTTTAACGGTGCAGGAAATAGAAAATATTGTCTCGTTTTTCTATAAAAAAATACTCTCATCCGACCACAAACCCGCCAGTATTCTAGATAGCAATTACGATATCTGGACACTAGGGGCGAAGGTAATCTAACTATGTCTATTAACTCGATCAGATTACTACTGGAGCAAGCGGTAGCTAGCCACAGTGAAAAAACCGCCATCGTACTCAACGAGCAGAGTATTAGCTATGGCGAACTGTTCGCCAAAACCAACCAAATTGCCTTTTATTTGAAGGAACTGGGGCTAGCAAAAAACTCGCGCATTGGCATCTACTCCAACAAGGGTATCGATCAGGTGGTTGCAGTACTGGCCATTTTATCGACCGACTATATATTAGTGCCACTAACAAAACTGCTGAAGCCTGAGCAAGTTGAATACATTATTAACGACTGCGATATTCAGTGTATTATTACCGACAAACTCAAGCTGGAGTGCATCGAAGAAATTGCCTTCAACGGTCATATTATTTCCTACCAAACGACCAGCAAAGACACTGCTTCTTTCGAAGAGATTTACAAATATTACAATAAACCTTATAGCTGTGATATCAACGGTCACAATAATGCCGTAATCACCTACTCCTTTGGCCTCAGCGGTACCCCTAAGGGTATTGTGATATCCCATAGAAACCTGATTGATAGTGCCAGAGTAGTGTCTCAATATTTGTCACTGCATGAGCAGGACGTTATTTCTGGACTACTGCTATTCAACTTAGACTACGGCCTCAATCAACTCTTTTGCACCTTATATAACAAGGCAACGCTAGCGCTACATCGCTTTATTTTAGCTGAAGACTTTTTTAACCATTTAATTAACGACAAGGTGACAGTACTACCGCTAATGCCGGTCAATATTGCACAGATGTTTGACGAAGACAGCCATAGAATTCCCAGCCCAGAGCTATTTTGTGAGCTCAGAATAATCACCTCCTCCGGCGGCAATGTTAGCAGCAAGATGATTGCCGAGTGCAGCAAAGTATTTAAGCAAGCTGACTTTTACTCTATGCACGGACTAACAGAAGCCTTTCGCTCGACTTATTTGGACCCCGGCCAAGTACTAATACGACCGGACTCCATCGGCAAGCCGATCGCCGACGTTGAACTCTATGTCATCAATGAACAGGGCGGTGAATGCGCTGTGCGCGAAGTCGGTGAGTTAATCCACCGCGGCGGTTATATTTATAGCGGCTTTTGGAACGGTGCTGAAGAGAACGCACAACGGTTTAAGTCGGTGCAAATTTTGAAAGATGTGATTGACCTAGACGGACAGCTAACCGATGAGCTTGTTGTAGCCAGCGGCGACTATGTTTACAAAGACGAAGAAGGTTATTTCTATTTTGTTTCAAGAAAAGACGACATGATTAAAACGCGAGGTTTTAGAGTGTCACCTTTAGAAATTGAATCGGTAGTGGCAAAAAATATTCCCGCCATTAACCAGTGCGCGGTATTTGCCGTCGACAACGAATCGATCGAAGAAGAGATTGTTTTAGTCTACAGTGCCGCCAGCGAACTATCTGAAAAAGAAATTGTGTTCGAACTAAAAAAGCATTTGGCCTCTTATATGATTCCCAACAAGGTAATCTATAGAAAGTCACTACCGTTACTGCAAAGCGATAAAAGCCGTATTAACAAAGAAAAACTGAAACAACAATTATCGGGAGAAGATGGCAATGAATAAAGACAACGATATAGCCAATAATACTTTGGGAACGATATCTAGACGCTCTTTTGGTAAGGGCCTGCTAATAGCTGGAGTCGCCGCGCTCAGCGCGACGCTGCCAACCCTGGCCTTCGCCAGTGTTAAAACCGACAAGCCGCTAAAGATAGGCATTGTTGGTGCCGGTAAAATCGGCGGTTCGGTCGGCGTGTTGTGGGCCAAAGCCGGCCATGAAGTGTTTTTCTCTTCTCGCAATCCCGAGCAGTTGGGCGATTTAGTAAGCCAGGCCGGCGCTACTGCAAGGGTCGGTACCCCGGCAGAAGCAGCAGCATTTGGCGAAGTGGTTTTTGTCGCAGTACCTTACCACGCTATGCCCAAAGTGGGCGCACAACTGTCGCCGCTTATGCAGGGTAAAGTGGTTATCGATTGCGGCAACCCCTATCCCATACGCGATGGGGATATGGCTAACGATGCGTTGGCAAGAGGAACTGGGGTGACTTCCGCGGAATTTTTCCCCGGGGTACGATTGATTCGCGCCTACAATTCAATAAGCCATAAGTCTATTTTGACGCAGGCGCATAGAGAAGGTGAGTTGTTTGCTATTTCCATGGCCGGAGACGATGCTGAGGCAGTCGCCACAGCGAGCAAGTTGATCCTAGAATCTGGCTTTGATCCGGTATTAGTGGGCCCGTTGACCAGCGCCAAACGCTTTGACAATCGCTCCAAGATGTATGGTTTCAAGGGTACGGCCAAAGAAATGCGGGAAGGTTTTGGCCTGTAAAGCGCCAATGCGATGATGTTAGGTTGGGCTTCTTTGAGTTGAGCTGCTCGACAAAGCCAGCCCTTGGCTGCGCCTAACAAGGACTGACAAGGCAAGATTTGCCCCGTTACCAACCGACCTACAGCACATTAACATGCTGTTGTAGGCCGGATTTCAAGCTGACAAAAACCAGTAGCGCCGAACTACTTGGCAATAAGGGTCAGGGTTTTTTTAAAGTGAAGGTCATGGCTCTTTAAAGTAAAGGTCATGCCTGTTCTACCACACAGGTCATGCCTGTTCTACAGTGAAGGTCATGCCTGCACCATCGACTAACCGTGTTACTAAGGCATCACCCATAGCTGTGGCGGGGGTCCAGAAACCACCGGGCTTATCATCCTTGCTAACATCCCGGGCCAAACACAAACCGGACTGCACCAACATCTTTGCGGTACAACCATAACCGGGATCTCTATCACCGGTCACTCGCACCTGTAGCGCTTCACCGTTCTCGGTCTTACCGACAAAACTCAAATCGAAAAAGCCGTTTAGCTGCGCTTCAGGGCTGGGGCCTTCGCCGGGTTTGGGCACTAATGCTTCTACCACATAGCGCGTAGGTGGTAGCGCCACCATCAAAGCAAAAAAGCCCATGCCAATACCAATAGAGGAGGCGCCCATCCTAGCGGCAAAACTGTTGCCGGTTATCATCACCTCATCGTATTTAAACTGTTCACCGAAGGCCTTGCCCGACAACTCGTTAGAGCGGTGCACGATCTTAGTATTAATGGCGGCCATAATGAAAGGTCCTACCCAAGATTGAAATTCATCGTCGTATACCGCGCCGGTGACATTGCGCTGACTCGCGGTAAAACCGTGATCAGCAGAACAAAAGTAATAGGGGTTGCCCAAATCTTTGCGTAACTGGGCGTCTTTAGAAGCCTCCTTGATCATATTAATAGCACTGGCAATGGTGCCACCAGAGCCGCCGCCCTGCATTTTGTTAACTGCCATTTTCACCGTGGTAGCCGCCGCACCATATTGCTGCTGACTTTGCTGTTGCAGATAGAAATTACCCATATCGAAGGGTATCGAGTCAAAACCACAGCAGTGCACAAGGCGCGCGCCGCTGGCCTTGGCCTCTTCTTCATGGGCACTAATCATGCGGCGAATCCACTGCGGCTCGCCGGTTAAATCACAGTAGTCAGTGCCACTTTGCGCGCACACCTTTATTAGTGGCGAGCCATACAGTGCATAAGGCCCCACCGTGGAGAGAATAACCTGCGCTTGCACAACCATGCTTTGCAGGGCGGGTTCGTCGTCCGCTGCGGCAACAATAGTGTCAATATCGCGCCCCAAACTGGCTACCAATTTGTCTAATTTGTCTTGGGAACGCCCCGCCGCCGCCCAGCGCACTTCGCCCTCAGTATAATTTTCAATGATGTACTGGCACATGATTTGGCCGACAAAACTGGTCGCCCCATAGATTACAAACTCGTAGGCAGGTGCGGTCATAAGGCGTGTCCTTTAAAATGATAGGGAAGAAAAAGTGCCGTGGCACAACCCCAATAGCTAACTCAGCCAGCAATATAGCCCAAGGCATATACAGCCGCAAATTATATACTGGAGTTTCGATAACAACAGTGATTGAGCGCATCGACAACTGGCTCAAGAGCGCAGCTAAGGTCTCACCAAAACGATCGCTTAGCCCATGACTAGATCCCGCTGCACCATCAGCTTGGTATCAGGCAATCCAGTCAATGGAGCCACTGTGCTGCCTTGAGAGACCTAGCAAAGCTAGTTCGACTTGCATTGGGCATGACAACTGGGTAAATTATTTCCACTAAAAACAAGCGGGCTTTAACCGGTGGCAAGCTCCGAGTGGGCAGACCACTGCCATCACCGACGGCGCAGCAGCTGCTGCCCACCGGAACTGCGCCAGCAACATCATTACCTATAGGCAAAAAACATTATGAGTAAGCGGATCAAGGCCTTCGACCACAGCGCTGTACATGCGGGCAATCGCGGCCTACACATTGACTACGACGCACTCGAACCACAAGTCGACGAACTGCTGGCGAAGATGACGCCAGAGCAAAAATTTAACGAGTTACGGGGCCGTCAAAAGAAACCCATCAACGGACTTTATTACGCCGGCGGCGACGACCCGTTGGGCATTCCGGTGTTTAAGATGGTCGATGGCCCCCGCGGTGCCCGAACGGGTACCGCCACCGCCTTCCCTGTGGCCATTGCCCGCGCCGCCAGCTTTAACGTGATGTTAGAACGCAAAGTCGGTCTGGCCATCGGCTTAGAAGTCGCCGCCAAGGGCGGTAACGTGTTGTTAGCGCCCACCATTAATCTGCTGCGCCACCCTGGCTGGGGCCGCGCTCAGGAAACCTACTCCGAAGATAGCCACCATATGGGCGCGATGGCCGCCGCTTTTGTCAGCGGCGCGCAAAATTATGTGCTGACCAGTCCCAAGCATTTCGCTCTCAACAATTTGGAAAATACCCGCTTTGACCTGAGTGCCGATATTCAACCCCGGGCCCTGCACGAAGTCTATTTACCGCACTTCAAACGCTGTGTGATCGAAGCTGGTGCCGCCTCAATTATGAGCGCCTATAACAAAATTAATGCTATTTACAGTGGCGAACAGCCCTGGCTGTTAGAGCAGATTTTGCGGCAGGACTGGGGCTTCAAGGGCTTTGTCGAGTCTGACTGGTTTCTTGGTACGCGCTCCACCGCGCCGTCGCTCAATGCCGGCATGGATATCGAGATGCCCGTCGGCTTTCGCTACAGTGATGAAAAACTGCAACAGGCGCTGGCATCCGGAGAACTCGAACAAGCCACTATCGACCGTTCGGTGCGACGTATCCTGCGGCAAAAACTGGGCTGGAAATTGGGCGAAGAAACGCTACCAGCCGCGGATGTGGTGGAGTGCCAAGCGCATCGGGCACTGGCCGAAGACGTCGCCGCGCAGTCGCTGGTATTGCTGAAAAATGCCGAACAGCTACTGCCGCTAACCGACAGAGTCGGACTAAAAGTAGCCCTAGTGGGAGACCTCGCTGAGCAGATCAACCTGGGGGATCGCGGCAGTAGTTTTGTCACCAGCTCCAACGTCAGTACTATAAAAGACGGCCTCGAAGAGATTATAAGCCAAGGCCAGATCGATTTTTACCCCGAAACGGAAGACTGGGCAGCCCTGCGACAGGCCGATGTCACCCTAGTAGTAGCGGGGCTGACCTATCGCGACGAGGGTGAATTTATTCCCAATATGCAGGCCGAGGCCGAGGGTGGCAATTTGGCCCGGGGCGGCGATAGAGAGCAGTTAAGCCTGCCAGAGCACCAGCGGCAACTGATTTCTCGGGCGGCGCAATATTCAAACAAGGTGGTGGTGTTGCTACAGGGCGGCAGCGCTATTACTGTAGGCGACTGGATCGACTCCGTCGACGCGATGGTAATGGTCTGGTACCCCGGCTGTGAAGGCGGTCGCGCCATTGCCGGTACAGTATTTGGCCAGCGCAACGACTTTGGCCGCTTACCGGTTACCGTTGCCACCGGCCCGGAGCAGCTAATGCCCTGGGATGTCACTGCCCTGTCGGTCCCCCACGACCTCCTACACGGTTACCGCTATCTAGACCATCACCAACACACACCGGCCTTTGCCTTTGGCTTTGGCTTGAGTTACACCGAGTTTGCGCTATCAGCGGGACAAGTCAGTCGCCACGGGGCAGGTTTTGTTATCGAGATTCAGGTAAGCAATACCGGCGCTGTCGCTGGCGCAGCGGTACCTCAACTGTATGTCAGCGTTGCGGATTCGGCCGTGTTTCGAGTTAAAAAGGAGTTAAAAGGCTTTGGTCGGGTGCCACTGGCCGCCGGTGAACAAGCCATTCTCGAAATCGAGTTATCTGACCAAGATTTATCCTACTACGACGAAGACCGGGGTGACTGGGTTCTAGAGCCGGGCCGCTACCAACTGCAAATGGGCCAATGCTCCCAGTGGCTAACGCCCATGAGTGATTGGGTGTTCGATGGCGAGCATTGGCTACAGCAGTAATCGCCCAGGCCGACCTCACTGTAGGTTCTCATTGCCTATACAGTATTGTCACCCGGTGTAATCTGTGCGCCCTTGAGCGGTGCTAGCAGCGCTGATATTTTTCGAATTCATGATGTCCAAAGGTCTCAAAAGCGCCAACCGCAGGCGCTGAAGGATCGGCGGGGGGTTAGACAACAGTGAGCAGAAGTCATGCTTAACGTAGTAGGACTTAAATGGTAGCGCTTAAAGCAGCCGCGCTGTTGTAGTGGCACTCTTGTAGTGGAACTTATTTAGTCGCACTTTTTTAGCCGCACTTATTTAGTCGCAATTATTTAGTCGCGCTTTTTTATTCACCCTGGGTGAAGTGTTATCAGAACCGGGTGGCAGCCATTTTGTCGCCAGTGTTGTCGTTTTTGCTCGGCGGTTTGCGCACTAAAGTTAGCCTTAACAGCAGCTGAGAAACCGAATTTGTTAATCAGATGATTGGCATTTAAGGCACCGTATAGCTCACCATCAATGTTCAAGGTTACACATATTACCTGGTCACAATGGGTGCATTGGTGAAATGTGGCGCTGTCAGAATACTGCTGAACTTGCCTATAATATTGTTCCTTATAAACCAAAATATCAAATCTAGTAGCCGATTTGCTCACGTATGCTACGGCTTTAGATAAGCAGTAATCACACTGACAAGCTCTAGGCACCACACTGTAATCAATGCAATGCCATGTGGCTCTAATATTGTTACATTCGCAACCGCCGGTAATACTCATACCCCGTACTCATAACGCCTAAATAAGAGATTAAATAATAGCGGGCACTGATTGTCTAGTGAAGCCTAACGTAGCCAACGGCTACCTGCCCTTGTTGATTTTCTGATTATACTGAACCTAGCAAGCTAACAGCTATTGCCTGTTGTTCATTGCTGAAAATAGCCATAGCAGTATTCATTGGCTTAAACCCAAGCTTTTAACAAAGTCTTCTTTAACCAGAATAGCATACAGTAGAATTTTTTTGTGACCGAAAGATGATTCAAGCAACGGGTTAATACTATTACGCCCCAACCTAAACCGTTGATATTCTGAGGGTATATCAACATCGCAGTTGTATGAACAATCAAGTTCGTCAGTCAGTGCCCGACCGACACCAATAAGTGTAGTGTTATCAAATAAGAAGCACTCAAACTTACTGTTAGAACATAGCCCTTTTAGCTCGCTAGCCGCTTTATCACCCAAAGGTGTAATACGTTGTAAACCTGACCACTAATATCAATTAATGTCGGGTTAATCATAAACCTGTGAATAGTGCATCATACGTTACTTACTCACAATCACGCCTACATCAGCCGCGCTGAACCTACCTGGCAAAACTGTCTGCGTTTGTTATGCCTGTTTTTTTGTGCCACAGGCCTATGAGAATACGCCCGTTGCCAGCCATCGTGCAATGTCGCCAGCGATTTCATCAGCAACTCGACGTTCATATTTAGAAACCTGCTCTTCGCTGAGGACCTGCCACCACCGACCATTGCTGCCTTTATCAATGAAAGTTTGTGCACCGGCGTCCCAAAGGGCGCCGCGCAGTGGTGCGCTTTTTGTTGCATTTTTTTTCATATAATCAAAACTACAGTGGCGCACTGTAGCTTGCCCTTTTTTTCGTCGATAGGGGTTCCAATAAATTTGGCTAGCCGACGAATTTCTCCGGGCATAGCCTTTTTAAGATTGGAAGATTGGAAGATTGGAAAAATGCAAAATATAAATATTGGGTAAAGCTCTGACTACCCACCGGCATCGCAGGTTGTCCGAAACGGCCATCAAGGATGACCGTTCTTGTCTAGCCGGTCATGGTAATACTCAGTTATCGATAAGGGTGGATGCTCAATCGGTGGCCCCACTCTCCCGGGCGTTTCATTCAGCGCCTCATACCAGAACGCGTTAGCGCTGGCGTGATGGTTGTACATACTCCATAAAACATCTCGGCCATCGTCTCCGATATAAATATACTTTGCCTTTTCAGAAAAGACTCATATATTAACGGGTAAATACGTTTTTAGGAACCTGCGATGAGTCTGTGCCTCAACCATTGCCAGTTTGACTGCCTTCGGTGGAACCCGCAGGTCTAAGCATGGCGACATTTCAGCCACTTCCATTCCCCCTTCACTGTTGAATAGGAGTTGATTAACGATTTGCTGAACCCAAGCTGCCCCTGATTTGGCATAGGTTGAAATAACAATATAATCACCTCATAAATGAAAGTTATTTCAGATCGTGGAATCAAAATGATGACTGTGAAAATCTCTAGTGTTAAAAGGATTGGAAATATTAACTATCAAGACCTCTTCATTTTGAGGTTAGAAATACATAACGCTCACTTAAGTGAATACCAATAACGGCTTAAAATTTGTAGCCAAGCGGCGCTTCACACCGCTATCTTTTTCTGGCTGAGCGGCCTTTTTACTGCAGATTTTTGGCGAGAAATGTTTCCATTAAGGTCAAAAATTCAAGGCGCTGAGACTGTTGGCTCAAAAAGTGGTCCCCTGCTTTTTGCTCAACATAGACAAAATCTGCTTTTGGCTTTCGTTTTTTTAACAAAGAAACCAGATCTCTACTTTGGCTAACTGCTACTCGGGTGTCCTCATCGCCATGCACCAATAACAATGGCAGGGCAATTTTTTCGATATTAGCGATCGGCGAATTTTCATCAACTATCGACCAACCGTCGACGTCACGTAGTATTTTTTTAGTCGCTCTGGCCCCGCGAACGGATCGCCTAAGCCCTTTGATAGTCTTTCTAAGATCGGACACACCGGCAAAACTCACGGCACACTTGAAATACTGCGGCGTTTGATAGGCAGCGACAAGGGCCACATAACCGCCAAAGCTCCCCCCGACAATACAGACATTCTCTGGATCGGCAATTTTCTCGTCAATCATCCACCGCAACCCGTCAATAACGTCGTCTTGCATTTTCTGCCCCCACTGTTGATAGCCATTGGTCATAAACTCCCGACCATAGCCAAAAGATCCCCTAAAATTGGCTTGCAACACCGCATAACCTCGGTTGGCTAAGAACTGCGACCAATAATCAAAGGCATCTGTGTCTCTAGCAATGGGGCCCCCGTGAGGCAAAATTATTGTCGGTAAGGGCTGTGTGTGATCGGCGGGCAAGGTTAAGTAGGCCGGTATCGTTAGACCGTCCCGGGCTTTATAAGAAACAGACTTCTTTTGCGCAACATTGTCGCCTTTCAAACCGCGATAAAGACTATCAAAGCTCACTATCGATGGCTTGACCGTGTCAAATAGGTAAAACGTAGGATTTATACCGGTACCGTAAACCTTAAAAATCAGTTTTTCCCCCAGCTTGTCCCAGCTAACCAGTTTAATCTGATGGTCTGGTCCCAGCGCATTCTTAAAACTATTGTATCGCTGCTGCCATGTTTTATTAAACCATTGGTAAGTATGCTGATCGCCCATATAACTGGCTGCAATCAGGCCGTTGTGTTGGTCGTGAATTAAATTGAGGACATCATAGTGCTCACTGCTGGCTAAAACCGGTCCCAGTGTTTCTGTCTCAGTATCAAAGGTATAGAGCGCTAACTTGTCTGTGCTATTGTAGGTGCCAATATAGATCGTGCTGTCGTCTGCTGAAAACCCTTGGAAAAAAGGCAAATCGTCACTATCAAATTTCGACACATCCAGAGAGTGAAATTTTTCTTGCTTTTTACTGCGAATTTTTATCGTTGCTTCGCCATTTTTAAAGCCAACACCTACTCTAACGCGCCCAGATTTATCCGCTATCCAGCTGTACACATTATTGGAATAGCTATGAACTTCGTTCATTGTGTTATCGTAAATATTGAGCTTGTATACCGTAGGCATACCCCATTTTTCTCTGGCAAGAGCAATCAAAATATGCTGATCATCAGCGGGTAAATAGTTGAGAATACTGTCATTACGTAAAGCCATAGTAGTTTCTGGCCTGCCAATAATGCTGTTCTGCCCTCGTTCAGCTGCGCTTCTTTTTCGCGGCGGAATCAACTCCATCATGCCACTGCCATCGGTGTTAACAGCCACTAGCTTGGTGGTGAATATTTTGTGGGCAGTACGGGGCCAATTAATCGATGAACGAGTAGAGCAGACAATGCGCTCATGATTGGCCCAATTGCACCAGTTAAAGAGGAACCGTTCAGGGTCAGAGGCCATTAATAAGCGCGTTTTTTGTGATTCAAGATCGAGCAGGTGTAGATGGTAGTTGCCATTAATGGGTTTGAACAGGATCATTTTTTTGCCGTTTTTCGACAATTTTGGCTGAGACATTCGCGGGAGCGCACCATAAACTGAAGTTTCGACAAAGCCCGTTGCCAGTGATGGCATCGGTTTAGCCGATGTGCCACCAAAAACCCCACCACCAACACCGGTGATATTAGCAACAAGCAACACTGTCAATAACATTTTATCTGTGTATGTTTTCATCGAAAAAATCCTTTTTTCAATTATTGTTTATTGGCTCTCTCACAATAGGGGTATAAGCAATCGGTGTCTACATTAATCGCGATTAAAGTACTGCTAACCGAAAGAGCTCACTGGAGCTTGGCAGGGGTAGACACCTAGCACAGGCGTAGGCGACATAAACAATCGAGGAACTGTATTTTTAGTCGCTGTAGTAAAATTTAAATAGCACAGTTTTAGTAATACAGTTTAAGCAATACACTTTACGTAATTCAGTTTAAGTACTGCAAACGCCTGCTAGTTTTTGTAGCCCTGGCTTTTGAACCGTTTTTACAGCCCGACAGAAATTGAGTGAAATTAAGCGCCATTCGCTCTATGAGAGGTACCTGTAAGTACCGTTCTGGCCAAGCAACCGGGCCACATTCGTTTGTCAGTTCCCCGTACAGTATCGGCGACCTATCGCCATTCGTTAAATCAATTTTTTGACAGTGCCCCCAGCTCAAAAAATCAGCTTTAGGGTTAGAAAAACCTCTTTCTATTAGCATGTTTTTTTCAACTATAGCACCGTCAGTATTAGCGCAATAAAACTGTTAATAGCTTTATGTTTTTTGTTTATAGATTATTTTATTATCTTCGTAGTCTTTTATTATAAATTGCTCAGAACCAAACATCCCTTCGCCAATGGACTGTCAAATATTAAGCTTACCGCCGCTCTCAAACTCCTCGTAAAGTGCAGCCAAGTTATCGACCTCAACAACGAGTATATTTGAAGCATAACATTCTTGCTGATCACCTTTAACGACGAATATTTTAACTTTCCCTTTTTC
>JBLHLU010000018.1:0-25521 GCA_047623385.1 Paraglaciecola psychrophila
AAAGGTGCGCAGAGCGGCTGCCTGATGGCCGGAGACGATATTGACGAAGCTCGTGCGCTGGCGCTAGCGAAGGGTTTTGGTGGCCTCGAAGGCATGGACCTGGCAAAGGAGGTCAGTACCACGCAGGCCTATACTTGGCGCGAGGGCAGCTGGGCGCTACCCAGTGACCGCTTTACCGGCGCCAGTTACCACCAGCTTAGCGACGAAGAATGTAAGTATCATGTGGTGGCCTACGATTTTGGGGTCAAGCGCAATATATTGCGGATGTTGGCAGATCGCGGTTGCAAACTCACCGTGGTGCCGGCTCAGACCTCCGCTGCCGAGGTGTTGGCGTTGGCTCCAGACGGAGTGTTTTTGTCTAACGGCCCCGGTGACCCGGAGCCCTGTAGCTATGCCATTGAGGCGATTCAGCAGTTACTGGAAACCGATATTCCCATCTTTGGTATTTGTTTGGGGCATCAGTTGTTGGCTCTTGCCAGTGGTGCCAAGACCGAGAAAATGAAGTTTGGCCATCACGGAGCCAATCATCCGGTGCAAAACCTTGACGATGGCACGGTGCTTATTACCAGTCAAAACCACGGTTTTGCAGCGCAAGAGGCGTCTTTGCCGGACAATCTCAGAGTGACTCACAAGTCGCTATTTGACGGTTCACTACAAGGTATTCACCGCACCGACAAAGCGGCCTTTAGTTTTCAGGGGCACCCGGAGGCCAGTCCCGGCCCCCACGATGCGGCGCCACTGTTTGACCACTTTATCGAATTGATCGAGGCCCGACTGGGCTAAAAACCGCCGGGGTAGACTACCCCGGCAATCTACGGCGGGTAAGTCCCCGGTTACCATCGCAGCTATTGAGTCTAAATTTCCATGCCAAAAAGAACTGATATCAAATCTATTCTCATCCTCGGTGCCGGCCCTATTGTGATCGGTCAGGCCTGTGAATTTGACTATTCAGGAGCCCAGGCGTGTAAGGCGCTGCGAGAAGAGGGTTACCGCGTTATTCTGGTCAACTCTAATCCGGCCACTATCATGACCGACCCGGCGATGGCCGATGCTACCTATATAGAACCAGTAGAGTGGAAGACCGTAGCGGCGATTATCGCTAAGGAAAAGCCCGACGCACTGTTGCCCACTATGGGCGGACAGACCGCTTTGAACTGTGCTCTGGATCTGGACCGCGAAGGCGTGCTCACCGAACACGGTGTAGAGATGATTGGAGCCAGTAAAGAGGCTATCGACAAGGCGGAAGACCGAGATTTATTCGACAAGGCGATGAAACGTATTGGCCTAGAAACGCCGCGTTCGGCTATTGCCCACTCGCTAGAAGAGGCACTGCAGGTGCAGAGCCAGCTGGGATTCCCGTCGATTATTCGCCCCTCCTTTACCATGGGAGGTTCCGGTGGCGGTATCGCGTATAACAAAGAAGAGTTTATTGAAATCTGTGAGCGCGGTCTGGACCTGTCGCCGACCAAAGAGCTGTTGATTGACGAGTCGTTGATCGGTTGGAAAGAATATGAAATGGAGGTGGTGCGCGACAAGAACGATAATTGCATCATTGTCTGCTCGATCGAAAACTTCGATCCGATGGGCGTGCATACCGGTGATTCCATTACCGTGGCGCCGGCTCAGACCCTAACCGACAAAGAATACCAAATTATGCGTAATGCCTCATTGGCGGTGCTGCGTGAAATTGGGGTGGAAACCGGTGGCTCCAACGTACAGTTTGGTCAATGTCCCGATACTGGGCGCATGGTCATTATAGAAATGAATCCCAGGGTCAGCCGCTCTTCGGCGCTGGCCTCTAAGGCGACGGGCTTTCCGATAGCCAGAGTTGCAGCTAAATTGGCGGTCGGTTATACCCTCGATGAGTTGCAAAACGATATTACCAACGGCGCCACTCCGGCTTCTTTTGAGCCCGCTATCGATTATGTGGTTACCAAAGTACCGCGCTTTACTTTTGAAAAATTCCCTGAAGCCGACTCTCGTTTGCATACCCAGATGAAATCGGTGGGTGAAGTGATGGCTATTGGCCGCACCTTTCAAGAGTCGATCCAAAAGGCCCTGCGAGGGCTAGAGGTAGGGGCCGCAGGTTTTGACAATAAGATAGATCTGGCCCGCAGTGATGTTATTGAGTCGTTGATTACCGAGCTGACTAACCCGGGCCCAGAGCGTATTTGGTATGTGGCAGACGCCTTTCGTGCCGGTATGTCTGTTGAGGAAATCTATGAGTTTTGTAAAATAGACCGCTGGTACCTGGTGCAAATCGAAGATATCGTCAACAGCGAAGCGGCACTGGCATCGGTGTCGTTGTCCGCAATGAGCGCCGATGAAATGTTTCGCCTGAAACGCAAGGGTTTTGCCGACCAACGCTTGGCGTTATTGCTGGGCGAAAATGAGCAGGCCGTGCGTGACCATCGTCATTCGTTAGATATACGGCCAGTGTACAAGCGGGTTGACACTTGTGCAGCGGAGTTTTCTACCAGTACCGCTTATATGTATTCGACCTACGAAGAGGAGTGCGAAGCGCTGCCCAGTGATCGCGACAAAATACTAGTGTTAGGCGGCGGCCCCAATCGTATCGGTCAGGGTATTGAATTTGACTACTGCTGTGTGCACGCAGCGTTGGCAATGCGCGAAGATGGCTACGAGACGATCATGGTTAACTGTAATCCTGAAACTGTGTCCACTGATTACGACACCTCGGATCGGCTCTATTTTGAACCAGTTACCTTGGAAGACGTGTTAGAAATTGTCGACAAAGAAAAGCCCAAGGGGGTTATCGTGCAGTTTGGCGGTCAGACTCCGCTGAAGCTCGCTCGTGCGCTAGAGGCTGCCGGTGTGCCTATCATTGGCACCACCCCGGAGGCGATTGATCGCGCCGAGGACCGAGAGCGCTTCCAGAAAATGATTCAGAAGTTGGGTCTCAAGCAACCGCCCAATACCACTGTGCGCTCCACCGAAGAAGCGGTCGATGCGGCAGCAGCAATCGGCTATCCGCTGGTCGTCAGGCCCTCCTATGTACTGGGTGGTCGGGCCATGGAAATTGTCTATGACCACGACGAATTGCTGCGCTATATGAAAGATGCGGTGCAGGCGTCCAATGAGTCGCCGGTACTATTAGATCACTTTCTCAATGCCGCGGTAGAAATGGATGTCGATGCAGTGTCCGATGGTAAGGACGTGGTTATCGGCGCGATTATGCAGCATATTGAGCAGGCCGGTATTCACTCTGGTGACTCTGCCTGTTCACTGCCTCCTTATTCGATGAGTCCAGCGCTGCAGGACAAAATGCGTGAGCAGGTTAAGGCGATGGCGATTGAGTTGGGTGTCTGTGGACTGATGAATGTGCAGTTGGCGGAGCAAGATGGTGAGATCTACGTGATCGAAGTCAATCCTCGCGCCTCGCGCACCGTGCCTTTTGTCTCCAAGTGTATTGGTATTTCGCTGGCAAAGATTGCCGCCCGCTGTATGGCGGGTACTAGTCTGGCCGAACAGGGCTTTACTGAAGAGCGCATACCGCCCTATTTTAGTGTTAAAGAGGCAGTTTTCCCCTTTAACAAGTTCCCCAGTGTCGATCCGATTTTGGGCCCAGAAATGAAGTCTACCGGCGAGGTCATGGGCTTAGGAGATACTTTCGCCGAGGCCTACTTTAAGGCACAGCTGGGCGCTGGCGAGCGACTGCCTACCGCCGGCAAAGCCTTTCTCAGCGTGCGTGATGCCGATAAGAGTGGCGTTGCAGTGGTGGCACAAAAACTGTTAGATTTGGGCTTTGAGCTATTGGCATCACGAGGTACCTACAAGGTATTGAGCGAGGCGGGTATTGCTGTTGAATTGATTAAAAAGGTGCAAGAGGGCCGCCCGCACGTAGTTGATGCGCTTAAAAATGACGGTATCCAATTAATCATCAATACCACAGAGGGGCGTAAGTCTATTGCGGCCTCCGCCTCTATCAGGCGCACAGCACTGGCAAAAAAGGTATTTTGTACCACTACATTGGCCGGTGCTGACGCCGTCTGTGAGGCCATTCGAGCGGGCAAGGACAGCAGTCCACAGGTTCGCAGACTACAGGACGTCCACAGGAGAGTATCGGTATGAGCGTAAGTCGAGTGCCAATGACGGTCGCGGGTGAAGCCACTCTGCGAGCCGAGTTAAACCGTCTGAAAACCATAGACCGCCCGCGGATTGTGCAGGCCATTGCTGAGGCTCGTGAGCACGGCGATCTGAAGGAAAATGCCGAATACCACGCGGCTCGTGAGCAGCAGGGTTTTAGCGAGGGGCGAGTTAAAGAGATCGAAGGTAAACTGTCTGACAGCGTAGTGATCGACATCAGCACCATTGCCCCCACCGGCAAGGTCATTTTTGGGGTGACCGTCACTATTATCAACTGTGAGACCGAAGCTGAAGTGACTTACAAGATCGTCGGTGAAGATGAGGCCAGTATCAATCTGGGAAAAATTTCGGTGACCTCACCGATCGCCCGCGCGCTGATGACCAAGGAAGAGGGCGATGAGGTTGTGGTGCAAACACCTGGCGGCCGAGTAGAGTTTGAAATTGGCCAGATTCAGCATCTGTAATAGGCCAGTTCAGGCCTAAAGTGCCGGCACCACTAATAATAAAAAAGTGATACCACTGACTGCGTCCCGCCGTTACCGGTGGTGTGGGAGCTTAGTGATGGTTTTGAGCAGGCTAAATACAGCACTGTCGTCAACGATATTGTTAACGATAGTGTCATCGGCGTTGTTATCTTTATCAATAGTATTAACGATGTTGTTAGCGGTATTGACGGCGCCGCTGGCAATGGCACAGATCGAACTAAGCGCCCAGTGTCCCCCGGGTTTTGACAAGAATGAGCAAGACCGCTGTATTCTCTACACCTTATATGATCAATATGACTCGATAGAGAATGCCGGTGTCGGTGGCCTGACATCGTCACTGCCGCCGCGGCGCGACGGTTTCAGGGCGCAGCAAATTGACCTCGGTCGCTATTTGTTTTTTGATCCGATACTGTCCGGCAGTGGCACCTTGTCCTGTGCTAGCTGTCATCACCCGTCACTGGGGTTTAGCGATGGTCGCGGTCGCAGTGTCGGTGCCGGCGGTGAGCAGCTTAGTCGCTCGGCGCCGACCCTGTGGAATAGTGCTTTCCTCAACAGTTTCTTCTGGGACGCCCGGGCGAAAACCTTAGAATTACAGCTGCTGGGGCCACTTTACGACCCCCGAGAAATGGCTAACACTCCAGTGCAATTGCTCACCAGCCTCAATACTAACGTGCACTATCAAACCCTATTTGCCGATGCCTTTCCCCAGGGCGATGCTCTTGCTAGCGGCGGCGCTATCACTTTGGCACAGATCTACCAGGCTATCAGCGCCTTTGAGAGTTCGCTAATATCGCTTAATAGCCGCTATGATCGCTATGCTCACGGTTTTCATCAGGCGCTCAACGAGCGGGAAATTAAGGGCCTCAATATCTTCCGTTCTTTTGTTGCGCGCTGTGCTGAGTGCCACCAACCGCCGCTATTTACTAATCAGCAGATTGCCGTCATCGGCACGCCTGAGCCCACTGGACTGCCGTTGGATGTGGGCGCGCAGAACACTTATGGGTCACCGCGTTTGAAGGGGGCATTTAAAATACCGACGCTGCGCAATATCGCGAAGACTGCACCCTATATGCATTCGGGTCGTTTCGCTACGCTGCGCGATGCGGTAGAATTTTACACCAAGGGTCGAGGTCATGCGGTGCCGGCGGGGGTAGAGTTGGAATTACATTGGCATATCAACGAGCCCAATCTGAGCGACCTACAACTGGATCTACTGGTGGAGTTCTTAAAAACACTGGGCGATGAGCAATTTACACCGGCAATACCCGGCGCTGTTCCCTCTGGTTTAATACCGGTGGGAACACTGCCAGAGTTAATCACAGGCATAGCTCTGTAGCACAATAATAATAAATGAGGACGTTACCGTGAAAAAAATCTCAACTGTATTAACTGTGGCACTAACTGCGGTGTTGGCTGTGGTCAGCGCCGGCAGTCTCGCACAAAAGCCCAGCGCCGCGATCTACTCTAACAGCCCCGGGGCAAGTTATAGCGGTGGTTTTCGCTCTGGTGCGCCGTTGGGCCAAGCTGCTACCGCGGTCGCGCCGGCCAGTGCCGAGGGCACCATTCACACGGTTACTGAGGGGCAGTCGATTCAGCGGGCGGTGGAAAAAGCACAGCCCGGTGATACCGTAAGGGTGATGCCCGGCACTTACCGAGAAACCATTTTTATCGACAAAGATAATATTCGCCTGAGCGGTGTTATTGAGCAGGGCCTCTGGCCGGTGTTAGAGGGCGACGGGCGTCTGCACGATGCGATTTTGTATTCCGGCAACTCTATTGTGATAGAGAATTTCACCATTACCCACTACAAGGGCAATGGCATCATGGGTCAAGCCGGTAATAATTTTGAGATTCGCAACAATATTATTATCGATACCGGCGTCTACGGTATTTTTCCGCAGCTGGGTAAAAACGGATTAGTTGAGTACAATATCTTGTCGGGAATAGAAGACGCGGCTATTTATATCGGTATGAGTGACAATATTCATGTTGCTCACAATGAAGTTTTTGGCAATGTGGCTGGTATTGAAATAGAAAACTCTCGCCACGCGATTGTTGAAAACAACTACGTGCACGATAACACCGGCGGTATCTTGGCCTTTATTTCTCCTGGCCTACCGATTAAAACAACCTATGACGTTATCATCAGAAATAATTTTGTCATTAATAACAATATTGCTAATTTTGCAGCACCGGGATCGACGGTATCGGGGATTCCTGCGGGAACCGGAATATTGTTAAATGCCGCCGATCAGGTGGTTATCGAGAACAATATTATTAGCAATAACAAAACAGCGGGTATTCTTATATCCGACCACGCTAATGCGGCTTATATGACTATTGATCCAGAGGTTGATCCCAACTCTGATCAAGTCATGATTCTCAATAATTTGATGACTAATAATGGCTATGACACTATCGCCGAGGTCAGGGCGGTGATGACGGCTCACGGGAAAGAGGGCAATCCCGATATTATTCGTGTTGGTCCCAGTAAAGGCAGTTGTATTTTAAACCGTCACCGTTATATCAGTGCAGGTGTTGATGACTTCGCCCTCTGTGATTTTGGCAACACCGCTAATATCGACACTTATTTACTCAAAGAGCCAGCACCGGCGCGGGTTATCGCCGCTAGCGAGCAGGGTAAATATGCCTATTTAGGGATTTGCAGCGGTTGCCACAGTTATAAGGGGCGGCTGATCGGACCCCCGATAGAGGCCATTCAGGCGATGTATATGAATAATCCCCAGGGCTTAGCAGACTATATTGCCAAGCCAATCAAGAAGCGCAGCAACTATCCCGATATGCCACCACAAGACTATTTGCAGCCTGAGGTACGCTTGGCGGTTGCCAATTATCTGTTGTCACTGAGTAAGTAGCTAGTGTTGAACGATTGCATGGGCCGGCGATGGGCCGGTCGCCACTAAGGTTTATTAGTCTAACACTTCGACTTCAACGCGGTTGCGCCCAGCTTTTTTAGCGCGATATAACATTTTGTCGGCACGGTCGATAAAGTTTTCAACTGATTCACCGAGTCGATAGCGAGTAACCCCAAAAGAGGCGGTGATGTTATCGAGTACTTTATCGGAGTTCTTCAGGCGCACCCGCAGTTTTAGCAGCCGCTCGCGTAGGGTCTCTGCCATAGCCGCTGCTTCTTGCTCGTTGGCATTGCTAACGATAATGGCAAACTCTTCACCGCCGTAGCGGGCGCCAGTGGCGTTGTCAGGGCAGTAGTCTTGAATAAGTTCCCCCATTCTAGTGAGTACACGGTCGCCGATAACATGGCCGTGCTCGTCATTGAATTTTTTAAAGTGGTCGAGGTCGGCAATAATTAGACAAACATTTTCAGCCGCTACGTCGACTGCTAATAGCTGCTTTAACTGCACATCGAAGGCGTGGCGGTTATACAACTGTGTTAGTTGGTCGGTAAAAGCTTGTTTTTCTACATCCTGGAGTTGACTGCGCAAAGCCAAAATTTCTGAATTGGCCGTTTCCAACTGTAGTGAAAATTGGCTGTTACTATCGCGAATGGACTGGGTCGCTGCGAGTGTATTTTCGATGACCTCTGCAACATTGTCGGCGCTGGTGGCAGTTTTCAATTGCCCCATACTATCGGCTAGCTGGCTGTCAAAATTACTAGAGCCGTCTATTGCACTGCCCATATGGTCGATCAGTTGGCTGGCCAGCGCGGTGAGGTTTTGCAGTGACTTATTGTGATCTTCCAGATATTCGCCAATGATAAAATAGGAATACAGTTCCTCACTCTGCTCTCTGGAGCAGGTACCGGTGTGGGCAATGATATGGTCAAGTTTTTCATTGAGAGCAGGGTTTTTACCGGCTACATAGTTATACCATAAAGTATAGTTAATCGGGTTCGCTGGAATTTTGTTGCCGACGATCTTAGGCACCGCCTGTTTTAGGTAGGAGGCGGCCAATTCGGCATCTTCGGGGTAGTTCATGCTGCAAATCCTGTATCGATGCCGCGGCTAATTGATTGGCAGCGGCTAAAGCTCAGTATGAATATAGACTACAAGTGCGGGTTTTACCGACTAATTTCGCTGCCAGGATCAATCGTTGAATCTGCATCATCGCTGTCTTCAAATAAAACCGGTTTTGGGATGACAATGGGCTGCTTGTTTGGGTCCTGATCTACCAACAATGCCTCGGCCCGCAGGCCGATATCTTTCGAGCTTAACTCAAATACCAGATTGATAGCCTCGTCTTTATACTGGGTTCGAAATAAGGTCTTGATTTCGCTGGCGTCGACCCATTCCTTTTGTTTGTTGACGAACAAACCGCGCTGATCGGACACCACATAGAGCTTCTGCATAGAGGTTATTCTGCGTTTATTATTGAAAGAGGGGTCATTTACTGGCGTTATTATTTTATCGCGTATTGTCGGATTGGGCTACGACAACTGGTTAATTATTACCGCCTTGGCCTCGTTAATTTGTGCCGCAAGATAATCACTGCCGCCGCGATCGGGGTGCATTTTTTGCATCATTGATCTGTGCGCTTTAACAACTTCTTCTTTACTGGCTCCTTTTTGTAAACCTAATATGGCGTAAGCGGCGTCAGTCGATAGCTGCGAGTCACCGTTTGCTGCGGTGCTCTGCCAACTGTCACCAAAGCGATGCTGTAAATAATTGACCAATAGTTCCGCCGATTGGCTGTCTTGCCGATAGCAATACTCCAGTAAACCCTGTAATTGTGGCAATGTGAGAGTGTCGAGTTCGCTGCCAGCCAGCGGGCCTTCGATCACGGTGCCGTTTAGTCGATTGCTGGCGTGATCTAAAGTCATCGCCAATACCAGCGTATTGACCTGAGATTGATTGACTGGGCTTGCGCGCTGCCGGCGGTTTTTGTGGTACTGGTGTATCTGCGGAAAGAAACGGATTAACAAAGGTGCGAGGCGGCGTACAAAAGGTAAGACGGCACCGATCATGATGCCAACCCAATGGATGCGGCCGGTCACGGCCAGCGCAACTAACGCCAAACCGCCGCCTATGAGTAGCCATTTCCAGTAGGCGGCTTTCGCCTGTGCTGCGGAGGTATTTTTTAGTTGCTGATAGACGATCAGTGCCGCGAATATAAATGCCAGCAGTAAAATAAGTCGAATCACCGGTCGGGCCTCATCTGGCGTAATAGTTGTTGGGCGCTGGCAGAACCCAGCTTTTGCAGCGCATCGCTGCCTCCGGCGGCAAAGGTTGCTGCGGCGGCGAGCAGATCGATCATGGTGGCAGCGCTATGTTCGTCAAAGTGGGCATAAGCGCCCCTACTGAGTTCTGCCATCTGTTGGAAACACTGCTCGGTGGCTGTGTCTCTTCCCTCCTGAAACATAAACAAGGGTATGTTTAACAAACCCATTTTACCGGCTTTGGCACACAGTGTGTCAACCGATTCTTCGACCGCGTCGGCGATAATGATGACCGCTCTAACCGGTTCTTGGCTGTGTTGTTGGACAGCATGATCAAGTACCCGTTGCAGTTGTGTGCGGCCACCGCGACACTGTGCCCTATGCATATTATCCAGTAGCGAGCGGCTGTCTAGCAGCCAAGCGCTGGTAATAAATTCATTGAAACCGCGGTAGTAACACAGTTGCAATTGTAGACCGCCGATACGCTCGGTGGCGACAAACATTTCACATTGCAGCTTACAGGCGCGGTCCCAGCTGGCCTGTCTACTGGCGGTGGCGTCGAGGGCAAAAATCATGCGGCTAAGCCTGCGCACGGCGCCGTCGCTGCGCTGCGGCAGTTGTTTGCTGCGGGTCAGAAATGCGCTCAACTCGGTACTGCTCGATCGCTGTTCCAGTTCTTTGGCCATGTTTTACTCCTGGCTGAGGTTGTTTATGCAGTGCTTAAAATACCCTCGATGCACTCTTTGTGCTGCATCGAATCGATGGTGTGCGTGCTTTGCTGGCTCAATCGGCGGCAGGCGTTCATCCAGCGACTAGATCCACTGCATGAGTAGAACTGCGAGCATTAAGCCTAGAGTCGGGACCGCAACGGTTAAGGCGGCGATAGGCCAATAGGCGCTGCGATGGGTCTCGCCACAGATAGCCCGCACCGTAGTGACCACGTAACCGTTGTGCGGCAGTGAGTCGAGAGCACCGCTGGATATCGAGGAAATTCGGTGCAGCTGATCGGGGTCGACACCCAAGTCCATATAGTATGGACCCAGCACAGGTAGCGCGATAGACAGGCCACCGGAGGCGGAACCGGTGAGTCCGGCAATAGCGGTGATAGCAACGGCGGCACCGATTAATTCGTTGCCGGGAATCCCGGTCATCGCATCGACCGCCACGATAAAGGCCGGAGACACCTTTGCTACAGTGCCAAAGCCGACTACTGCGGCGGTATTGCCGATGGCAATGAGCGCGCCAGTAGTGCCCTCATTGATGGCCTTATTAATATCGTGAAAGTGGTTGAAGTTAATCACCACAATACTAACGCATCCGGCCAGCAGCGCTAGGATTAAGGCGTACTGGGACAAGCTTTGATGAAAGAAAAAGGAACAGCCTAATACGGTTAGCAGTGGAATTAATGTGCTTAGGGGGTGGGGGTAGTCGCGCTCGGGAATCTCCGGATCACCGCTGCGGTGCTCAAAATGCTCGCCATTGGCCACTGCTTGGCCAATCATGCGTTTGAGCCACCAGTAGCCCAAGGTGGCCATAAACACTGCGACTAGTAAGCTGACCTCCCAGGCTGCATAGGGAGACGTCTGCAGATACTTTATCGGTATCCAGTTTTGAATTTCTGGAGAACCGGCGCTGGTCATAGTGAATGTCACCGAACCAAAAGCGAGGGCGCCGGGAATAAAACGCCGCGGCAGATTGGCGTCCTTAAATAGACTCAAAGCCATCGGATAAACCGAAAATGCGACGATAAATACGCTGACCCCGCCGTAGGTTAAAATGGCACAGGCCAATACCACCGCAGCAACGGCGTGCCGCATACCTAGTTTGTTAACTATCGCCCGGGCCAAACTGTCAGCGGAGCCGGTATCCTCCATGAATTTACCAAACAGACTACCCAGCAGAAACATCAAAAACCAAGAGCTGATAAAACCGGCAAAGCCGCCCATATAGCTGGTGACAAAGGCGATGTTGTCGCCGCTGGGGAATATTGCAATGCCGCCGGTCAGGCCTACAATAAGCGCGCACAGCGGGGCGGCAATAAATAAATTCCAGCCCCGCAGTGCCATTACGGTCAATAATATCAGGCCGCCGACCAATCCGATCATGCTGAGCATGGGGTTCTCCAAAACGTCTAGCCGAGTGTTTGTTGTGATTCATAGTATTGGCGCCGCGCCGGGCGTTTAACCGCTGCAATATTAACTGACTTATAGCTGCGAGTGCCAACGATTAGTCCATTTGCCAGTGATTGCCTCGATCGGTAGTTGCAGCCAAGCTGCGGGCGCCTTCGGCAAGGCCCCAGAGCCTAGATTCAACGCTGCAAATTAGTCCAAAGGAGGGTATGATTGCGCTATCTAAGCGAATATCTTGTTAGTCAATTATCGGAGCTTATTATGTCGTTCTTTAGCGCTGCCACTCGTCCCAAAAATGCTCAATTGCCCACTAGTGATCAGGCACTGCCTGGTCGCGATACTGCGGTTACTGTTAGTAGTCGGCATTTTGTCAGCGACGCATCGCTGGTTGAGCCGTTCCCCGACAATATTGCACAGGCCTATTTTGGTTTGGGTTGTTTTTGGGGCGCAGAGCGCAAGTTCTGGTCGCTGCCGGGAGTCTACTCGACAGCGGTAGGTTACGCCGCAGGCTTTACGCCTAATCCCAGCTACGAAGAGGTGTGTTCTGGCAGAACCGCTCACGGGGAGGTGGTTATGGTGGCGTTTGACCCCGCTATAATAAGCTATGAGCAGCTGTTAAAGGTGTTTTGGGAAAGCCACAACCCCACTCAGGGCATGCGCCAAGGCAACGACCAAGGTAGCCAATACCGCTCGGGTATCTATCCAGTGAACTCGCAGCAGACTCAGCTGGCGGCGCAGTCTAAAGCTGATTACGAGCAGCAGTTACTGGCACAAAATTATGCAGCGATCACCACGGAAATCGTCGACCTAGATACTTTTTATTACGCCGAGGATTATCATCAGCAATACTTGGCAAAAAATCCTAACGGTTATTGCGGTCTCTCCACCGCCCAAGAAAGCGGTCGTCCGCTGTATAGCTGCCGCGATTAAATCGTCTTGCAGTGCACTGCTATTGTTTCGCGGTGCACAGTAACGTTAAGCTAGTGGCGCCGCTTGTTGCACCAGCGCTGTTGCGTGTTGCAGCTCTAGGTTTTGTACCTTGTTTGGGCCCGGGTGATACGCCAACACTATAAGCTGCCCCTATGCTGGCAGATACCGACACCGATTGGCGTTAGTGTTTGTTAGCGTGCATTCACTTGCCTTAGCGTGGGAAATATTTTTGCGCCGGACAATCCTAATACCAGTTGCTCTAACAAGTCCCATTTGTTGGCAGCACTCATCCCTTTTGCCGACTGATCGACGCGGTTAGCCTGCGCTAGCAGTTGGCGCAGTGCCTGTTTGTCCATGCGCCGCAGTGCCGCTTTGAACAACGGTTTTCTCTTGTCCCACACTCTAAAATTTTGTAACACTCGGTCAATGGCATTGCCTTGTTCAAGCTGCTGTGCAACTTGTAACAAAGTGCGCAGTTCACGGCTTACAACCCAAAGGATTGACAGCGTTTCAGTACCTTCGGCACGCAATCCCTGTAATATTCTCAAGCTGGCGCTGGCATCGCCTTGCAAACAGCGGTCTAGCAAACCAAAAACATCATAGCGAGCACTACTGCTAACGGCATTGGCGACGGTGTCGGCATCGATCAGGTTGGATTCGGTGAATAGTCGTAGTTTTTCTAATTCTTGAACAGCGGCCAGTAGATTGCCCTCTACCCGTTCAGCAATCATTTCAATGGCATCGTTACTGGCCTGTAAACCCATTTTTTGTAAACGTAGCCCCAGCCATTGGGGTAGTTCAGCTGGTCCTACCGGCCACACTTGAATGGCAGCACCGGCGCTGTCGATACTTTTATACCATTTACTCTTGGTAGAGGTGCTTTCAATTTTATTGCAAATGATTAACAGTACGTTATCGGCGGAGGCTGTCGCACAGTAGTCGCTGAGGGCCTGGCCGCCGACTTTACCAGGTTTGCCCGAAGGTAGACGTAATTCGATTAACTTGCGCTCGGCAAACAGTGACATCGCATTAGCGCTGGCAGTTAATTCGCTCCAGTCGAAATTATTATCAGCGGCCAATACTTCGCGGCTGAACCCTTGCTTGCGACAGGCGGCACGAATGACATCGCTACATTCTTGTTGCAGTAACAATTCGTCTCCACTGACAATATAAACTTTTTGCAGCCCTTTACTCAGGCTCTGTGACAGTTGGTCCGGGCGTAAACGCATGGTCTTGGTTCCTGTCTATTGCACTTGATGATCGGCCCTAGCGGCTTCAGTCAGCAGTGCCAACTGCGGTTGCCAGTTCGATGGTGGCCAATTGTCTAACAATAGTGGCCGCTAGATTTTGTACCATTTCACGGCGTAAAATTTCCTCCTCCGCATTGCTGCTAGCTATTTTGTTAGCATCGTTCTCCATTATTTTTCGCTCCATCAGTTTTCCAGAGCTGAAGATATTTTCGCCGGACTTATAACGCAGCGCAAAACTAACAGATTCTGTTAGCTGATATTCAATCACTCGAGCACCCTCACCTAAAGCGGTACTTTGGCGGCCACTTTTTTGTTTGCGAATAACCAGCTGAGTGCTGGCCTGCTGTAGGTCTTGGCTCAACTGCACGCCGGAGGAGGTCAGTAGCGTGCGCAGCTCTATTTCCAATTGTGCGCCAATGTGGTCAATATGTAGTGGTTCAATACCCGGGGCTAGCGCAACATTTCCGCGCAGCGCAAAACCACAGCTGGCTAGAGCTGTGGTTAGTAACAACAATCCCAGAACTGCCACCGTCTTAAGTCGCAGTTGATATAGATCAAATAACCGTAGTTGGCTGACAGCGTTGTTCACTAGCGTTCCTTAAACTATTGGCCACCGAACGGCTTAGTCTGGTGGCAATCTTTGTTGGCGATGTGTTTAGGCTACTGCAATAGTGACCAGTTTGCCGGGAATGACCTTTTGCATTTTAATTACTTTGCCCTCGATAAACTTTAGAACTTTTTCATCGCTCATTGCTAGGGCCATGATTGCATCGCTGCTGGCATCGGCGGCAACTTCAATTTTTGCTCTGACTTTACCGTTGATTTGAACTACCATTTCAATCGATGAGCGAACCAATGCCTGTTTGTCGACGGTGGGCCAAGACTGATCGATAATGGCATTCTTATAGCCCAAGTTGTGCCACAGTTGATGACAAAAATGGGGAGCGATTGGCGACAGCATTTTCACAATGGCTTCTAGTGCCTCGCGCTCAACTGCTAGCCCTTGGCCCTCTCGATCTTGCAACTTACCTATTTCGTTGGTCAGTTCCATGATGGCGGCAATAGCGGTATTAAAGGTTAGTCTGCGATCAAAGTCATCGCTTATTTTTGCGATGGTCTCGTGGGTCTTACGCCGCAGTTGCCGTTGTCCCTCGGTGAGAGCTGCGCTATTCAATGCCGGCGCTTTACCTTGTTGAAGGTGATTGTAGACTCGGGTCCAGAGCCGATTCAAAAACTTATGGGCACCGCCGACGGCGGAATCTGACCACTCTAGTGATTGCTCTGGTGGTGCGGCAAACATAATAAACAGGCGCACCGTATCGGCGCCGTATTGCTCGATCATTGATTGCGGGTCGACGGTATTGCCCTTAGATTTTGACATCTTACTGCCGTCTTTTAACACCATGCCCTGGCATAACAAACGGTCGAAGGGTTCATCGCAGTTGATCAGGCCTTCGTCGCGCATCAGTTTGTGAAAAAAGCGCGCGTACAGCAGATGTAAAATAGCGTGTTCAATACCGCCAACATATTGATCGACGGGTAACCAGTAGTTGGCGGCATCGGGGTCTAACATGCCCTTATCGTAGTCGGCGCTGGTGAAGCGGGCGTAATACCAAGACGATTCCATAAACGTGTCAAAGGTATCGGTCTCGCGCTCGACCGGCAAGCCGTCTAGCTGATCGACGCGCCAGGTGGGATCGGTTTTTAACGGCGAGTTGACGCCGTCCATCTTCACATCTTCGGGTAATAAAATCGGCAGGCGATCGGCGGGTACCGCGATTTCGCCACCATCGGGAAGGTTAAAAATGGGGATAGGAGCGCCCCAGTAGCGCTGCCGTGACACGCCCCAGTCGCGCAGGCGGTAATTGGTGGTCTTGCTGCCACGGCCAAGGCTTTCCAGGCGCTCGGCGATGGCGTCGAAGGCCTGCTGAAAACTCAGCTCGTTGAATTCGCCAGAATTAATGGTGCAGCTATTACTTTTACTGGCATACCAATCGCACCACTGTAGCGGATCAAAGCTGTCTTCGCCTTCGTTGATACTGGCAATGACCTGAGTTATTGGCAGTTGATATTTGTTGGCAAAGGCAAAGTCGCGTTCGTCGTGGGCGGGTACCGCCATCACCGCTCCAGAGCCGTAGTCCATCAGCACATAGTTGGCTATCCATACCGGGACAGACTCGCCACTAATCGGGTGGATAGCATCAATGCCGGCGGCGATGCCTTTTTTATCCATTGTTGCCATATCCGCTTCGGCCACTGAGCTGGTCTTGCACTCACTGATAAAGGCGGTCAATTCCACATTGTCCTGCGCTAGTGCCAGACTTATTGGGTGTTCAGCGGCAATGCTTACATAGGTCGCTCCCATTAAAGTATCGGGTCGGGTGGTATACACTTCGATATGCTCGAGGCCGGCGATACTCTTCTCCAGAGCAAAGGTCATTTCGACCCCCTCACTGCGACCAATCCAGTTGCGCTGCATAGTCTTGACCTGTTCAGGCCAGCCGTCCAGCTGGTCTAGGTCGGCCAGCAATTGGTCGGCATAAGCGGTGATCTTAATAAACCACTGCGGAATTTCCTTGCGCTCTACCTGGGTGTCACAGCGCCAGCAGCAGCCGTCAATGACCTGCTCGTTGGCGAGCACGGTCTCGTCTTGGGGGCACCAGTTCACCGCGGAGGTTTTTTTGTAGACCAAGCCCTTTTCATACAAGCGAGTGAAAAACCATTGTTCCCAGCGGTAGTAGTCGGGCTTGCTGGTGGCGAGTTCCTTGGTCCAGTCATAGGCAAAACCGAGCTGCTTTAGCTGGTTGCGCATATAGTCAACGTTTTCTTCAGTCCAGCGAGCTGGCGATTCGTTGTTTTTAAGTGCCGCATTTTCTGCCGGCAGGCCAAAGGCATCCCAACCCATGGGCTGCAGCACATTTTTACCGAGCATGCGCTGATAGCGCGAGATTACATCGGCGATACTGTAGTTGCGCACATGGCCCATATGCAGTCTGCCGCTGGGGTAGGGGAACATGGCCAAACAGTAGTACTTGTCTTTGTTAGTGTCGACATGGGCAACAAAACACTGATTGTCATGCCAGTATTGCTGGGCTTGTTGTTCGATTTCCCTAGGGGTGTATAACTCTTGCATGATCGGCCTTTTTCGCAAACGGTGTGAAACTAGCAGGACATTTTAGCAGCAAAGTTCGCCAACAGCGATGTTCATTGTGCTGTTCCTAATTATGGTCTTGGCAATTTCTACGGGGTAACTATTGACGCGCCCAAGTTCTGAGTCGCAGGGCCAGACAAATAACCAGACACCATAGAATCACTGGCCAAGTTCCCTGCGCGGCGATCGGGGTGGTGCCGCTATAGATGCGAGCCTGTCCTTTGAGTACCTCAGTGGTGAACTGTTGGCTTTGGGTAACAATGCGTCCGCGCTGGTCGATAATGGCGCTGACTCCGCTACCGGTAGAGCGCAACAGGTAGCGACCCGCCTCCAGCGCGCGCATCTGTGCCATTTCTAAATGCTGTAGAGGGCCGATCGAATGGCCAAACCAGGCGTCGTTGCTGATGGTGATCAACAGGTCTGCCGCCGGCAGCCAGCTGCTGACAAGCTCCGGATAGACAATTTCATAACAGATAAAGGGAGCTAGGGTTATATCTCCGGCAGTGAGTGGTGATTGCTCGCTAGAGCCCGGGCTAAAGGCCGACATGGGCATGTCGAAAAACTGTATCAGGCCACGCAGCAAGCCCTCCAGTGGGATATATTCACCAAAGGGCACCAGCCTTTGTTTGTGATAAGTACCGCTGCCGGCACCGAAGGCCATAATACTGTTATAGCTTTTGGCGACAGGGCTAGTGGGATCTTGGCGGCGAGAGGGAATCCCGGTAATCAGTGTGGATTGCTCGTTCTGCGCCTGTTCAGCGATAGTGTCGAGGAAGCCCTTGGCATTTTGGTAGTAATTGGGAACGGCGCCCTCGGGCCAAATGACAATATCATGACTGTGCCATAGTGGCGCACTCATATCGCGGTATGTCGCCAGTGTTCGGCTATAAGCGGATGGGCTCCATTTTTCGTGCTGAGAAATGTTGGCCTGTATCATCGCCACCTTTAGCGGTGCCCGGTCGACAGCGTTGACCCACTGGTGTTGATTGAGCGCTGCGCCTCCCAGCCACAAACCCAGTACCGCGGCAAGCTGGCCCCAGCGCTGGCAGCGACCCAATAGCGCTGCGGTCGCAGCGGCGCCGCTGTAGGCAACGATAAAACTGATTGCCCAGACACCGCCAACGGGGGCCCAGCCCGCTAACACTGTATCGATATGGCCATAACCCAGATACAGCCAGGGAAAACCCGTTAACAGCCAGCTTCTGAGCCACTCTCCCAATACCACTGCCGCCGCAAATCCGACGGTATTACCGAGCGGACCGGCGCGTAACCAACGGGTATAACCGTAGGCGGTGGCGGCACTGAGCAGCGCAAGCCCGGCACAAAAAATCAATGTCAGTAGAGCCGCTAACGGCACCGGCGCATAACCGTAGTCGTGGATGCTAACGAAGACCCAGGAGACGCCGCTGCCAAATAGACCGAGGCCATAAAACCAACCGGTTTTGGCAGCTAGTGCCGGACTGCCACGATCAAGTAGCATGGCTAATAGCGCCAGGCTGATAATCCCCAGTGGCCAGATGTTGAAGGGTGCCAGCGATAGCGTTACCAGTGAGCCCGCCACTAATGCCAGTGCATAGCCGCGCCAGCCATGGCACAGGGTATGGCGTATTGTTTCAGCCGATACCGCTGACAACTTATTCACAGGTGGGGGCAGGGCTGGGCACTAGCTGGCATTAACCGCTGACATGCGCAGTAAATGGACCTGACGATTGTCGGCATTAAGAACTTTAAACTCAAAACCATTGACCGTCGCCACTTCATTACGCCGGGGTAAATGGCCAAAGTTTTGCAAAATAATGCCGCCGATGGTATCAAACTCCTCGTCGCTGAAGTTGCAGTCAAACACTTCGTTGAAGTCGTCGATCGGGGTCAGAGCTTTGATAATATAGTCGTTATCGGCCAATTTTTTGATAAAAGTGTCCGGCTCAACGTCGTGTTCGTCTTCAATTTCACCAACAATTTCTTCGAGTACGTCTTCGATGGTGATCAGACCGGCAACACCGCCATACTCGTCTATTACTATGGCCATATGTTTGCGAGTCTCGCGAAACTCACGCAGCAGAATATTGAGACGCTTGCTCTCAGGCACCACGTTTGCAGGCCTTATCAGTGAGGCGATATCAAAATCGTCGGCATTGAAGTCCAGCAGGTGTGGCAGTAAATCCTTGGCCAGCAGTATACCCAGCACTACGTCGGTATTTTCCCCGACCACCGGATAGCGCGAGTGACCGCTGTCGACAATAAGGCGCATTAACTCAGTTAACGGTTGTTTTAGATTAAGCACCGTCATTTGCGTGCGCGGCACCATAATCTCGCGGGCCTGCATCTGTGAAACTTTCATTGCGCCGTCAATAATATCGATCGCGTCGTCGTCGATAACATCGTTGTTTTTTGCTACCCGCAATATCTCGAGCAAGTCCTGACGAGACTTAGGTTCGCTGGAGAAGGCGTGGGCTATTTTTTCTAGCCAGGACTTGTCGTCCTGCTCGGGTGGTGATCGGTCTTCGCTCATGACTACAGTTTTAATCCTGATATAGCGTCGGTTGCCGCATCGCTAATAGCGGCACTGACAGACTTAGTGAATACTTTCGTAGGGGTTGCCAATACTCAATGACTGTAACAATTCGATCTCTAGGCGCTCCATGACCTGCGCTTCATGATCAATAATGTGATCAAAGCCGAGCAGGTGCAAAGTACCGTGAATGACCATATGGGCCCAGTGATCTTGCGGCGTTTTATGTTGCTGCAGGGCCTCTTCATTGACCACCCGCGCGCAAATGACTAAGTCACCTAGCAGCGGAATATCAATATAGTCAGGTAGGTCTGCGGGAAAAGATAAGACGTTAGTAGGCTTTGGCTGGGCGCGATAATCACCGTTGAGCTGAGTGATTTCAGCGCTGTCGACGATACGAATACACATTTGGGCTGCGTCTCGACGGTTGCCTATAGCCGCCGCCACCCAGCGCTTAAAGTCTGCCGGGGGAGGGTGCTCGTCCTCGTCGCTGGCGACTTGCAGGTCGATATTAAGATTCATGGCTCGGGCTTGTCACTGTGCGTTTTTGGTCTCGGCTTCGATTGTCTCGATCCAGTGATGAGGTCTCGCTTTCAAGTGACTCGTAGGCATCAACTATTTTCTGCACTAGCGGGTGACGCACCACATCTTTCGATTGAAAATAAGTGAAACTGATATCTTCCACGTTCTCCAGAACCTTGATCGCATGGGTCAGACCAGACTGCTGACCCCGGGGTAAGTCAATTTGGGTGGCGTCACCGGTGATAACCGCGGTGGATCCAAAACCGATGCGAGTTAAAAACATCTTCATCTGTTCTTTGGTGGTGTTTTGCGCCTCATCGAGAATGATATAGGAGTCATTTAAGGTGCGCCCGCGCATATAAGCCAAGGGCGCTATTTCAATAACATTGCGCTCAATCATTTTGGTGACGGTATCAACACCGAGCATCTCGTAGAGTGCGTCGTACAGCGGACGTAAATAAGGGTCTATCTTTTGCGCCAGATCACCGGGTAAAAACCCCAGTTTTTCGCCCGCTTCTACCGCTGGTCGCACCAGTAAAATACGCTGCACTTCGTCGTTGATAATCGACTGTACTGCACAGGCTACGGCGAGGTAGGTCTTGCCGGTACCCGCTGGGCCGATACCAAAGTTAATGTCATGGTTGAGCACCGAACGAACATAGCCCTGCTGGTTTTTGCCACGGGGCTTTATCGTCACTTTTTTGGTGCGAATAAGGCTTATAGGCTCGACATCTTGCTGTAGCGGTGGATCTTGCAGTTGTGCCAACCCCGATTCCTGCAAGTTCAAATGAATAGTTTCCGGATTAATAGTGATGCCCTCCAGTGCTTCGCTGTAGAGTACTTCTAATAACACACTAGCCGCAGCGATGGTGGCTGCCGGGCCCTGCAGTTCGAACTGGTTACCGCGATTTTTTACTCGTATCGACAGCCGCTGCTCGATTTGGCGTAGATGTGCGTCAAACTGCCCGCATAGGCTAGCCAGTGCACGGGCATCGTTAGGTTCTAGGCTTAGCGCGCAGTGGGCGCTATCGGTCTGCGCTTGAGGAGTATCGGCGGCCTGGCTGGGCTTGATTTTGTTACTAACTGTAGTTTTCAAATTGCCTCTATAAGGGCTGACTATAAGGGCTAACACGGGTTCTACGGAAGTGCCCGCCACAAGGGTTTAAGCATATACCGATTATGGGTTGAGTAATACCATAGAACAGCACAATGTACCGATCGTTTACTTTTCTTCTAGCAGGCGCCCGCGCAGTGAATTCGGCAGTGCTTCTTCAACCGCGATAGTGACAAAATTGCCGATAAGTGATTGATTGTTAGAACTAAAGTTAACTACTCGATTATTCTCTGTACGCCCTTGAAGCTGCCCGGGATCTTTCTTGGAGGGGCCAGTTACCAGTATTCGCTCGTGATTACCGACCATTTGTCGGCTGATTTGCTGGGTTTGCAAGTTGATTTGTCGCTGCAGAATTTGCAAGCGCTCTTTTTTTACTGGCTCAGGTGTGTCGTCCGTCAGCTCTGCTGCGGGGGTGCCGGGCCGTGCGCTATAGATAAAGCTGAAAGACAGATCGAAGCCGATGTCTTTGATTAAGTCCATGGTGTCCTGGAAGTCTTGCTCGGTTTCACCGGGAAAGCCAATAATAAAATCTGAAGAAAAACTGAGGTTGGGGCGAATCTGTTGCAGGCGTTTGAGCTTGCTAATGTATTCAGTGCGGGTGTGACCGCGTTTCATGGCAGCTAATATACGGTCGGAGCCGCTCTGCACCGGTAGATGTAAGTGGTCCACTAGTTCCGGGATCTCGGCATAGGCTGCAATCAGCGCGTCGCTGAACTCAACTGGGTGGGAGGTCGTGTAGCGAATACGCTCTATACCGGGTACCGCAGCGACAAAACTCAACAATTCGGCAAATTCGATGATCTCGCCCTGATGATTATCGCCCCGGTAGGCGTTAACATTTTGACCCAATAAGTTGACCTCTCGAACTCCATTGCCGGCTAGGTGAGCAATTTCTGCGATCACGTCGTCGAAGGGGCGGCTCACTTCTTCGCCTCGGGTATAGGGCACCACACAGAATGTGCAATATTTGGAACAGCCTTCCATGATAGAGACAAAGGCACTGGGGCCATCGGTAGAGGGCTCAGGCAGGGCATCAAATTTCTCAATTTCGGGAAAAGTGACATCAACTAATATGGGGCCGTCGTGTTTGCTGGCCTCAATCATAGCCGGTACTCTATGCAGCGTTTGAGGGCCGAAGATGACATCGACAAAAGGTGCTCTCTTGCCAATGGCCGCTCCCTCTTGGCTGGCTACGCAGCCGCCGACCCCAATAATCAGGTCGGGATTTTTTTCTTTTAATTTTCTCCAGCGTCCCAGTTGGTGAAATACTTTCTCTTGAGCCTTTTCACGGATCGAACAGGTGTTGAGCATCAGCACATCGGCCTCATCGGGATTGTCAGTAATGACCAGCCCATGGCTGACGCCCAGTAAGTCTTCCAGGCGGTTGGAGTCGTATTCGTTCATCTGGCAGCCGTGGGTCTTGATAAACAGCTTCTTCGGTGCTGTCGGTTCGGCTCCATCACCCGTTGGGGTGGGGGCTGTAGCAGCTGCGGTGATGGCTTCAGAATGTGGTGCTTTTGTCATGGTGATACCTGGATTGTAGTCGCTGGGCCGCAGCGGACCCGGTGGGCCTTAGAGCCCGTATAATCATCGGTCTAGATTATACAGTAATCGGTGAAAACGGGGTATTTTTTCAACGCGCTGTGATAAAGTCACCGGTCAGCCACTGGTTTAGGGTTAGCTCCCTGCAGGGCTGCTCTACCGGCCGGACTTCGTTCATTCGACAGTCGGCCATTTATCGCCGTTGCGTTTTAAGGTAAACACCCTCTATGTCCGAAACCACGCCCATTTATAAAATTATTTTCCTTAATCAGAACAAAGTGTATGAGCTTTATGCCCGGGCGATTTTCCAGAGTGAAATGTACGGTTTTATCGAGGCGGAAGAGTTTGTATTTGGCGGTCGTAGTCAGATGATAGTGGACCCCGGTGAGGAAAAGTTAAAAACGGAATTCCAAGGGGTTTCGCGCTCTTATATCCCGACGCATTCAATTATTCGTATCGATGAGGTAGAAAAAGAAGGTGTCGGCAAGATACTCGAAGTTGGCTCCAGTGCCAGTAACGTTTCGGCTTTTCCGCTACCGGGCGGCTCTCGGCCGCTCAATAACGGCAGTGACAGCTAATGCTGGTTATTTGTCGGCGAGCTGCGTCTCAGTGTTGAGTAGGTTGTTGCTGCGCTGAGGCCAGTTTGGCACAGCTGACATATCGCCGTTACCTTATCGATTGTGGCGCAGCTGGGGTAGCTAGGTGCCAGTCGCCTATTGCAATCTCTCGGATCGTTGCCGCCGCCGGCGTTAGTTTTACCGCCATTGTGCTGCCCGCTTAACAATCTCATTAGCCAGCCCGGTGTGGCTGCCAAAGGCGATAAAGTAGCCTCAGTGCGGTTCTGTCGAGATGCCCAGATTCAAATTCCCCCGTCACCTGAGCAGTACCTGCAGTACTGCACCCAAAGGCGGCTTCATAGCGGCGGCCCTGTTTTTCTCTATGCGCCTTTTTACTAATGCTACTGCGAAGAAACTTAAGCTGTTGCAACGAGTTGATTTTATCAGCACCTATCGTGATAAAGCGCAGCCGCCGCTGAGTGCTGCCAAATTGTTGCGAGAGTCAGCGACAAAGACCCCGCCAGTTTCGCTAACATGATTTTGGAGGTCGAGCCGATATTAGTACGCTGTTTTCAGTGCCCTCGAGGCGGCAGTAGCCGATGATGTTGCACGGTTCCGCGGTGCTCTGGTTTAGGCTGTGTAAGGCATTGGCGCTGTCCCAAAATACCAACAGGTCGGCTGCTCTAATGCTACCCAGCTTGGCTATGGGCTGTATCGCTGTATCGCTGCAGCGCAGTAGCCGATGCCGCAGAAGTTGCAGAAGCGCGGCACAGAGCCGATGCCTTGCTTTGAGGATCCGCAGCGACCCCGCGCTGGGTGCAAGCAACTGCTTGGCCTCCGGGATGCCGTTTAGGCTAACGAAGTTGCGCAGGTCGGTGCCGCTGTCGCTGTAGTCAGCGGCTAGAATGCGATCCAGATCATTGCCCAGGGCTAGCTGAGCCGGGCTGGATTTGCCGAGCTTAGATTGAGGTTGAGGTGTTGCTCTTTAGGCAGCGGCTATTGTTGGTTCAGCGCCGCTTGGCTGATTCTAGGGGCGACATAGGCTGTGCTCAGCGGTGATTGGCTCGCTGGTAAAAAGATTCCTGAGGCTAGCGCCCAGCAAGGATCGAGATGATCGCAGTAAACACCGACCTATTTTGCATACTTTTCAAGCAGCGTGGCGAGCTGTTCAAGTGCGCGGTCAGAGGCATCGATAATTTGAAATCCTGCCCAGTAGCGCTGCGGGCTGTCGGCCTGACGGCACCACAGGCAATCGATCCCTAGGGTGATTTCGCGGTCGCCATCGATCGCTTCCGGCAGCTGTAACGACAGCTGATAAATCGATTGAGCCGGTAAATTTTGAGTGATTACAGCCATCATACCTTCGGCGGTGATATTGACCAATTCACCGAATACCCCGCCATTGATAAGGTCCAGTAGTAGCATCGGTTGGCTCAGCTCAATGCGCGGTGATCGTCTATCTGTAATGTCGCTCATGCTCTGCTCATCCGGTTTAAACGCCAGGCCTGTGTACTGCTGGTTACTACCGATACTACACAGGCTAATAGTCAAAATATACATCGATTGCAGATAGGCAGGAGCTCGTTAGCGTCACAATGGTGGCTGGCTGGGGGCTATTACCTGGCTTAACAGCGGTTTCGATTGCTGGCGGTGCGGTAATCTGCGAGCACCGGTGATTCACCCAATAACCATGGGTGCATCACTTTCAAGGACCGGTTTGATTGGCGTTGTAGCCGCTTGCACTGTTACACTTTGCGTCGATCTTGGCCCCCAGTAAGGGTGTCTGTTAGCGAATTTTACCGGAGTATTGAGCATGCGTTTTGTTGATATAAAAGAGCCCGGGGATGTTTCCGGAATGGTGATAGGCGACACCGAAATCCCGCAGCTAGGCGCCGGCGACGTGCTTATTAAAGTAGCCTATGCCGGGGTTAATCGGCCAGACGTTATTCAGCGTCTGGGGCTGTATCCGCCGCCACCAGGGGCCTCCCCAATACTAGGTTTGGAGGTTTCCGGGGTGGTTGCTGGGGTCGGCAGTGAGGTCGACAAGTATCGGCTAGGTGACGAGGTTTGCGCGCTAACGAATGGCGG